>NZ_JAAVJB010000370.1 GCF_012034385.1 Streptomyces spiramenti
GTCCCACCCGGGAGGCGGGACGGCGGCGTGCGTCGGACGCGAGCGGCGGCGGACTCAGTGGGCGAGCGCCACGGAGGAGGTGTCGTCGTCCCCCAGGTGCACCGGGCGGCCGTGCCCGGTGGCGGCGACCGCGCTGCCGCCGGCCACGTACGGCTGCGGCGCGCGGTTGCTGACGAGCGCCGAGGCCGCGGCGACCGCCAGCAGCACGGCGCCCAGCCCCCACCAGGCGGCCGTGGCGAATCCGCCGACGGTCGCCTCGGGCGAGGCGGTCAGCAGCGAGTCGCTGCCGCCGAACCGGCCGGCGGTGCTGGAGACCGCCACCGTCCCCAGCAACGCGACGCCGAGGGCGCCGCCGATCTGCTGCGAGCTGGTGACCAGCGCCGAGGCGACGCCGGTGTGACCGGAGCGGACGCCGGAGGTGGCCATGTGCACGGCGACCATGAAGACCGTGCCCATGCCCATCCCGAGAGCGAGCTGGGCGGGCAGCAGCAACCCCATGTAGGAGCTGTCGGCTTCGAGCTGGGTGAACATCAGCATGGCCATGGCCGCGGCGAGCAGGCCGGGCACCATCACGGCGCGCGGCGAGAGCCGGGCGAGTGTCCACGAAGCCACCTGTGTCGACCCGATGATCACACCGACACTCATCGGCAGGAACGCGAGCCCCGCCAGCACGGGCTGGTACCCCTTCACCGACTGCAGGTAGAAGGTCATCATCAGGAAGACGCCGAACAGCGCCGCGGCGGCGAGGGCGACCACCAGGACGGCCCCTGCACGGTTCCGGTCCAGCACGACACGCGGCGGGAGCAGTCCGCCCGGCGTGCGAACCTGCCGGCGGGCGAAGGCCGCCAGCAGCATGGCCGCCGCCAGCAGCGAGGCGAGCACTCCGGCGTCGGTCCAGCCGTGGGAGCCGGCGCGGGTGACGCCGCCGACCAGCGCGAAGAGTCCCACCGCCCAAGCGACGGCGCCGGGGAGGTCGATCCGGGGCGCGGCGCCGGACGAGACGGCGGGCAGCCGGGTGAGGGCAACCGCGATCAGGGCGACCGCGGCCAGCGGCACGTTGACGAAGAACGTCCACCGCCAGCCGAGGAACTGCGTCAACGCGCCGCCGAGCATCAGGCCGAGCACGCCGCCGATACCGACGAGAGCGGCGTGCACGGCGAAGGCCCTGCCGCGGTCGCGCACGTCGGCGAAGAGCGCCGAGAGCAGGGCGAAGGCGGCCGGCGCCAGGAGTGCGCCGAAGACGCCCTGGCCCGCGCGGGCGGCGAAGAGGGTGGCCGCGGTCGTCGCCAGTCCACCGAGCACCGACGCGAGGGCGAAGCCGATGACGCCGAGGACCAGCGCGTTCCGCCGTCCGAGGAGTTCGGCGACCCGGCCGCCGACGAGGAGCAGTCCGCCGAAGGCGAGGGCGTAGGCGGTGAGGACCCACTGGCGGTCGGCGTCGGCGATGCCGAGGTCGGCCTGGAGGGAGGGCAGGGTGACGATCACGATGGTCGAGGCCAGCACCACCATCAGCTGGGCCACCGTGAGCGGGACGAGAACACGCCGTCGCGGGGTCGCGGGGCGCTGCGGTGGTGAGTGAGCGGCGCTGTCGAGCGCTCGGGACATGGGCTGCCACCTTGTCGGGGAAGACGTCGCTGGACGGGGGGGTGGACCCGGAGCGGGCGGCCGGGTCCGGCGGTCGGTCGGGCGGTTGTCGGGGGGCGGTTCGGTACTGCCGTGCTGCTGTGTTCCGTTGGTGCGCTGTGCTGCTGTGCTGCGTGTTCCGTTCGTGCTGCCGTGCTGTCGTGCTGTCGGCCAGCTGTGCGTTCGGTCGTGCTGCGGACGGCGACCGCGTCGCCGGGTACCGGTTCTGCCGGTACCCGGCGTGCCGCGCGGTGCGCTTCGTTCGGGCGGTGCGGGTGGTGCCTGCGGCACGTCATGTGCGGGTGGCACATGACCGTGCCGCCGGATCGACAGCCGCTGACGTCGGGTACACGTCTGCGCTCCGACCGGGTCGCTGCGGTGCGGCTGTCCCGGCGGGGGTGCGCGGTCGGGCGACCGCGCCGTGCGGGGGTGGGGCTGAGCCCCGATCGGCCCACGAGGCGGGCCGACAGTCCGTGCGGCCGGCTAACTCAGGCCGGCGGGTACGCGCCGCAGGTCGGCCACCGACGGGCCGGTCCCCGGCAGTTCGGTGGCGGCGGGGGCGCGCAGCCCGTCGAGGAAGATCAGCAGCTGTCTGCGGACCAGGTCGCCGTCGAGGCGACACTCGGAACCGTCCGGCAGCGGTCTGGTGAGGCGGCCGATGGCCAGTAGGACGTCTCCGGCGGTGACGTCCGCGCGGAGGGTGCCCGTGGAGCGGGCGCGCAGGACCAGGCGCTCCACCACCTGGGTGAGGCGGTCCCCCGCGGCGCGGCGGCCGGGGTCGCCGTCGGCGGTGCCGAGCATGGTGCACATGACGCCGACCTTCTCCTCGACGCCGGCGAGGAAGAGTCCGCGCAGCGCCTCGAACGGGTCGACCCCGGCGGCGAGCGCCTCCTCGGCCCGGTCTGCGGCGCGTTCCGACACGTCGCGCACCACCGCGACCACCAGGTCGCGGCGGGTCGGGAAGTGCCGGTAGAGGGTGGCGTTGCCGACCCCGGCGCTGCGTGCGATCTCGTCGAGCGGGGCCTTCTGCCCCTCGGCCGCGAAGACCTCGCGAGCGGCGGCCACGATGCGGTCCCGGTTGCGGGCGGCGTCGGCACGGAGTCCGCCGCTCGCCGTCACGCCGGCGGCGTGTGATGCGCTCATGGGGCCTCCTCGCCGGTCACCGGCCGTCGTCCCGTCCAGGAAGTGGGGAATGCCTCCCCACTTCGTCGTACGAGTATGCAAACGGGGAAAGCCTCCCCGGATATTTCACCGCACTCCTGTGATGACCGCCACACATCTGAGACAGATTCCCGCGACCCGCCCACACGGGCGCTTCACTGGCCGGGTACGGACGCGCCCCCGCTCAGCGCCGCGAACAGCGCCCGGGCGGACCGGCCGGGCCCGGGCCACCGCACCCACGCCGAACAGGAAGACCCGGGGGCGCGGGCCCGCGCGCTGACCGGCGCACGGACACTCCGGAAGCGGGCCGTAGTGCGCCGAGTGCTGCCCGTAGCGAAGCGGGCCGGAAACAGACGCGGGGGGGGGGGGGGGGGGGGGGGGGGGGGGG
>NZ_JAAVJB010000371.1 GCF_012034385.1 Streptomyces spiramenti
TCAAGACCGGTCTTGCGGGCCGTCTCCACGAGCAGGACCGACCCGGCCTGCGAGACGACCTGACGACCGTCGTCCTGGACACGGGCACGCGGGTAAGAACCGATAGAGTGCTTCACCTGGAGAGTGCTCTTTTCCTTGCAGCGAACTGGACCCTCAGCAAGTCCTATCGTTGCAGGTCAAGGGCACTTTCTGCGTTCCTGATCAACCTCCGGACAGCCCACCGCGTGAAAGCGCGAGGCTAAACCGTCGATCTGTCTCCGGGCCGAGAGGATCATCGGGCCCAGTGAGGCGAGCAGATGCCCACCGCCGACTGCCGGCAGCGCACGGGGCAGGCCGACCGAATCCACGAGGAGGTCCGCGGCCAGTCCGCTCAGAGCGTGTGTGAGACCCCACGTCGGCTCAGCTCGCGGCGTCAGATGCGGTCAGCTGCACGGCGGAGGGGCACCCTCATACCGGGTTGTATTCGGGTGTTCCTGACAACGCAGCAGATGGCCGTAGCTGGCGTCGCGGGTCCTCGCTCCGGTCCGCGAGCAGCGGCACGCACGTCCCCGGGGCGACCCCCGCCGCCGCCAGACCGCCCGCGACTCGCATCGCGTCGGCCAGCAACTCGGCCAGTGTCACGGTCAGCTCGCTGCGGTCGCTCCGCAGGTGGACGACTGTCTGCTCGGGAGTCTCACGGACCGCGCCCAGCGATACCTCCAGCGGTGTCATGTCGTCCACCGGTCCGTCGGTCCCGCCGCTCACCGGTGTGGCAGCGCCCTCCTCTGGGGACGGCGGGCCACGCCGGGGCTGTACTGCGCCCCGCCGTCGCTGTCCACCGATGATCCTAGGAATGCCTCCGCCACCGGGGATCGACCCCCGGGGAGGAGACAGGGCTGCACCTCTGGTGAGACCTCACCGCCGCACGGCGGGCGTGCCCTCGGGTTCGGCGGGCCGGGAACGGGTGGTTTGTGCGCCGGTGGGTGTGGGTGGTGTCTGGCTTGATTCTTCAGTGGTGGGTGGGACGGTGTCTCGTGGTGAGGGCGCCGGGTGTGTCACGGCGTGTCTGGTCTGCGCCGGGCCGGGTCTGGTCGGGTCTGGTCTGTCGGGTCTTTTCAGGATGGGAGGTGTGTCGTGTCGAGTGTGTCGTTGACCGGGAAAGCGTTGCGTATGGCGCGGTTGTCCAGACGGGGTGACGGTCGTTACTTGTTCGTCCCGCTCGATCATTCTGTGTCTGACGGGCCGGTGGTCACTGGTACCGGTTTCTGTGAGTTGGTACGGGATATCAGCGTGGGGGGAGCGGACGCTGTCGTGGTCCATAAAGGCCGAGCTCGGATGATTCCGCCTGGGTTGCTCACCCGTACCGCGCTCGTGGTGCATCTGAGTGCGAGTACCGTTCACGCTCCCGATGTCGATGCGAAGGTGTTGGTCGGTAGCGTCGAGGACGCTGTGGGGATCGGTGCGGACGCTGTCAGTGTCCATGTGAATATCGGTTCTCTCACCGAAGCGGCGCAGCTCGCTGATCTCGGGGTGGTCGCTTCGGGGTGCGAGCGGTGGGGGATGCCGTTGCTGGTGATGATCTACCCGCGGGGCCCGCGGGTGGAGGACGGGGCGAGAGCGGATCTGGTCGCGCATGTCGTGAATATCGCGGTCGATCTCGGTGCCGATCTCGTCAAGACGGTCCTGGCTGCTCCCGCGTCGCGTATGTCGGACGTCGTTGCGAGTTGTCCGTTGCCGGTCCTGGTCGCCGGGGGCGGGGGCGGGGGGCAGTCCCTGCGTGAGTTCGCGTCCTCGGCGTTGGCCGCGGGGTGCAGTGGACTGGCGGTCGGCCGTCGGGTCTTCACCGGTCCGTCTCCTCGGGAAGCGGTCCGGGAACTCGCTGAAATCGTTCATGGCCGAGTGCTCGCGGCTGAGCCGGTGCCTCCTTCCCACATGGTAGGTGTGTTATGAAATTTGCTTGGATCGATATGCGTACCGTTCCCGTCGATCACCGTGAGGCGGTGATCGACGCGTCGGTACATGCCCGGGTCGACGCGATCGTCGACAGCGATGTCGCGACCTTGTCGACGCTGCCGAACACGGTCAAGCGCGTGTTGGCGGGGCCGCCGCCTGCCGGTCAGGTGCCGGAGGGCGTGATCGTGTTGAACGAGATCGCCGACGCGGGCCGGTTGGCGCAGGTTCGTGCGCTCCACCGTGAGGGGCTGGAGGACACCGCGGGCCTGGTCGACGTGGTCGATGATCCGTCCTTGACGCTGGCCTGTGAGGCGGCGGTCGCGCTGGCCTACACGGTCGTGGAGTTCAAGGACCCGACGAAGATCCCTCTGGAGATCGTCATCGCTGCGGCCGACAGCTCGCCGGGGCAGTTGATCTGCCGGGCCGACGACCTGGAGGAGGCCCAGGTCATCGTCGATGTGCTCGAGAAGGGCTCGGAGGGTGTGCTGCTGGCTCCTCGTGACGCCAACGACGTGTTCGCCCTGGTGGAGATGCTCCGGCTGAAGACTCCCGCCTTGCGGCTGTCCACCCTGACGATCGATTCCATCGAGCACCTGGGGCTCGGGGACCGGGTGTGCATCGATACCTGTACCCATTTCGAGAAGGACGAGGGGATGCTCGTGGGCTCCTACGCCCACGGGTTCATCCTGTGCGTGAGCGAGACCCACCCGCTGCCCTACATGCCGACCCGTCCGTTCCGCATCAACGCGGGCGCCTTGCACAGTTACGTCTTCGGGCAGGACAACCGCACCAACTACCTCAGCGAGCTCAAGGCGGGCAGCGCGGTCCTCGCGGTCGGTGCCGACGGACGTACCCGTCGCATCGTGGTGGGTCGGATCAAGTTGGAGTCCCGGCCGTTGCTGAGTATCAAGGCCCGCTCGCCCGAGGGGGTGGAGGTCAATCTCATCGTGCAGGACGACTGGCACGTGCGGGTTCTGGGGCCCGGGGCGAGTGTGCTGAACGTGACCGAGTTGACGGAGGGGGACCAGGTCCTGGGCCACGTTGCCACCGACAAGCGGCACGTCGGCTGGCCGGTCGGCGAGTTCTGCGTCGAGAAGTAACCCCCTGAGGGCGGTGCGGCGCTGCCTGCCGGGGCCCCGGGGCGCGGTGTGCGGCGGCCCCGCCCCCCCGGGGGGCGGGGCCGGGTGCGGGGGCGGGCCTGCGCTGTGGAGGCGCTGCGTTGCGCGCGGGC
>NZ_JAAVJB010000372.1 GCF_012034385.1 Streptomyces spiramenti
AGGGCCGCAGCATCCTGGTGATCGCGATGATCGCGCTGCCGATCATCGGCGTCACCGCCATCGACATCAGTTTCCGCAGCTCCCAACTGACCACCGAGGAGCAGATCGACCGCACCATGGGCACCGCGGACGCCCAGTTGTTCCCCGGCGCCCCCGTCCCGCTGTTGCAGAACCCCGAGGACGCGACACAGTGGACCACGGTTGCCGACGCCGTGGGCGAGGCGACCGCCGACCCCGAAGCGGAGCAGTCTGCCGACCTGCAGGCGGCTCGTGACGTCGCCGCGTACTTCCCGGGTGCCGAGCTCGTCGTGGAGCGCGGCTGGTACGGCGCCGAGGTGACCACCACCGGCGGGCTGGCCGCGATCCACGTCCGCGAGTGGGACCTCGACGACCCGCTGACCGGTGCGAGCGCCACTCTGCGCGAGGGGCGTGTACCCCGGGAGCAGAACGAGGCCGCCGCCACCACGGCCTTCCTGGAGGTCGCCGGCCTCTCCGTGGGCGACACCGTCGCCGTCCGCGGCTTCGAGGGCGAGTTCACCCTCACCGGCTCCTACGAGCTGCCCGGCGAACTCCACACCGAACAGCTGACCGTGCTGCCGGGTACCGGGATGGTCGACACCCTCGCCGCCGAGCCAGGCGCCGAGCAGTACCTCTCCCACGCCAAGTACTTCGTCACCTCGGACACCCCGGTGGACTGGGCCGCGGTGCAGAAGGCCAACGAGCAGGGCTGGCTCGTCGACTCGCGCGCCGTCCGGCTCGACCCGCCGCCGCGCGACGAGGTGCCGTACTTCGCCGCGGGTCTCGGCGGGGCCGGTGGCGGGGGCAGCGCGCACGTCGGTGTCGTGCTGGTGCTGGCGCTGGTGATCCTGGAGATCTGCCTGCTGGCCGGGCCGGCGTTCGCCGTCGGTGCCCGCCGCTCCCGCCGGATGCTGGGGCTGATGGGCGCCAACGGCGCCGACCGGCGGCACGTGCGCGCCGTGATGCTGGCCGGCGGCGCCGTGCTGGGTCTCGCCGCAGCCCTGGTCGGTCTCGTCCTGGGTGTCGCCGCCGCGTTCCTGGCGTGGAACTGGCTGGAGGAGTCGGCGGGCCGGCGGTTCGGCGACCTGACCGTCAACCCGCTGGAACTGCTCGCCATCTGCTCGCTCGGCGTCGGCACCGGCCTGCTGGCGGCGCTGCTGCCCGCGCTCGCAGCCTCCCGCTCCCCGATCCTGGAATCCCTCACCGGGCGTCGCGGCGTGCGCCGTGTCGGACGGGAACTTCCCGTCATGGGAGGTCTTTTCTTCGCCTTCGGCACCGCTGTCGCCGTGCTGGGCGCGCTCTTCGTGAGCAACGCCATGGTGGTGGTGGGCGGTGTCATCGTGGCGCAGCTCGGCCTGGTCGCCACCACCCCGGTGCTGGTCGGCCTGTTCGGCCGCATCGGCCGGTTCCTTCCGCTCTCCGGCCGGCTGGCGGTCCGCGACGCGGTCCGCAACCGTTCCCGCACCGCCCCCGCCGTCGCCGCGGTGCTCGCCGCGGTCTCCGGCGCGGTCGCCGTCGCCACCGTCGTGGCGAGCACCGACGCGGAGAACCGGGCCGCCTACCGGGCGACCGTTCCGTCCGGCGCGGTCGTGATCTCCTCCGACCGGCCCGGCGACCTGCCCGCCGCGACGGACGCCGCGCTGCGGACCCTGCCCGCCACCGAACTGGCGCCGATCGGCCGGCTCACCGACACGGGGGAGCTGTGCCACCTGGTGAACTCGCCGGCGGAGTGCACCGAACCGATGGTGCAGCTGCCGCCCGCCGCCGTCTGCGACCGGGACGCCTTCGGCTCCGGTTTCGAGGCGGCGCGCGCCGAGAACCCCGAGCTGACCATCGCGGAGTACGACCCCGCGTGCGTGGAGGACTGGTGGGTCAAGACGCCCACCTGGGGACCCATCAGCGTCGCCGGCCCCGAGCTGCTGCGTGTCATGGAGATCGACGATCCCGACGCCGCCGCCGCTCTGGAGCGCGACGAGGCGGTCGTCTACGACGAGCGGCAGATCCACGAGGACGGCACCCTCCGGCTCGCGCCGCTCACCGACGAGGACCAGGAGACGCGGCCCGAGGACGTGGTCGCCCTGCCGGCCACGGTCGGCGAGGAGGCCGACTACGGCGCCCGCCCCGGCGAGGTGCTGGTCACCGCAGCCTGGGCGGAGGCCAACGGCTACCAGGTCGTCGACCAGGCCGTCGTCGTGGCCACCGACCGTGAGCCCACCGACGCCGAGGTCCAGGCGCTGCGGGAGGCGCTGTCCGCGGGAGACGGCTCGTCCGGTGCCGGTTCGACCGCGCTCAGGCTCTACGTCGAGGAGGGCCACACCTCCGGCGGTGATCTGGTGCTGCTCATTCTGGGGCTGTTCGCCACCGTGGTGACGCTCGGCGCGGCCGGTATCGCCACCGGACTGGCACAGGCCGACTCCGAGGCCGACCTCGCGACGCTCTCGGCGGTCGGCGCGCCGCCGAGGGTGAGGCGGACACTGTCCGGTCTCCAGTGCGGGGTGATCGCCCTGATGGGCGTGGTCCTCGGCTCCCTGGCCGGGTTGGTGCCGGGGGCGGCGATCCGCCTTGCCGGCCACCGGGAGATGCACGAGCTCTGGCGCACCGAGTGGTACGGCGGGCCCGAGACCGAGCCGCAGTTGTTCCTGGAGATCCCCTGGGGGACCATCCTCCAGCTGGTCTTCGTCGTGCCGCTGGTCGCCGCGGTCGTCGCGGCGCTGATGACCCGCTCCACCCCGGCGGTGAACCGCCGGGAACACTAGCCCGCCGCGTGCCGGCGCCGCCCGTGCGGGCGGCGGCGCCGGACCGAGCGAACACCGCCCGCCGCGGACGCCCCGGCCCGAGAGGCCCGGGCGCGTCCCGCACCGATCACCGCAGGGGACACCACGTGGCCGGCCCGCGCACAGCGCACCGGACCACCGGGAGGGGACAGCAGGATGAGCACCACCGACGATCAGGGGAGCGGGTCCGTGAGCGCGACGACCGCGCACGCCACCGGGGACACCGAGGCCGCGGCGGGTGCCGTCGACGCCTCGTGTCCGGTGTTGGAGTTGCGGGCGGTGTCGCGGGTTCACGGTAGTGGTGTGGCGTCGGTTCATGCGTTGCGTGCCATGGATCTGCGGGTGTTGCCGGGTGAGTTGGTGGCGGTG
>NZ_JAAVJB010000373.1 GCF_012034385.1 Streptomyces spiramenti
CCCTCGGATCACGCCGCCCTCGGGGTTGCGCCGACCGGTGCCGCCGCCTGACCCGGCCCGCCGGTGCCGGCGGCGCCGTGGCTGTCGGGCTCGCCGTCGGTCCGGCCGGGGTCCGCGAACTGGGTGCGGTAGAGCTCCCCGTACCGCCCGCTCTCGGCCAGGAGCTGCTCGTGGGTGCCGCGCTCGATGATCCTGCCCGCCTCCAGCACCAGGATCTGGTCGGCCGCCCGCACCGTGGACAGCCGGTGGGCGATGACCAGGGAGGTCCGGCCGCGCAGCGCCTCGGTGAGCGCCTCCTGGACGGCGGCCTCTGAGGTCGCGTCGAGGTGGGCGGTGGCCTCGTCGAGGATGACGACGCGGGGTCGGGCCAGCAGCAGCCGGGCGATCGTCAGTCGCTGCCGTTCGCCACCGGAGAGCCGGTAGCCGCGTTCGCCGACCACGGTGTCCAGACCGTCCGGCAGCGAGTCGACCAGTTCGGTCAGCCGGGCGCGGCGCAGCGCGTCGCTCACCTCCTCGGCGGTCGCGTCGGGGCGCGGCAGCATCAGGTTGGCGCGGATGGTGTCGTGGAAGAGGTGCCCGTCCTGGGTGACCAGTCCGATCGTCTCGCGCAGCGACCGGGCGGTCAGCTCGCGGACGTCGGCACCGCCGAGCCGGATCGCGCCGCGGTCGGGGTCGTAGAGCCGCGGGGCGAGTTGGGCGATGGTGGACTTCCCCGCGCCGGAGGAGCCGACCAGGGCGATCAGTTGCCCGGGTTCCGCGCGGAAGTCGATCCCGTGCAGCACCTGTTCGCCGCCGCGCCCGTCGAGGGTGGCGACCTCCTCCAGGGAGGCGAGGGAGACCTTGTCGGCGGACGGGTAGCCGAAGTCGACGGCGTCGAACGCCAGCGAGAGCGGCCCGTCCGGTGCCTCGCGGGCGTCCTTGCTCTCGGCGACCAGCGGCTTCAGGTCGAGGACCTCGAAGACGCGTTGGAAGCTGACGAGCGCGGTCATCACCTCGACCCGGGCTCCGGCCAGGGCGGTGAGGGGCGCGTAGAGCCGGGTCAGCAGCATGGCGAGGGCGACGACCGAGCCGGTCTCCAGGGAGCCGCCGAGCGCGAACCAGCCGCCCAGCCCGTAGACCAGGGCCAGGGCGAGGGCCGAGACGAGGGTCAGCGCCGTGACGAAGTACATCTGGAGCATGGCGGTGCGCACCCCGATGTCGCGGACGCGGCGAGCGCGTTCGGCGAACTCCGCGGACTCCTCCTCGGGGTGGCCGTAGAGCTTGACGAGGGTGGCGCCGGGGGCGGAGAAGCGCTCCGTCATCTGCGTGGTCATGACGGCGTTGTGGTTGGCCGCCTCCCGCGACAACTGCGCCAGCCGCGCGCCGATCCGCCGCGCGGGGAGCACGAAGACGGGGAGCAGCACCAGCGCCAGCAGGGTGATCTGCCAGGAGAGGGCGACCATGGCGATCAGCGCGAGGAGCAGCATGACGAAGTTGCCGAGCACGCCGGAGAGGGTGTCGCTGAAGGCCCGTTGCGCGCCGATGACGTCGTTGTTGAGGCGGGAGACGAGGGCGCCGGTCCGGGTGCGGGTGAAGAACGCGACCGGCATCCGCTGCACGTGGTCGTAGACCGCCCGTCGCAGGTCGAGGATGAGCCCTTCGCCGATGACGGCGGACAGCCGCCGGGCGAGGAGCACGAGTCCCGCCTCGGCCAGGGCGATGCCGGCGATGAGCAGCGCGAGGGTGGTGAGGGTGCCGGCGCTCCCGCCGCTGGTGATGGTGTCGATGACCCGGCCGGCGAGCAGGGGAGTGGCGACCGCGAGGGTGCCGCCCACCACGCTCAGCACCAGGAAGAGGCCCAGCCCACGGCGGTAGGGACGGGCGAACGTCCCGATGCGTCGGAGGGTGGCGCGGGTGAAGGGGCGTTGGTCCTGTTCGGCGTGGCGCTCGTTGTAGAGCGCGTTCCACGCGGTCATCTCCATGCTCACGGCGGCTCCCCGTCGGGTCGGTCGGGCGGTCGGGTGACCGCGCGGAGTTCCGTCCCTGGTGTGTGTCGGTCGGGGATGAGAGTAGAAGCTCAAGTGAGCTTGATGTCAAGGTGGCCTCGGGCGCCCCACGTCCGGGGCCCGGGGGTGCCCTCGCCGGTGCGGCTCGCGGGCGTCCGGCGGTGGGGCGGGTGTCCGGAGCGGGGTGTTCCGGAGGGTCAGGCGGGGGCGAGGACGACCCAGACCGGGCCGGTCGCGAAGTTCAGCCGTTCACCGTCGTCGCCGGTGAACCGGGTTCCGTCCGCGGTGGAGTTGCGCGTCCAGCGCGCGTCGTGGGCGCGGCCGTCCCGCAGCACCGTCGCGTCGCCGGAACCGACGGTCTCGGTGAACGGCGTGCCGGGGAACTGCGAGTCGTGAACGTCCACGTACTGCACCACCACGGTGGCCGCGGTGACCTGCCCGGCCGCGGTGTCGTCGGCGGGGCTGCCGTCCATCGACACCCGCCACGCGCCGTCCTCCGCCGACCACGCGAAGCCGAAGGACGCGCTCGGGAAGCGGACCGTCTCCTCGTTCGTCTCCCGGCCGCCCTCCGGTGCCTCCCCGAAGCGGAAGCCGACGTCGGACGCGTCGGAGGCGCCGGGCGCGTCGTCCAGCGCCTCCGACGGCCGCAGGAAGAGGTTGTGGGGCGCCGAGCGGTCCTCGGCGCGGAAGAACGCGCCCGGGGCGCTCTCCGGGGTGACGGCCTCCACCGGCGACTGGGTGATCAGCGGCAGCACCGCCGACCGGGCCCCCGAGAACGCGAACGCCGGGTCGTCGAAGGTCCGCAGCAGCTGGAGATCGGACTCGCGGGCACTGCGCACCGGCCCCGTCTCGGCCGGCAGGTCACCCGAATAGATCGCCGTCAGACGGCTGAGTCCGCCCTCGACCTGGGTGGCGTAGACGATGTCGGCGGACGCCAGGCCGGTGTGGGGGCGGGCGTCGGGGGCGTTGTCCAGCTTCACCGCCAGCACGGGGCCGGGCTCGACGGCCTCGCCGGTGAACGGGGAGCGGGCCTCGTCCTCGCCCCCGTCGTCGGTGACGGCGCAGCTTGTCGCGACCAGCCCGGCGGCCAGGACGGCGAGGGCGGCGCGCGTCCGGCGCCCCGCGGCGGAGCCGCGCCGCGC
>NZ_JAAVJB010000374.1 GCF_012034385.1 Streptomyces spiramenti
CCGCCGGGGACGGCACGGCACACGGGGTGCGGCGCCGCCCCCGACGGGGCGCGGGCGGAGCGGGACGCGCCGGGCGGCGCGTCGGCTCAGTGGAAGAAGTGACGGGTCCCGGTGAGGTACATCGTGACCCCGGCGGCACGCGCCGCGGCGACGACCTCCTCGTCGCGCACCGAGCCGCCCGGCTGCACCACGGCCCTGACACCGGCGTCGAGGAGCACCTGGAGACCGTCCGCGAACGGGAAGAACGCGTCCGAGGCGGCGAAGGAACCGGCAGCGCGCTCCTCGCCCGCCCGCTGCACGGCCAGGCGGGCGGAGTCCACCCGGTTGACCTGGCCCATGCCGACGCCGACGGAGGCGCCGTCCTTGGCCAGCAGGATCGCATTGGACTTCACGGCGCGGCAGGCGCGCCAGGCGAGGAGCAGCGACGCGAGCTCCGCCTCGTCCAGCGCGTCACCGGTGGCGAGGGTCCAGTTGGCCGGGTCGTCGCCCTCGGCCTGGAAGACGTCCTTCTCCTGCACCAGCAGACCGCCCTCGATCGGGCGGACCTCGGTGCGCGCGGCGGGCGCGTCGGCGCAACGCAGTACCCGGATGTTCTTCTTGCGGGTCAGCACGTCGACCGCGCCGTCCTCGTAGCCGGGAGCGACGACGACCTCGGTGAAGATCTCCGCGACCTGCTCGGCCATCTCCACGGACACCGGGCGGTTGACGGCGATGACGCCGCCGAACGCGGAGACCGGGTCGCAGGCGTGGGCCTTGCGGTGGGCCTCGGCGACGTCGGCGCCGACCGCGATGCCGCAGGGGTTGGCGTGCTTGATGATCGCGACGGCGGGCCGGTCGTGGTCGTAGGCCGCGCGCCGGGCGGCCTCGGTGTCCACGTAGTTGTTGTAGGACATCTCCTTGCCGTGCAGCTGCTCCGCGGCGGCGAGGCCGGTGCCACTGCCGTCGCCGTAGAGCGCAGCGGGCTGGTGCGGGTTCTCGCCGTAGCGCAGCGACCGCAGCCGCTCGAAGGCGGAGCCGTGGAAGGCGGGCAGCGCCTCGTCGTCGGCGGCGTAGTCGGCGGCGAACCAGCTCGCGACGGCCGCGTCGTAGGCGGCGGTGTGGGCGAACGCCTCGGCTGCGAGCCGCTTGCGGGCACCGAGCTCGAAGCCGCCGCCGGCGGCGGCCTCCAGCACGTCCGCGTACCGCGCCGGGTTGACGACGACGGCGACGGAGGGGTGGTTCTTCGCGGCGGAGCGGACCATGGCGGGGCCGCCGATGTCGATCTGCTCGACGCAGTCGTCGGGCGCCGCACCGGAGGCGACGGTCTCACGGAAGGGGTAGAGGTTGACGACGACCAGGTCGAACGGCTCGACCTGGAGGTCGGTGAGCTGCTGCCGGTGGTCCGCCAGCCGGAGGTCGGCGAGGATACCGGCGTGCACCTTGGGGTGAAGCGTCTTCACCCGGCCGTCGAGGCACTCCGGGAAGCCGGTCACGTCCTCGACGGGGGTCACCGGGACGCCTGCTGCGGCGATGCGCGCGGCGGTGGAGCCGGTGGAGACCAGCTGGACGCCGGCGGCGTGCAGGCCCGTAGCCAGTTCCTCCAGCCCGGCCTTGTCGTAGACGCTGACCAGCGCGCGACGCAGCGGGCGGCGCCCCGCGTCGGCGGTGTCGGTGCTGGTGGCGGTGGTGGCCGTACGGTCGGCGGTCACGGGATCAGAACCTTTCGTCCCTCGATGCGATAGCCGTCCCGGGCCAGGCGCCCCACGGCATCGACGAGCATGTGTCGCTCGACTTCCTTGATCCGCTCGTGCAGGGCGGATTCGTCGTCGTCCTCCCGGACGTCCACCGCGCGCTGCGCGATGATCGGCCCGGCGTCGACACCCTCGTCGACGAAGTGGACGGTGCACCCGGTCACCTTGACGCCGTGCGCGAGCGCGTCACGGACGCCGTGGGCGCCGGGGAAACTGGGCAGCAGGGCCGGGTGGGTGTTGACGGTCCGGCCCGCGAAGCGCGCGAGGTAGCGCGCGCCGACGATCTTCATGAACCCGGCGGAGACCACCAGGTCGGGTTCGTGGGCGGCCACGTCGGTCGCGAGCGCCTCGTCCCACTCCTCGCGGGTGGCGTGGTCGCGCACCCGTCGGACGAAGGTCGGGACGCCCGCCTCCTCCGCGCGCCGCAGCCCGGTGCAGTCGCGGTCGGCGCCGACGGCAGCGACGCGGGCCCCGTAGGCGGGGTCGGCGGCGGCGTCGAGCAGCGCCTGGAGGTTGGTGCCGGAGCCGGAGACGAGAACGACCAGCCGGGCCGACGAGGGGGCCGGGTCGGACGATGCCGGTGCAGGAGCCACGTGGGAGAGGTGCTTTCTGTGGGCCGCGGGAAGCGATCGGGCGGTCCGCGCGAGGGGTGCGGGGTTCGCACCACGGCGCCGGCCGCCACCGTCACGATACCGGCACGCGCCCGTCCCCCGGCACGACGGTCCACCGGCGCGGACGGTACGGTCGGGACCACCGAAACCGCCGCACCCCCGCCAGGGACCACCGGCGCTACGAAGGGGATACGACGACCAGATGACCGACCGACGCCGTGAATCCTCCTCCGACGGCCGGGCCGGCGGGGAGCCCAACCCCTTCGCCGCGCCGCCCGACGGCGCCCCGGAGCGGCCCTGGCACCTACGCCGCCGCGCCGGTCGCGATAACGGTTCCGGCGGCGGCGGGCGCGACGGCGCCGACGGTGACCGCGACGGTTCGGGCGAGGGGGAGGGCGAGGAGGGCAGGAGCCGGTCGCCCTGGGGCCGCCAGTGGAGCTCCCGCCAGCCGGGCCGCCAGAGCGGCGGCTTCGGCCAGTCCTCCCCCGACCGCGGCGAGGACGGCGACCGCGAGGGGCGGCGCCGCCCGAGCTGGGACCCGGCCGACCCCCGGCAACGGCACGCACGGTACGCACTTCTCGCCGGCGGCTGGGCGTTCGTGGGCGCGGTCTTCGCCTGGGACTGGCTCGCGCTGCTGCTGGGCGCCCTCGCCCTCTACTGGGGCATCGGCGCGCTGCGCGGCACGAAGCGGGAACTCACCGCGGAGGAGCGCGCGGAGGCCGGCGGGCGCGGCGGCTCGGCGGAGGCGACCGC
>NZ_JAAVJB010000375.1 GCF_012034385.1 Streptomyces spiramenti
GAGCCCGGTGGCGAGCAGTACCCAACAGCCGTGCAGGATAGTCGAGTTGCGGCTGACCGCTCCGGCGGCGACGTTGGCGGAGCTGCGCACGGCGACCCCGGTGATGGGCAGACCGCCGACCGCCCCGGGAGCGTGTGGCCGGGCGAGGGCGCCCGCGCCCGCTCCGCGAGCGGCCTCCGGGCGACGGGCCCGGCGGACGACCGGCTGCTGACGGGCGTGGAGGACTTCCAGCGGCTCACCGCCCCGCTGGTCAGGGAGGACCTGGCACGGCTGGCGCGGGAGGGGCAGCGCCCCGGCCAGCTCTTCCTCACCTGCGCGGACTCCCGACTGGTCACGAGCATGATCACCTCCAGCGGCCCCGGGGACCTCTTCACCGTCCGCAACGTCGGCAACCTGGTGCCGCCGCCGGGCGTCGAACAGGCCGACACCTCGGTGGCGGCGGCGATCGAGTACGCGGTGACGGTGCTCAAGGTCCGCTCGATCACCGTCTGCGGGCACTCGGGATGCGGTGCCATGCAGGCACTGCGCCAGACGGCCGCCGCTCCGCCCGCTCCGGCGGTGGCTGCGCCACGGACGGCCGAGCATGGACCGGCTCGCGGCCGGGGCCGGCTTCGAAGCGAGGGTCGACGGCCGCGAGACCTCGGACGGCGTGGAGCCGCTCTGCCTCGCCAACGTGGTGCAGCAGCTGGAGCACCTGACGCGGCACCCGTGCGTCGCCGAGCGGATGGCGGACGGCTCCCTCACCCTGAGGGGGATGTACTTCCACGTCGGGGAGGCGCAGGCCTACGTACTGGACGACCCCGGAGCGGGGACGCCGCTGTTCCGGCCGGTGCAGCCATCGGCGCTGACCAGCTGATTTTCCCGCCCGGCGCCCGTTCGGCGCGGCGAGCGTCCGCTCGTCCCGCCGGACGGGCCATTCGCCGGAACAGGTCTACACCAATCCGCCGTGAGCCCTTGTCAAAGCCCTGGACGGCTGATGGGGTGTGTCGTGGGACACAGCAGCGATGCGGAGGATGCCGTGAGTAACGAGAGCCTGGCCAACCTCATGAGCGAGGAGCGGAGCTTTCCACCGCCCCCCGCGCTGGCCGCCGAGGCCAATGTCACCGCGAGCGCGTACGAGGCGGCGGCCGAGGACCGGACGGCGTTCTGGGCGGAGCAGGCCCGCCGGCTCTCGTGGTCCACCGAACCCACCGAGACCCTCGACTGGTCCGATCCGCCGTTCGCCAAGTGGTTCGCGGACGGCCGGCTCAACGTCGCGTACAACTGCGTGGACCGGCACGTCGAGGCCGGACACGGCGACCGGGTGGCCCTCCACTTCGAGGGCGAGCCGGGCGACTCCCGGACCATCACCTACGCGGAGCTCCAGCGGGAGGTCTCCCGCGCCGCCAACGCCCTGACGGAGCTCGGTGTCGCCACCGGCGACCGGGTCGCGGTCTACCTGCCGATGATCCCGGAGGCCGTGATCACGATGCTGGCGTGCGCCCGCATCGGCGCCCCCCACTCGGTGGTCTTCGGCGGCTTCTCCGCCGACGCGCTGGCCACCCGCATCAAGGACGCCGACGCGCGGGTCGTCGTCACCTCCGACGGCGGCTACCGGCGCGGCAAGCCGAGCGCGCTGAAGCCCGCCGTCGACGAGGCGCTGACCCGCCCGGGGACGGAGGACGTCCGCAACGTGCTGGTGGTGCGCCGCACCGGCGAGGAGACGGCCTGGACCGAGGGCCGCGACCTGTGGTGGCACGACGTGGTGGACCGTCAGCCCGACACGCACACGCCCGAGGCGTTCGACGCGGAGCACCCGCTCTACATCCTCTACACGTCGGGAACCACGGGTAAGCCGAAGGGCATCCTCCACACCTCCGGCGGCTACCTCACCCAGACGGCCTGGACCCACCACGCGGTCTTCGACCTGAAGCCGGAGACGGACGTCTACTGGTGCACCGCCGACGTCGGCTGGGTCACCGGGCACTCCTACATCGTGTACGGCCCGCTGGCCAACGGCGCGACGCAGGTGCTGTACGAGGGCACCCCCGACACCCCGCACCACGGCCGCTGGTGGGAGATCGTCCAGAAGTACGGGGTGACGCTGCTGTACACGGCGCCGACGGCGATCCGCGCCTGCATGAAGTGGGGTGACGAGATCCCCGCGAAGTTCGACCTCTCCTCGCTGCGGATCCTGGGCTCGGTCGGTGAGCCGATCAACCCCGAGGCGTGGATGTGGTACCGCGAGCACATCGGCGGCAACCGGGCGCCGGTGGTGGACACCTGGTGGCAGACCGAGACCGGCGCGATGATGATCAGCCCGCTCCCCGGCGTCACCGCTGCCAAGCCAGGCTCGGCCCAGGTCCCCCTCCCCGGCATCGCGGCGACCGTGGTGGACGACGACGCCAACCCCGTGCCGGACGGCGGGGGCGGGTACCTGGTCCTCACCGAGCCGTGGCCGTCGATGCTCCGGACCATCTGGGGCGACGACCAGCGGTTCCTGGACACCTACTGGTCCCGGTTCCCCGGGCGCTACTTCGCGGGCGACGGCGCCAAGAAGGACAAGGACGGCGACATCTGGCTGCTCGGCCGGGTGGACGACGTCATGCTGGTCTCGGGCCACAACATCTCGACCACGGAGGTCGAGTCGGCGCTGGTGTCGCACCCGAAGGTGGCGGAGGCGGCCGTCGTCGGCGCCACCGATCCGCAGACCACCCAGGCGATCTGCGCCTTCGTGATCCTCCGGGGCAGCGCCTCGGAGGACGAGGGGCTGGTGGAGGAGTTGCGGGCGCACGTCGCCAAGCAGCTCGGGGCGATCGCCAAGCCGAAGCGCGTCCTGCCGGTGGCGGAGCTGCCGAAGACCCGTTCGGGCAAGATCATGCGGCGGCTGCTGCGGGACGTCGCGGAACACCGCGAGCTGGGCGACGTCACCACACTCACCGACTCCTCGGTGATGGAGCTGATCCAGCGGAAGCTGCCGGAGACCTCCGGCGACTGACGGCCCGGCGGTGGCCCCGGCCAACCTGCTCGGCGACCACGGCGGCGGTGCCCTCTACCTCGTCGTCGGGGTCCTGGCCGCACTCCG
>NZ_JAAVJB010000376.1 GCF_012034385.1 Streptomyces spiramenti
GGGGTCCCGTCGGAGCGGATGTTGGTGGTGGCGGCCCCGGAGCAGGCGAAGTTGTAGGTCACGTCCGCCGGGATGCCGGTGCGGTGGATCGCCGCGTCGTAGGAGCGGTGGCGGCTGCGGGGCGGGCGCCGGCGAGCCGGGCAGAGTGGCCGCCGCGGGCCCGGCGGCGGGGGCGTTCGGGTCGGCCGCCCGCACGGTCACCATCGGCTCGGCCCCGCGGCGTTCTCGGGGTCGCCGCCGAGCGCGGCCACGCCGAGCCAGTCGGCGCACACGTCCGAGGTCGCGGGTTGCAACGCCCCGCAGCGGGCGTCCCGGTAGATGCGCTCCAGCGGGTGGCCCCGCCGGGTGGCGGAGGTGCCCGCGGCCTCCAGCGCGGAGGAGGCCACCTCGGCGGCGGTGTCGCCGGCGACCAGCTTGGCGCGCCACACCCAGCGGTTGGTCCCGGGCTCCCCCGGGGCCTCACTCACCCGGCGGGCGGCCTCGGCGACGACCAGCCCGGCTGCGGCGGTCGCCGCGTCCGCCCGGCCGAGCCGCGCCCGCACCAGCGGGAGCGTGTCCAGGCCGCGTCCGGTGGCGTGCTCGGCCGCCGCCGCCAGCGCGGACCGCGCAACGCCGACGTAGACCGCCGCGTAGGAGGCGACCAGCCACTGCGGCATGACCTGGGCGAGCAGCACCGCCAGCCCGTCGATGCCGCCGAGGAGCGCGTCGGCCGGCAGCCGGACGTCCAGGTGGAGGTCGTGGCTGCCGGTGGCGCGCATCCCGAGGGAGTCCCAGGTCGGTTCGACGCGCACCCCCTCGCCGGCCGGGACCAGGAAGTAGGAGACCCGGGCCGGCGCCGCGTCGTCCGCCGAGGGCTGCGGGGTGCCCGGCTCGTCGGCGCCCGGCCCGTCGGTCCGTTCGCGGGCGGCGACGAGGTAGGCGTCCGCGTGCCCGGCACCGGAGACGAACGTCTTCGCCCCCGTGAGCCGGAAGCCGTCCCCGACGCGCCGGTAGGCCGTGGTGATGCGCGACAGCCGGGAGCCGGCGCCGCGTTCGCTCATCGCGACCCCGTACAGGGCACCGCCCGCGGCGGCGGTCAGCGCCCGGTCGCGGGCGGCGAACACCTCCTCTCCGACTCCGAGTTCGTGGAGCAGCGCGTCGGGGGTGTGGGCGAGGGCTCCGGTGACGGAGGCGTGCATGTTGTACACGAGCGCCGTCGCGCCGGCACCGGTGGCGACGGCCTCGGCCACGGCCGCGTACTCGGCGAACGAGGCGCCGCTGCCGCCGAGGCGCCGGGGCACCAGCAGCCCGAGCAGTCCGGCGGCGCGCAGGTCGGCGAAGTCCTCGGTGGGGAACGTCCCCTCGGCATCGTGGCCGGCGGCCCGAGCGGCGAAACGCGGCGCCAGCTCGTGGGCGGTGTCGAGCGCCTCGGCCGGGGTGGGCGCGCCGTCCGGGACGACCACCCGGCGGGGGGCCGCGCCCGGTGGCGGGGCCGCCGCCTCCGGGCGCTCACCGCGGAGCGCCGGGTCGGCGCCGCTGTCGATCCGCTGTGCCGTCATACGTCAGTCCTCCGCCGCTGCCGGACCCGCGTGGCCCGGTTCCACTGCTGCCCGCGGCACGTCCGCGGAATCCCCGCCGGTGCGGCGGCCCCTGCCCTGGAACAGCACGGCTGTGGAGGAGATCGGGACCATCGGCACCGACTCCCGGCGCCGCGCCAGCCAACCCGCGACGCCCCGCAGGGAGGGGCGCACGCCCCGGACCTGGAGCCGCACCCCGTGGCGGGCGCACTCGCGCGCCAACTCGGCGCGGTCCACCAGCAGTCTCGCGTCGTGGACCCCGCGGGGCGCCATCCCCGGCACCCGCTCGGCGACGCCGATGGCGAGCACCCGGCACACCGCGGTGTCCGCCAGGGTGTCCAGCACGAGCAGGCCGTCGGGGCGCAGCAGGCGGCAGGACTCCGCCACGGCGCGCGGCAGGTCCTCGACGTGTTCCAGGATCTCGCCGGCGGCCACCACGTCCGCGCAGCCGTCGCGCAGCGGGACGGCGGTGACGTCGCCCCGCACCGCGTGGACGCCGTGGGCGGCGGCCTGGCGCACCGCGCTGGGCGAGGTGTCGACGCCGACGTGGTGGTAGCCCTTGCCCCGCAGATGGGGTGCCATCAGCCCGCCGCCGCAGCCGAGGTCCACCAGGACGGCGCCCTCTCTCGTCGCGGGCGGCACCAGTTCGGCGCGCGCGGCGGCCAGCCAGTGCAGCATGGCGAACTTGCCTCGCGGCGACCACCACTCGTCCGCCAGTCGCTCGTACAGGGCCGGGTCGTTGGGCCGGAGCGGCACATCGGAGTTTTCCCTGAGGATGACCATGCGGCCAGGCTGGCACACTTGCCCGACATGCGACAGAACGTCGGGTCCGTAACGTCCTGGTGCCGCGCGTGCCACCCCTTGCCGGTGCTGGCGGTCACGGTGGTCACCGCCCTGCTCACCGTCGCCTGGGGACACGGGGCGGGTGGTGTACTGCTGTTGACGGCGGCCGTCCTCACCGGTCAGTTGTCCGTCGGCTGGTTGAACGACCTGGTCGATCTCGACCGGGACCGCGCCGCGGGCCGGGGGGACAAGCCGCTGGCCCGTGGCGAGCTGACCCCGGTCGCCGTCCGCCGGGCGGTGGTGGCGGCGGGCGGGGTCTCGGTGGTGCTGACCTCGCTCGCCGGCTGGCCGGCCGCCGCCGCGCACCTGGTGGCGCTGGGGTCGGCCTGGGCCTACGACCTCGGCGGCAAGTCGCGTGCCTGGTCGCCCGCCTGCTACGCGGTGTCGTTCGGGTCGCTGCCGGCGTTCGTCGTGCTCGCCCTGCCGGGCGCGCCGGCTCCGCCGCTGTGGCTGGTCGCGGGCGGCGCCCTGCTGGGGTGCGCGGCGCACTTCCTCAACGTGCTGCCGGACCTCGCGGAGGACGCCGCCGCGGGGGTGCGGGGGCTGCCGCAGCGGCTGGGCGCCGGTCGCAGTCGGGGAGCTGCGGCGGGGCTGATGCTGGGGGCGTGCGGGTCGCTCGCGCTGGGGCCGGTGCTGAGCGGCGGCACGGCGGCGGGGAC
>NZ_JAAVJB010000377.1 GCF_012034385.1 Streptomyces spiramenti
ACCGCCCCCGGCGACCGCCCGCCCGGCGCGGGCCGCCCGGCCGCCCCCGTGGACGACTCGGCCCCGCCCGCGGGCGGACCCGGATCACTCCGTGACGCGGTCGACGACGCGACCGGCCAGGGGAACGGACCCGACCCGGAGGCTCCCCGTCCGGCCGATACAGGCGCGGACCGCCCTGCCTCGCAGGCCCCCGACGCGGACACCCCGGCCCCGGCCGCCACCGACACGGACGGCCCCACCGCCGCGAGGGCCCCGGGCGCCGGCGAAGCGCCGGCCCGCCCGGCCGACGGCCGCTTCACTGTCGTCCTCGACAACTTCGAGGGCCCGTTCGACCTGCTGCTTCAGCTGATCGCCCGCCACACCATGGACGTGACCGAGGTCGCCCTCTCCCGGGTGACCGACGAGTTCATGGCGCACATCCGTGCGATGGGCCCCGACTGGGACCTCGACCAGACGACCGAGTTCCTCGTCGTCGCCGCCACCCTGCTGGACCTCAAGGCGGCACGGCTGCTGCCCACCGCCGAGGTGGAGGACGAGGCGGACCTCGCGCTCCTGGAGGCGCGCGACCTGCTGTTCGCCCGGCTGCTCCAGTACCGCGCCTACAAGGAGATCGCGTCGATCTTCGCCGGTCGGCTCGACGCGGAGGCGCGGCGCCACCCCCGGACGGTGGGCCTGGAACCGCACCACGCGGCGCTGCTGCCGGAGGCCGTGCTCTCCGTCGGACCGGAGGGGTTCGCCCGTATCGCCGCCCGTGTACTGGCGCCGCGGCCCGAGCCGCAGGTCCACGTGGGCCACATCCATGCTCCGCTGGTCAGCGTCCGGGAGCAGGCGGAACTGATGGTCGGCAGGCTGCGGGAGCTCGGCCGCGCCAGCTTCGCGGAGCTGACGGCCGACGCCCCCGACACCCTGACCGTCGTCGCGCGGTTCCTCGCCCTCCTGGAGCTCTACCGCGAACGCGCGGTCGCGCTGGAGCAGCCGGAGGCGCTCGGCGACCTCACCGTGCACTGGAGCGGAGCCGGGAGCGGGACCCCGGCCGTCACCGACGAGTTCGACACCCCGCCCGCCGTACCCGAGGGCCGTTCCGCGCGCCGGGCGGCACAGGAGCAGCGATGACCACCTCCGACACACCCGCACCCGCAGCCGACCCCGGGGGTCCTGTGCCCGTGCCCGTGCCCGCGGCCCGGCCCTCGTCCGCCGCACCCGCCGACGGCGACGTGATCCCCGACACCCAGGACCGCGCGCCCGGCGACGCAGCGGTCGGTTCCGCCGCCGGGCCGGAACCCGCCCCGGCGGCGGAACTGCCCCTGCGCCCCGCGCTGGAGGCGGTCCTGATGGTCGTCGACGAACCGGTCCGCGAGGAGCACCTGGCGCGGACCCTGGACCGTCCGCGCCAGGAGATCGCCGACGCCCTGCACGCGCTGGCACGGGAGTACGAGGCGGAGGGCCGGGGGTTCGACCTGCGGTTCGTCGCCGAGGGCTGGCGGTTCTACACCCGGACCGCCTACGCGGACGCCGTCGAGCGCTTCGTCCTCGACGGCCGGACGGCCCGGCTGACGCAGGCCGCGCTGGAGACGCTCGCGGTGGTCGCCTACCGGCAGCCGGTCAGCCGCTCCCGCGTCGCCGCGGTGCGCGGGGTCAACTGCGACGGTGTGATGCGGAGCCTCCTCCAGCGGGGTCTGTTGGAGGAGGCGGGCGCCGAACCCGGGACAGGTGCGATCCTGTACAGGACGACGCACTACTTCCTGGAGCGGCTCGGCCTGCGTGGCCTCGACGAGCTGCCCGAGCTCGCGCCCTTCCTCCCCGAGGCGGACGCGGTGGAGCCCGACAGCCAGGAGGCGGTACCGACGTTCGACGTAGACAGCGCCGACCCACCGACCTAAGACGAGACTTTGATGCGAAGCAGCGGCAGGAACAGCAACCGGAACGACCGGGGCGCGGGCAGCGGCCGGGGACGGGAGAGCGCCGGCCGTCCCCGCCCGGAGGAGCGTGCCTACCCGGAGTCCGGCGGGAAGCGACAGGGCGGGACCGGCGGCGGGAAGGCCCGGTCCGGTTCCGCGGGGGGCTCCGGCGGAGCGGGCGGCGGCCGGACGGGCGCCAAGCGCCCGGCGCGGTCGGCACCCGGCCGCCCCCGCGAGCTGGACGCGAAGATCGAGGAGCGCAACCGCGAGCGCCACAACCGGGACGCCCCCCGGACCCCGAAGACCTTCGGTGAGCCCGAGGGCGTCCGGCTGCAGAAGGTCCTCGCCCAAGCGGGGATGGGCTCCCGCCGTGCCTGCGAGGAGCTGATCGACCGGCGCCGGGTGGAGGTCAACGGCGAGATCGTCACCGAACAGGGGCTCCGGGTCGAGCCCGACCGCGACGAGATCCGGGTGGACGGCCTGACGGTCACCACGCAGAAGGACCTGTTCTTCGCCCTCAACAAGCCGGTCGGCGTGGTTTCCGCCATGGAGGACCCCGACGGCCGCCCCTGCCTCGGCGACTACGTCCAGAACCGTGAGAGCCGGCTCTTCCACGTCGGGCGGCTCGACGCGGAGACCGAGGGGCTGATCCTCCTCACCAACCACGGCGAGCTGGCCCACCGCCTGACCCACCCCCGCTACGGCGTCAGCAAGACCTACGTCGCCGCTATCGAGGTCAGCCAGAGCGCCGGGCGGCTCCCGCGCGACCTCGGCAAGCAGCTGAAGGACGGCGTCCAGTTGGAGGACGGCTACGCGCGGGCCGACAGCTTCCGCGTCGTCGAGAACGTCGGTCGCCACTACCTGGTGGAGATCACCCTCCACGAGGGGCGGAAGCACATCGTGCGGCGGATGCTGGACGAGGTCGGCTTCCCCGTCAGCAAGCTGGTCCGTACCGGGTTCGGCTCCGTCACCCTGGGCGATCAGAAGTCCGGCTGGCTGCGCCGGATGACCAACACCGAGGTCGGGCGCCTCATGCGTGAGGTCGATCTCTGAGCCGTCCGTCATCCGACGGCTTCCGCGCCCGCCACGCCACCCGGCGTGGCGG
>NZ_JAAVJB010000378.1 GCF_012034385.1 Streptomyces spiramenti
GTCGCCACCGTGATCCCACGGTGGCGACCGCCCCTCGGCGTGCCGGCCTCAGCCGCCGACGCGCAGTTCGAACCAGGTGGACTTGCCCCGGGGCAGCAGGTCTACGCCCCAGCGGTCGGCGAGGTTGTTGACGAGGCACAGCCCCCGACCGGTGGCCTCCAGCGCGCCGACCGGCAGCAGGCAGGGCAAGGAGCGCGAGGAGTCGCGGACCTCGACGCGCACCCAGCCGCGTCTCCGCCGGACACGGACGGTGAAGGTGGCGGCGCCCGAGTGCTGGAGCACGTTGTTGACCAGTTCGGAGATCAGCAGCACCGCGTTGTCGGTGAGTTCGGAGTCCAGCGCCCAACGGTTGTGAAAGTGAACTCGGGTCAGTCGCCGCGCGGCTGCCGCCGCCTCCGGGCGGCCGGGCAGCTCGACGCCTCTCTCCGTCGCGTCGCATCTCAAGTCCATTGCGGCGCGCAAGAGTTCGTGATCGCTGTCGAGTCCCGTGCGAGGGCTGCTCGTGGTGACTGCCATGGCTCCATCATGGCGTGCATATGCCGATCGCGTGGTCCTTTCTCGTGCAAACTCACCGCCTGAACAGGCCGTTGCGTACCGGCGCGTTGCGGCGCTCAGGGGGCGCGCGGGGCGCACTACCCCTGCGAACAGCGACGATGAAAGTGGTGACACCGAGTGCTCTGACAGCATGCCAAGGGGCTGTCAGAAATTTAAGGTTGACTTAAGACAACCTTCGAGTCGGTCGGCACCCCGGGCGTGCATGAAATTGCACGGCGGCTGTGCCGCGGCGCGCCCTCGCTGCCCTCCCGCGCGCCGCCCCGGCGAACGCCGCGCCGGGTCGCCGCGCCCCCGCTCCGGTCCCCGCGTCGGACGGGCCTCCCGCGCGCCGTCCCGGCACCGGTCGGTATCGTCCCCAGCCGTCGCCCCACCGAACCCCCCGATCCGAGCAGGGAGGGACCCGCCGTGTCCCCGTCGTTCCACGCGTCGCCCAACGTGCTTTTCGTCACGCGCGTCCTGGAGGTGCGGCGGCTGTCGCCGGGGTTCCTCCGGCTGACCCTCGGCGGGCCGGGGCTGAGCCACTTCGCGCCCCACGGCCTGGACCAGCGGGTGAAGCTGCTGGTCCCGGGAGCCGAGGGCGTGCCGGCCGCCCTCGCGGAGGACCTGGTGCACGAGCCCCGCTGGCGCGAGGCCTGGCGCTCCCTCCCCGAGGACACGAGGCCGCCGATGCGCAGTTACACCCCGAGCGCGGTGCGCCCCCGGGCGGCCGAGGTCGACCTCGACGTCTACGTCCACGACCGGCCCGGCCCCGCCTCGGCCTGGGTCGCCGCGGTGGCTCCCGGGGCGCCGGCGCTGGTGTCGGGGCCCGACGTGCGGCGCGGAGCCCCGGGCCACGGCATCCAGTGGGACCCCGGACCGGCGGTGCGCCGGGTGCTGCTCGCGGGTGACGAGACGGCTTTCCCCGCCATCCGCAATATCGTGGCGGCCACCGCGGACACACCCGGTCCGCGGCGGGAGGTGCTGCTGGAGGCGGGCGACGCCCGGGACGCGACGGCGTTGCGCGCCGAGTTGCCGGGGGCCGAGGTGTCGGTCGTGATCCGCGGCGCACGGGAGCGCGGCGGGGTGCCGCTGGCCCGTGAGGCCGCCGCGTGGGCGGACCGTTCCGCCGCCGAGGCGGTCTGTCTCGGCGAGGGCTTCTACGCCTGGCTCGCCACCGAGAGCACCCGGGTCGCGGGCATCCGGGACGTGTTGCGAAGGGCTGGTGTCGCTCCCCGGCGGATCCACGCCCAGGGGTACTGGCACGACCGGGTGAGGGTGTCGTAGCAGGTCGAGTGCGGTCCGTCAGTTCTCGTCACCCAACTTAGGCAATGCTAAGTTGGGTTGTCGTGCCGGTCCTCGGGGGTCGGTGCGTTCTCCCGTCGAATGGAACGTTCATGAGCCTGCCCGCCGCCCTCCCGGGTGCCCGCACCCCGCGCGCCCTCTCCCGTGCCGCCGTCCTCCTGGCAGCCGGTCTGGTCCTCGCCGCCTGCGGCGGAGGGGGGAACGGCAGCGCGGGGTCCGGCGACGACGAGACGGCCGAAACCGGCCGCCACTCGGTCGAACACGCCCGGGGCACCACCGAGGTGCCGGAAGCACCCCAGCGCGTGGTGGTGCTCGAACCGGTCCAGCTCGACACCGCGATAGCACTCGGCGTGACCCCGGTCGGCGCGGCAGTCCTCGACGAGTCGGCCGGCGTCCCGGCCTACCTCGGCGAGGCGGGCCAGGACGTCCGGACGGTCGGCACCGTGCCCGAGCCGAACGTCGAGAAGATCGCCGCGCTCGAACCCGATCTGATCATCGGGACGGAATCCCGGCACTCGGCCCTCTACGACCGGCTGGAGACCGTGGCACCCACGGTCTTCATGGCCTCCCAGGCCGATCCGTGGGCGGACAACGTGGCCCTGGTGGCGAGCGCCCTCAACGACGAGGCCGGCGCCGAGGACCTCCTCGCCTCCTACCGGGACCGCTGCGAGGAGGTCGCCGAGACGCACGGCACCGAGGGCAGCACCGCGCAGCTCGTCCGGCCCCGCGACGGCATCCTCACCCTCTACGGGCCCACCTCCTTCGCCGGCAGCACGCTGGAGTGCGCCGGATTCACCACGCCCGAGCGCGACTGGGAGGAGTCCATCTCGGTGGACGTCTCCCCGGAGCGCGTCCTGGACGCCCGCGCCGACCTGGTCCTCGTGACCGCCGCCGACGTCGCCGCGGCGGACGCCCTGCCGGCGGCCGTACGCGACAACGCCGAGTCGTTCGCGAACCTGCACGTGGTGGACCAGTCGTTCTGGATCACGGGCGTCGGGCCGCTGGGCGGCATGGCCGTGCTGGACGACCTCGACCGCCTGCTCTCCGCCGGCTGAGCCGCCGAGAGCACGCGCACGACGCCTCCTCGATGACCAGCCCCGCCCCGGCCGCCGCGGGACCCGCCGCCTCGGCCGCCGCCGCGCCCGAAGCCACCGCCCCGACCGCC
>NZ_JAAVJB010000379.1 GCF_012034385.1 Streptomyces spiramenti
GGCCGGTCGCCCCCGGTTCAGCAGGGGCGACCGGCCGGTCGCGTCGTCGTCCGACCGCGGCGATGCGCACGCCCGGTCAGCGGTGTCAGCGGCGGCGGGCCAGAGGGCCGGTACGCCCCGTCGCCCGCCACCCGCGGTGTCAGTCGGTGAGGTTGACGCCCCGCGCCGAGGTGGCGCCGATCTCGGCGCCGATCTCGGTGAGCACCTGCGCGGGGATGGTGCCGTCGACGGTGAGGGCGATCAGCGCGGCGCCGCCCTCCTCCGCGCGGGCGACCTGCATCCCGGCGATGTTGATGCCGGCCTCGCCGAGCAGTCGACCGAGAGTGCCGACGACACCCGGGCGGTCGGTGTACCGCAGGAAGGCCATGTGGTCGGCGAGCGACAGGTCGACGGTGTGCTCGCTGATACCGACGATCTTCTGGTGGTGCTTCGGACCCGCGAGGGTGCCGGAGACCGAGACCTCGGTGCCGTCGGTGAGGGTGCCACGCACCGTGATGAGGTTCCGGTGGTCGGGCGATTCCGAGCTGGTGGTGAGCCGGACCTCGACGCCGCGCTCCTGGGCGAACAGCGGGGCGTTGACGTAGGACACCGTCTCGGCCACGACGTCCTCGAAGACGCCCTTCAGCGCCGAGAGTTCCAGGACCTTCACGTCGTGCTGCGTGATCTCGCCGTAGACCTCGACGTCCAGACGCTGCGCCACCTCGCCCGCCAGCGCGGTGAAGATGCGCCCCAGCTTCTCCGCCAGCGGCAGCCCGGGGCGGACCTCCTCGGCGATGACACCGCCCTGCACGTTGACGGCGTCCGGCACCAGCTCGCCGGCGAGCGCGAGCCGCACGGAGCGGGCGACGGAGACTCCGGCCTTCTCCTGTGCCTCACCCGTCGAGGCGCCGAGGTGAGGGGTGTTCACGACGCTTTCGAACTCGAACAGCGGGGAGTCGGTGCAGGGTTCGGTGGCGTAGACGTCCAGCCCAGCGCCTGCGACGCGCCCTTCCTTGAGGGCGCTGGCCAGCGCCACCTCGTCGACGATGCCGCCACGCGCGGCATTGATGATGCGCACGGAGGGCTGCACCTTCTGCAGCGCCTCGTCGCCGATCAGGCCGACCGTCTCCGGGGTCTTGGGGAGGTGGACGGTGATGAAGTCCGAGGTGGCGAGGAGGTCGTCCAGCGCGACCATCTTCACGCCCATCTGCGCGGCGCGGGCGGGCTGCACGTAGGGGTCGTAGGCCACGATCTTCATGCCGAACGCCGACATGCGCTGCGCGACCAGGACGCCGATGCGGCCGAGGCCGACGACACCGAGGGTCTTCTCCGAGAGTTCGACACCCGTGTACTTGCTGCGCTTCCACTCGCCCTGCTTGAGCGCGGCGTTGGCCTGCGGGATGTGACGGGCGGTGGAGAGGATCAGACCGCAGGCCAGCTCGGCGGCGGTGATGATGTTGGAGGTCGGGGCGTTGACGACCATCACGCCGGCCTTGGTGGCCGCGGCGACGTCGACGTTGTCGAGACCGACACCGGCGCGTGCGATCACCCGCAGCCGTCGACCGGCGGCGATGGCCTCGGCGTCGACCTTGGTGGCACTGCGGATCAGGATGGCGTCGGCCTCGGCGATCGCACCGAGCAGCGCGGCGCGGTCCGCGCCGTTGCACGTCCGGATCTCGAAGTCCGGTCCCAGCGCGTCCACGGTGGCGGGTGAAAGCTCTTCGGCGATCAGTACGACGGGCTTGCTCACTTGTCTCAGTCCTCGCTTGTCCTCTGCGGGTGGCCGCGTCCCGACGGCCGAAGGCGGTGGAGGTTGGCAGCCGCGTGAGACACACGACGCTGTGAGCCTGTGACGCGCTAGTGCTGGCAGTGTATCGGCGCGGCGGCGGTCCCGGCGCCGGTTGCGCGGGACCGCCGCCCCTGCGGGCGATACCGGCTGTCAACCCGGTGTCGGTCGTGCTCAGTCCTCGTTGTCGACCCAGCTCATGAGCTTGCGGAGCTCCTTGCCGGTGGTCTCCAGCTTGTGGTTGGAGTCAGCGGTCTTGTACTCGTTGTACTTGGGCAGACCGGCCTCGTACTCGGCCATCCAGGTCTTGGCGAAGGTGCCGTCCTGGATCTCGGTGAGGACCTTCTTCATCTCGGCCTTGGTGGCGTCGGTGACGATCCGCGGTCCGGTGACGTAGTCGCCCCACTCGGCGGTCTCCGAGATCGACCAGCGCATCTTCTCCAGGCCGCCCTCGTACATGAGGTCGACGATGAGCTTCAGCTCGTGGAGGCACTCGAAGTAGGCGATCTCGGGCTGGTAGCCGGCCTCGACCAACGTCTCGAAGCCGGCCTTGACCAGCGCGGAGGCGCCGCCGCAGAGCACGGCCTGCTCACCGAAGAGGTCGGTCTCGGTCTCCTCGGTGAAGGTGGTCTTGATGACACCGGCGCGGGTGCCGCCGATGGCCTTGGCGTAGGACAGCGCCAGTGCGAACGCGTTGCCGCTCGCGTCCTGCTCCACCGCGGCGATACAGGGGACGCCGCGGCCTTCTTCGTACTGGCGGCGCACCAGGTGGCCCGGCCCCTTCGGGGCGACCATGCAGACGTCGACACCGGCGGGCGGCTGGATGAAGCCGAACCGGATGTTGAAGCCGTGGCCGAAGAAGAGGGCGTCGCCCTCCTTGAGGTGCTCCTTGACGGACTCCTCGTAGACCTTCGCCTGGATGGGGTCCGGGACCAGGACCATGATCACGTCAGCCTCGGCGGACGCCTCGGCGGGAGTGACCACGCGCAGGCCCTGCTCCTCGGCCTTGGCGCGGGAGCGCGAGCCCTCGTGCAGGCCGACCCGCACGTCGACGCCCGAGTCGCGCAGCGAGAGCGCGTGGGCGTGGCCCTGGCTGCCGTAGCCGAGAACCGCGACCTTGCGGCCCTGGATGATGGACAGGTCGGCGTCGTCGTCGTAGAAGAGCTCGGCCACTGGGGTTATCTCCTTGAGTGCGGGGTGGAACGGGTAGGGGTGGTGCTCGGTGGGGG
>NZ_JAAVJB010000037.1 GCF_012034385.1 Streptomyces spiramenti
AGCCAGGAGACGAGCAGGAAGAGCGCCCCGGTCGCGACGACGGTGACCACGCCCCAGAGGTTGCGGATCATCAGCAGCATCGCCAGCAGCAGCGCGGTCGATCCCCACAGCAGCATGGTGACGCGCCCCGCGTCAGCCCCGTCCGCGGTCATCCGCCGCGGTCCGCCCGGGCACCGCACACCCCCGTCGCCGCACCGCTCGGAGCGGCGGCGGACGGTCCGCACGGCCCCGGCGGACGGCCCGGATGTGCGCCCGCCGCCCGACCGGCGCACATCCGGGCGGTACCGGCGGCGCCCGGTACCGGTACCGTGGTGCGGATGAGCCAGGTCACCAGCGGGAGCAACCCCCGCACTCTCGCCGACGAGCTGCGCTCGCGCGCCGACTCCGATCTGGCCGGGCTGCTGCTCGCCCGCCCCGACCTGCTCTCGCCTCTGCCAGGCGATCTCTCTCAACTCGCCACCAGGGCAGGCACCCGCGCCTCCGTGCAGCGGGCACTCGACCGGCTCGACACCTTCGGCCTCCAGACCGCCGAGGCGCTGGCCCTCGCGGGGCCGCCCTGCTCCCAGGACGACCTCGCGGTACTGCTGCGCGACGGTGAGCACCGGCTGTCCGAGGCCCTGGCGACGCTGCGTTCCCGCGCGTTGCTCTGGGGTCCACCCACCGCCATGCGGCTGGTCCGGACGGCGCAGGAACTGCTGGCGCCCACGCCGCAGCGCCCCGGCCCGACCGGCCTGGGCCCGACCCTCGGCGAGACCGTCACCGCGCTCTCACCGCGGCGCGCCCAGGAGCTGCTCGCCGCCAACGGCCTGCGCGCCACCGCCGACCCGGTCGGCGCGGCCCGCGCCCTCGCCGAGCTGTTCTCCGACACCGACCGGCTGAGTTCGCTGCTTGCCGAGGCCCCCGACCACAGTCACGAGGTGCTACGACGGCTGATGTGGGGGCCGCCGCAGGGCGAGGTCTCCGCGCGGCCCGCGACGCACCTGCGGTGGCTGCTGGACCACGCGCTGCTGGTGCCGACCGCGCCGGGCACCGTGGTCCTGCCGCGCGAGGTGGCGCTGGCACTGCGCGGTGGGCGCTCCCACCGCGACCTGCGCCCCGACCCGCCCGAGCTGACGGTCCACACCCACCACCGGCCCGAGCGCACCGACGTGGTCGCCGCGGGCCAGGCGCACCGCGCCCTCTCGCTGACCGAGTCGCTGCTCGACCTGTGGGAGCGCGAGCCCCCCGCGGTACTGCGGACCGGTGGTCTCGGCGTCCGCGAGTTGAAGCGCGTCGCGGTGGCCCTGGACATCCCCGAGCCGGAGGCCGCCTTCTGGTCCGACCTCGCCTACGCGGCGGGGCTCGTCGCCTCCGACGGCGGCACCGACGAGCGGTACGCGCCGACGCCCGCATCCGACGAGTGGCTGCGTCTCACCTCGCCCGAGCGCTGGACGCGGCTCGCCGGCACCTGGCTCGGCACCACCCGCTGCGCCGCGCTGGTCGGCGAACGCGTCCCGCAGCAGGGCGCGGCCCGCGGCCGGACCGCGGACCGCTCGCTCGCCGCTCTCGGCCCGGGGCTCGACCGCGGCCCGGCGCCCGAGCTGCGGCTCCGCCTGCTGACGCTGCTGGCCTCGGTCGAACCGGGCGCGGCGCCCGAACAGTCCGCGGTGCGTGAGCGGATGCGCTGGCAGGCGCCCCGACGCATGCCCGACACGCTGCGGGAGCTGCTCTGTTCGGCTGCGTTCACCGAGGCGGAGCACCTGGGCGTCACCGCCCACGGCGCCATCTCCGGGTTCGCCCGCCCGCTGCTGACCTCGGCCCACGCGCGCGCCGCCGAACCGGACCACGAGGCGGTCGCCCTGCTCACCGGCAGGGCGTCCGCCGCCACGCCGGAGGCGGGCGCCCGCCCGGCCGCCCCGGACGCCGGTGACGCCACCGAGGCGGTCGCCCCGACGGTGGCCGACGCCGGGGCGGGCAGCGTCGTCCTGGACACCACCGGGCCGGAGCTCCCCGGCACCGGCGGCCCGAGGGACACCGGCTACGTGAGGGACGACGGCGGCGCGCCCGCCGAGGGCGCCACGGTGCCCGCCGGGGCCTCCCCCGCGGCCCTCGCCGAGGTGGACCCGGAGGCGGCGGCAGTCTCGGCGGCGGAGCTGCTGACCCCGCTCCTCCCCGAGCCCCTCGACCACTTCCTCCTGCAGGCGGACATGACCGCTGTCGCCCCCGGGCCGCTGGTCAGGGGTCTGGCACGCGCCCTCAACGACGCGGCGGACGTGGAGTCCACCGGCGGCGCCACCGTCTACCGGTTCAGCCCGGCGTCGGTGCGCCGCGCGCTGGACGCCGGCCGCACCGCGGCCGAGCTCCACGCCTTCCTCGCGGAGTACTCCCGGACCCCGGTGCCGCAGCCGCTCAGCTACCTCGTGGACGACGTGGCCCGCCGCCACGGCAGGCTGCGCGCCGGCACTGCGGCCGGGTACGTCACCTGCGAGGACGAGGCCACCCTCGACCAGGTCATGGCCGACCGCAGGCTCGCGCCGCTGCGGCTGCGCCGTATCGCCCCGACCGTGCTGGTCGGACCGGCCGGCGGCGATCTGCTGCTCGCCGCCCTGAAGGAGCACGGTTACGCGCCGTCCGCCGAGAGCACCGACGGCGCCGCCGCCCTGGGCGCCGGTACTCCGCCCCGCCGGACCCCGCCGCGCACCGCCCCCGAGCCGCAGCCGGACGGTCCTCCCGGGACCGACGCCGCGCTGCTGCGCGCGGCGGTGCGGGCGATCCGCTCCGGTGACCACGCGGCGGGCGCGGCACCGAACGCGGGTGGCCGTCCGCCGTCCGACCCGCCGTCCGGGCTGCCCCGGACCGAACCGGCGGAGACGCTGCGGCTGTTGCGCGCCGCAGCGGGCGCAGGCTCCCTGGTGTGGATCGGCTACGTCGGCGCGGACGGTGTGGCCACCCAGCGCGTACTCGCCCCGGTGCGGGTGGAGGGCGGCTTCGTGACGGCCTTCGACCACACCGCCGAAGAGGTGCGGACCTACCCGCTGCACCGCATCACCGGCGCCGCCCCGGCAAGCGCCTGACCCGGAGCGGACGGCCGAGCGGCGACACCCGGATCACACCGGAGCGGGCGCGGGGCGGCGCGGCGCCCGCTCCACTCGCGTTCCGCACGGCGCTGACCGCCGTGGTGGCGGAACAGGAAGCGGCAAACCGCGTCGTCCGCCCACCGGGCACGAACGACGGCTTTCCCACACCCTCACGTCAATCGAACACATATTCTCTTCGCGTCATCGCGTACCCCTGAACCGGCCGCGGGCATACAGCCGTACACACAGGTCTCCCGGCTCGTGCCACCGGCCGGAGCATCGCCCGGAGGGGGACGATGTACACGAACCTGACCCCTATGAGCTACCCGACCATCGACGCGGGCAACGGCACCGGCCGTGTCGCCGCGAGGTGCTGGCGGCGCATCGCGTCGTCGGGGATCCTCTCGACCAGCCGTTCAGTCCCCCTCAGCCCTTCAGCCGCAGGTCGTAGAAGAGCCGGTACTGCTCCGGGTCGCCGGGGATACGGGCGTGGAAACCCTGCTGCGCGAAGGTCACCACCACGCACGCGGCGATCACCGCACCGGCCACCACCAGCACGAACCACCCGAACCGCTGCGCCGCGCCCCGGACGGGGCCGGGCGCCTCGCCGGTGCGGTGCGCCGTGGTCATCACCAGGCCGAGCACCAGGATCGCCGCCTGGAAGAGGATCAACGCCCAGACGTAGAGGTGCAGCCCGAGGACCGGCCCCGCGAACCCCGGATCGCCCGGGGCGACGTGCAGCATGGTCTGCCGCCAGGCGACCAGCGCGCCGCCGACGCAGGCCACCAGGGCCATGCCCCAGGCGCGCATGTGGTCGCGGCTGGAGAGGCCGCCGGCCAGTCCCCGGCGCACGATCTGCGCGGCGGCGAGCAGCGCCAGGACCATGAAGACGCGCTGGAGGACCGAGAGCGCGCAGGGCAGGTAGCCGGTGGCGAACTGGTAGTACAAGCCGGCGGTCAGTACCCCGGACCAGCCGAGGACGAAGCAGCAGGCGAACCAGTACTGGCCGGTCTCCAGCGCGGCGGGCCGCTCCCCGGTCTGCGCCAGCCGGTCGGGAACGAGGACCGCCATCAGAAGTTCATCCCCATGGACAGGTTGCCGCTGATCAGGAACGAGAAGAGGCCGCCGGCGGCGAGGGCCAGCACCCACCACCAGGCCACCACCCCCGCCCGCGACCGCTCCCGGACCAGCGCGTACCAGGTTGCCAGCAGCCCGGCGAAGATCAGTGTGTCCATGGGCGGAAGCTAACCAACGGGGGACCCGACGAAGCGCACCTCGCCCCTTCACGCCCCCGCTCCACCCGTTCGGCCCAACGCTCGGCCGAACAGCCGAGCCCCGGCCCGTCCGTCCGGGACCCCCGTGAGCCCGGGTGAGCCGGCTCACCCGGGTTACGTCCGGGCGGGTGCGACACTGGAAGCTTGGCCCGATTCCGGGCCGTGCGGTTCCGGACGGAGGAGAGCGTGTGAACGGGCCACTGATCGTGCAGAGCGACAAGACGCTCCTGCTGGAGGTCGACCACGAGCAGGCAGCGGACTGTCGCCGCGCCATCGCGCCGTTCGCCGAGCTGGAGCGGGCTCCGGAGCACATCCACACCTACCGGCTGACGCCGCTGGGCCTGTGGAACGCGCGCGCTGCCGGACACGACGCCGAGCAGGTCGTGGACGCGCTGCTCACGTACTCCCGCTACCCGGTGCCGCAGGCGCTGCTGGTGGACGTGGCGGACACCATGTCGCGGTACGGGCGGCTCACGCTCTCCAAGCACCCCGCGCACGGGCTGGTCCTGACCAGCACCGACCGGCCGGTGCTGGAGGAGATCCTCCGGTCGAAGAAGATCAAGCCGCTGGTCGGGCCGCGGGTGGACCCCGACACCGTCGCGGTCCACCCCTCCGAGCGCGGGCAGATCAAGCAAACCCTGCTGAAGCTCGGCTGGCCCGCCCAGGACCTCGCGGGGTACGTCGACGGCGAGGCCCACCCGATCGAGCTGCGGGAGGACGGCTGGCAGCTGCGGCCCTACCAGCAGCAGGCGGTCGAGGGGTTCTGGCACGGCGGGTCCGGCGTCGTCGTACTGCCCTGCGGCGCGGGGAAGACCCTCGTCGGCGCGGGCGCCATGGCCACCGCGAAGGCGACCACGCTCATCCTCGTCACCAACACCGTCTCGGCGCGGCAGTGGAAGTCCGAGCTGATCCGCCGGACCTCGCTGACCGAGGAGGAGATCGGCGAGTACAGCGGGGCGCGCAAGGAGATCCGCCCGGTCACCATCGCCACCTACCAGGTGCTGACGACCCGCCGCAAGGGCGTCTACCCGCACCTGGAGCTCTTCGACTCCCGCGACTGGGGGCTCGTCGTCTACGACGAGGTCCACCTGCTTCCCGCGCCGGTGTTCAAGTTCACCGCCGACCTCCAGGCCCGCCGACGCCTCGGCCTGACCGCGACCCTGGTGCGCGAGGACGGCCGCGAGTCCGACGTGTTCTCCCTCATCGGTCCCAAGCGGTTCGACGCGCCGTGGAAGGAGATCGAGGCGCAGGGCTACATCGCGCCGGCCGACTGCGTGGAGGTCCGGGTCGACCTGACCGACGGCGAACGTCTGGCGTACGCGACGGCCGAGTCCGACGAGAAGTACCGCTTCTGCGCCACCACCGACTCCAAGCGCCGCGTGACCGAGCGCCTGGTCCGCCGCCACGCCGGGGAGCAGACCCTGGTCATCGGCCAGTACATCGACCAGCTCGACGAGTTGGGCGAACTGCTCGACGCGCCCGTGATCAAGGGCGAGACCAGCAACGCGCAGCGCGAGAAGCTCTTCGACGCCTTCCGCAGCGGTGAGTTGAGCGTGCTGGTGGTGTCGAAGGTGGCCAACTTCTCGGTGGACCTTCCGGAGGCGACCGTCGCCATCCAGGTCTCCGGCACGTTCGGCTCCCGGCAGGAGGAGGCGCAGCGGCTGGGCCGCGTGCTGCGGCCGAAGGCGGACGGGCACGAGGCGCGGTTCTACTCCGTCGTCGCCCGCGACACCGTCGACCAGGACTTCGCCGCCCACCGGCAGCGCTTCCTCGCGGAGCAGGGCTACGCCTACCGCATCGTCGACGCCTCCGACCTGGAAGAGGCGCCGGAGCCCGACGCGGAGGGGTGACACGGTGCCGCATTGACGCGGGGCGGGGGCGGGACGGTGAGAATGGCCGCCCCCGCCCCCGCTCCGTGAGCGTGCTTGCCGACACCCACCCCTTCACGCTTACTGTGACAGGACTGTCACCATCCGTCCCTACAGCCCTGCCGCGCCGGTGCGTAGGTTGGTCGGATCGCCTGAGACTGGAGTGGGTTGTGAGCAGTGTTCGCCGGGTCCGTCGCACGACGGCCACCGTGTCCGCCGTGGTCTGCGCCGCGCTCGTCCTCGGCGCCTGCGGCGGCGGGGACGACGACTCGACCGACGACGCGATCCCGGGCGTGGAGCAGGGCGAAGCGGAGGACGACGGCGAGGACGACACCGACACGGAGGCTCCCGAGGAGGACGCCGACGACGGCGCGGATGCCGATCGCCCCGAGATCGACCTCGGCGACGACTTCGAGAACGTCTACGAGGACGACGAGACCGGCGACGAAACCACGGACACCATCCTGCGCGACAGCCGCGGCTACTTCGACGCCGTGGACGCCGCGATCAACCTTCAGGACCCTGCGCATCCCGCGCTCAGCTACTACATCGCCGGGGATGCCCTCGTGAGCTCCATCAAGCTGATCGGGAGCATGGTGGACTCAGGAACCGTGCAGACCGGCCAGGCAAGGATCTTCGGCCGGGACGTCACCGTCTTCGAAGACGGCGCAGCGGCAGTCTCGTTCTGCCGCGACTTCTCCGAGGTGACAGATGTCGATCACGCGACCGGGGAAGTGACGTCCGCGGCGGACGCATCGGCCGAGGCGACGATCTACTACACACGAGTCGAACTGAACGACCAAGGCGTGTGGCAGACCGTCGAGGAACGCGGCGAACGAGGTGCTGCGGAGTGCAACTGACCGGATCGGGGCGCGCAGTAGCGCTCTCCCTCGCAGTACTGACGACCTGCTTGACCACACAGGGCGCCTGGGCGAGCGGGCGGGACACCAACCACGAGGTAATCCGAGAAGGCCCCTCCCCCGAACCGGAAACGGCCGCAGGGCACGAGGCCGGCGAGATCAACGCGCAGGCGCGAATCACCTTCACCGTCACGGGCGGAAGTGGCGGAACAGCCGCACTGAAGAGCTCGACTCCGTGGGAACCGCCCGCGTGCTACTACGCCCCGACGCACACGCCCGAGGAGATGGCCCGGCACTGGCGAGACTTCTACGCCAACACCAACCGCGACATCTGGCCGGACGAGATGCGGGAGAGCTTCGACACCAGCCACGAGGAACAGTACGGCGAGGACGGCGAGTTCCCCGACTACAACCAGGATGTGCAAGGCGAGGGCATGTTCTGGACGCGGGTGATCAACCATGAACATCCCGACCGTCAAGGCCAGATGGCGTGCGCGGCCCGAACGTTCTGGGTGGAGTTCACCGACTCGCCGCCGCCCGGCCCCGGAGTCGTCGACTCCACACTGCTGGCCGAGCTGGCCTGGGAGCGCACGCGTGTCCCGGACACCGAGGTCTCCCTCAACCCCGCCGACGTGCCGCAGAAGGTCAACCTGCCCACCTGGGTGTGGCTGGACGACACCGCCTTCGAGCCGGTCTCGATCCGCGCCGAACTCGACGGCTACGGCCTCTGGGCCGAGACGACCGCAACGCCGGCCCGGCTCACCCTGGACCCCGGCACCACCGACGCCGTCACCCACCCGGCCGGTGGCGTGTGCGAGTCCTCCGACGGCAGCATCGGCACCGCCTGGGCCTCCGGCGCCGGCGGCGCACCACCGTGCGGCATCACCTACTCCCGCGCCACCAGCAATGGCGCGACATACCCCCTCTCCGCGGCCCTGACCTGGGAAGTCACCTGGTCCGACTCCCTCGGCAGCACCGGCACCCTCCCCGACGGCGAGTTCGCCACCGCCCTCGACATCACCGTCGAAGAAGTCCAGACCATCGTCCGCTAGTTGGCGCTGGAGCTATCCGGGGAACGGCAGCTCATCCTGCGACTCGCCGGGCTGCGCTCCCTGCCCAGGGGGCTCCTTGGCCGCAGACGCGGGCACCGGCAGTACCCCCAGCCGCCGCAGGTCGTCCCGCGAGATCAGAGGGCCGGTGGCGACAGCCTCAAGCAGTCGTAGCTGTTCCGGTTCGAGCGCGACCAGCAACCCGAGGATGTTGAGAAGCCGTAGCAGGTCGACGGTCCACTCCAGCGTCCACTGCTGCGGCAAGACCTTGTTCAGCGCGGTCTGCTGCAAGCCGTCCGGGGTCCGCTTTCGGTACCCGAACCATTTGCGCAGGACGGGGGCGCCTCCGATGCGGTATTCCCAGACCTCTGGCTCCACCGGCGCGATGACACCGTGCTCGCCCAGGTGCAGAGTGCGCGTGTCCGGGTCGTAGGTCATCGTCTCCGGTATGCCGCCGTTGCTCGGATCCGCGCGGCAGACGGGCCGTTCGGCAACCGGCAGCTGCGGTGGGAGGAACCGCGGGCGTCCGTCGGCATCGGATGCGAAGCGTTCACCATGGGTGTGCAGCCAGACGGTTCGCCGACCCACCTCGACTACCGAACCCCACAGTTGGGCGTTGCGCGTGAGGGGTATCCGCGCCCCTCGGTTGCGCAGGCCGTCCTCGAAGTACCGGGTGTACCCTCGATGACCGGCTATCCCGGCGATGTACGCGAACACGTCCTCCGCGCGGACCGCCACTCCGAGCACCTCGCTCAGCGCGCCGACCAGGCGCGGGCTGACGTTGGGCTCCGGCCGTGTCGGGTGCCGGTAAAGCGGCCTGACCCGACCGCCTTCGGACCCTTTGAAGTGGTGGACGTCGGGGATGAGCTCCGTGAAGCTCACCGCCGGACCTTCCCGTCCGCTTGCCGTGTGAAGCTCCGTGAGGTACACCTGCCGGTCGCCGTGTGCGGCCCAGAGGGCGGGCCTCGGGTAGTCGATCACCCTTCGGTCCGCGATGATCCACTGGCGGTCGAAGCTCATGCGCCCGTAGCGTTGCAGTCGGGGGCGCGGCTCTCGCTCATCGCTCAGCGGGCCGTGCGGAGCGGTACCCGGCAGCGGCCTTTCCGCCTTCTCGGGCTGCCGATCCCTGGTGCTCTTCAGCAGCGCGGCCCTGTCCTCCTTCGGAGCACGGACGAGGGTCTCCCACCGCTTCACCAAGGTGTCCCGGTCGGGCGACACCGGCCAGGTGCGGTTGGTCTTGTTACCCCCGCTGCGCCATGGCAGCAGGCAGTCGAGATCCGGCAGCCCAAGCCACTCTTTCCGTGCGCTCGCCCGAAACGGCGCTGTCCACTCCTCGGGGCATTCCTGCCAGGAGTCACCCGCCGCGTGCCCCTCGATCCCGAGGTCGTCGAGCCACCGGAACTTCTCCTCCCGGTGTCCGACCGGAGTGTCGAGCCGTCGGATCCGCGCCGGCCGGGTGGGGTCCGGGTCGCCCCGGCGGACGAAGACCGCGATGCAGATCTCCCGTTTGACCCCTTCGAAGGCGCGACTGCCCACATCGGAGTAGGGCCCCTCGGGAGAGAGCCCGATGATCCAGCCTTCATCGGCGGCCTGCCGCAGGTAGCGGCGCATCCCCTGGGTTCCCTCGCTGTCCAGGTAGCCGGCGTTGGTGACGAACGCGACGACGCCGCTGGGCGCCTCCGGGTCTCCGAAAGCGGTCACCTGGTCGAAGACCTTCCAGGTCGCCCACGCCCAGAAGTAGATGTAGAGGTTGTCCAGCGCGTATGCGAGACGTCCGTCTCCGCCGTTGTGGAACCGGCTGAGGATCGCGCCGCGATCGTTCGGGTTTCCTTCCGCGATCCAGCGACCGACGCCAGAGCTGCGGGCTCCCCGGACGTACGGCGGATTGCCGATGACGACCATGACTCGCTGCGCGGCTTTGACCTCGTTCGCCAGTCGGCGATGGCGAGCGATGGGCTCATACAGGCGCCCGAGCTGGTGCTCCACCGTCGGGTCGTCCAGCGTGTCGGCCACCAGCAGTTTGGGAACGTCCTCGCCACTCTCCGTACCGTGGGCGGCCAGCGCGTGGTTGACCCGCAGCTCCGCGACGGCGTACGGGCCGGTCTGCTTCTCCAAGCCCACCAGTCGCTTTGCGAGATCGCGAAGCAGCGCCACCTTGAGCCCGGGACCGTGGCGCAGCGCGTAGCCCTTCGCCACGTGGTCGATGATGCTGGTGAGGAACGTGCCCGTACCCATCGCGGGATCCACCACGGTGACTCGTCCGTCACCGTAGCCGTCGTGGAGGTGGAGTCGTTCGCGGAGCACCTCGTCCGTGAACCGCACCATGAAACCGACGACGGCACTCGGGGTGTAGTAGGTCCCGGTCTTCTTTCTGAGCTCAGGATCGTAGGCGGTCAGAAACCCTTCGTAGAAGTGGAGGTAGGTGTCGCCGCTTCCGTCCTTGAAGAGGTCGGGGTCCACCGCCGACACCACCTCAATGACGGTGCCGATGATGCCTTTGAGGTCGTCACGTGCCTCATCAGTCAGCACAGCCAGTGACTTCCCCATCAGGGAGTGCCGTTTCCCCAGCCGATTCGCGACCTCCGGCAGGGAGAGCTGACCCAGATCGATACCTTCCAGCCGCGCGAGCAGCAGCGCGAACGTCAGCGTCTGGCTGTAGCGGTCCGCGAACTCCTCCGGTCGAGCATCCGGGAAAAGCAGGTCTCTCCAGTTGCCCGCCAGGAGGGCGAACGACTCCGGTGCCTCTCCCCGCTCCTCGCGGGAAAGACGGTCGGCGACCTCTTCCCGCAGGAGTGCGCACAGCCCCGCGATCCTTCGCACCAGTTCACCGACGCTGTCGACGACGGTCGGACTCGGCGTGAGCAGGAGCGCGACGACCCGCTCGAACCCGTCGTCCGCCGGTCGGATGACGCCGCGCCCTGCTGCGAAGTCGCCGACCAAGCGCCCTTCAGGGCCGACACGCTCGCCGAATCGGTAGAGGGACCAGTCGTAGCCGTCGGTATAGAGCAGGTTGGGAAAGGCCCGGATCTTCTCCCACTGCTTGCGGTCATGACTCCGAACCGGCCAGCGCATCGGGTCTGCACCCTTGCCCGGCTGCTTGAGCTCGATGAGCCCGATGATCCGCCCGGCGACGCTGACAGCGAAGTCCGGCCGGGCTCCCACATCCCCGACGCGGTACTGGCCGTGCAGGGTGATCTCGACCTTCATACGAACCGCCATGGAGGCGAGCAGCCGTTCGACCGGAGCGGTGAGGCTCTCCTCGCGACCGGTGTTCGGTCCGGCCTCGCCCGTGAGCTTAGACCGCACCTCGCGCCCGAATCGCGCGACGAGGGCGGCGACCGGTCGATTCTCGGAGTCTTCGTCAGAGCGGTTCCGTGGCAACGACGCCCCCTACGCAGGCTGTGCACACTGAGCGACCGTACGCAGTCAGAGTGCCCAGGTGCACGCGCCCACCAAACACCGCGCCCCGAGCCGACTGTGACAGGACCGTCACCGTCAGCCTCTACAGTCAGGTGGCGCGCTTGCGTAGGTTCGGTAGGTCACCTGAAGAGTGGAGTGGGTTGTGAGCAGTGTTCGCCGGGTCCGTCGCGCGACGACCGTCGTGTCCGCCGTGGTCTGCGCCGCGCTCGTCCTCGGCGCCTGCGGCGGCGGGGACGACGACTCGACCGACGACCCGATCCCGGGAGTGGACCAGGGCGCGACAGAGGACGGCGACCAGGACGACACCGGCAACGACGCCGACACCGAAGCACCCGAGGAGGACGTCGAGGGCGATGCGGACTCCGACCGCCCGGAGATCGACCTCGGTGACGACTTCGAGAACGTGTACGAGGACGACGAGACCGGCGACGAGACCACGGACGCCATCCTCCGCGACAGCCGCGGCTACTTCGACGCCGTCGACGCCGCGATCATCCACCAGGACACCGAACACCCGGCGCTCAGCTACTACATCGCGGGGGATGCGCTCGCCGCGACAATGGATTTGATTGTGCCGCTGATCGAGGCGAATCGCGTACCCATCGGCGAAGCGCGCATCTACAACCGCGCTGCGACCGCCGTCGATGATTCGACGGCAACCGTGTCGTTCTGCCGCGAGTTTTCCGACGTGTCGAACGTGGACAAGGGCAGCGGTGAGGTCCTCTCGCCGCCCGACCCCGATGCCAAAGCCGCGCTCTACACAACTCGACTCGAACTCAATGATGACGGTGTCTGGCAGACAGTTGAGTACGGTGGCGCCCGCGAGGCTGACGAATGCGCCTGACCGGGAGGATTGTGGGCGCTGCGACTGCAGGCTCGTGCATCCTGGTGCTGACGGTCGGCACCGCGCACGCCGACGACCGAATCGGCGACGGCAACCTGGACCCTCCGCCGAGCAAAGAAACCGGCACGGGACACGAGTCCGGCGAGATCAACGCGCAGGCGCGGATCACGTTCACCGTCACGGCTGGGGGTGGCGGCACGGGCGCGCTGAAGAGCTCGACTCCGTGGGAACCGCCCGCCTGCTACTACGCACCGACGCACACGCCCGAGGAGATGGCCCGGCACTGGCGGGGCTTCTACGCCCACACCAACCGCGACTTCTGGCCGGACGACATGCGGGAGAGCTTCGACTCCAGCCACGAGGAACGATACGGCGAGGACGGCGAGTTCCCCGAGTACAACCGGGAACTGCAAGGCGAGGGCATGTTCTGGACGCGGGTGATCAACCGCGAACATCCCGACCGCCAGGGTCAGATGGCGTGCCGCACTCGCACGTTCTGGGTGGACTTCACGGAGGCCCCCGAGCCCGGCCCCGGCGTCGTCGACTCCACGCTGCTGGCCGAACTGGCCTGGGAACGAACCCGCGTACCGGACACCGAGGTCTCCCTCAACCCCGCCGACGTGCCGCAGAAGGTCAACCTCGCCACCTGGATCTGGCTGGACGACACCGCCTTCGAACCGGTATCCATCCGCGCCGAACTGGACGACTACGGCCTCTGGGCCGAAACCACCGCCACACCAGCCCGGCTCACCCTCGACCCCGGCACCACCTACGCCACCACCCACCCACCCGGCGGCGTCTGCGAGACATCCGACGGCACCATCGGCACCCCCTGGACACCCGGCACCAACAGCCCACCACCCTGCGGAATCACCTACACCCGCGCCACCACCGACCGCAGCACCTACCCCCTCTCCGCAGCCCTCACCTGGGAAGTCACCTGGACCGACTCCCTCGGCGACACTGGCACCCTCCCCGACGGCGACTTCTCCACCACCCTCGACATCACCGTCGAAGAAGTCCAGACCATCGTCCGCTGACCGGAACGCCCTCGACCCGGGACTCCCCCTGCACCAAGTGTCGTCAGGGGCGGTCGGCAACAGGAGAGGGGCCTGCCGACCCTTCGCACGTCAACAGGTCCGACCTCGTTGTCGCCTCAGCTGGCGTTCGGTACCGAGGCCCGAACCGGTCAGGCGCGCTCCGGCGACAGAAGCTCGCCCCGGCAGCAGCCGGGACGGCGAAGCGGGGCTCTCCCGCCGCTTGGAATCCCGGACACGCACGACGTCCGGGCAACCGACCACCCACGCGGTTCCCGGAACCGCCCTTACTGTAGAGGGACTTGTGCCAACAGAGCGCGACTGCTACGCAGTCACCCGTCGCCGCTGCCACTGCGCCTGGGCCAGCTCGAATTCACGCTCGTCACAGGTCGCCTCTCAAGCACAGCAGTGGGGCGGCAGACTCGTCCAGCGGGAGTGCTTTGTGGCTTGCCCCTGGCCTACCGCATCTGGAGGGTTCCGACCTCTTTCGAGTCGGGTACGAAGAGGCCACTTCACTGCCCTGCGCAGTACCCAAGCAATCGGTGGTCGGGAGTCTCCCGGAGCTGAAGCGGGCCGTGCAGCCCGGCGGGCGAGTGGCGGGCCAGCGGCATGACCTGGAGCTCGACGCTGCGCAGCTCGGCCGCCGACGCCCCGGATGGTCCCGAAGACGTCGAGTACCTCGTCGGACCGGGTGACGAAGTCACCGGCCGGGTACCGCCTCTCTGCTCGATGGAAACGACGGTGGGTACCGAGTGGCGCACTATTCGGCGCGAACTGTTCCTGGTGAGCCCCGCCCGCCTGCGTAGGGCCTTCGCCATCTCCCGGAACACCCGGAGGCCGTCCGAGACTTCCGGTTCCCCGCCACCTCCACCGACACCGACACCGACACCGACACCGCCACCGACACCGACACCGACACCGGCGCCATCGGCCTCCGGCGGGGCCGGTGGTGTGCTCCTCCCAGCGGCCGGGTCGGCTTCGGATCGCGGCGAACTGCCGGTGTTGCTCGCATGGGGTCGTGGGCGGACCCGGGCGGGCAGGGCGCCCGCGCCCGCTGCACGACGTCGCGTCAGCGGAGCTGCTTCTCCGGCACCAGCGGCAGCCGCAGCTCGTCGTCCTTCAGCAAGTGCGGCTCGTCCCGCTGGAGCGGGGTGCCCTCGGTGACCTTCCCCAGCAGTTCCCCGGTCTCCACCATCTGCTGGGCGGCCGACGTGCCCAGGGCGGCGAGCCGCTGGCCCGGCACCGTGCCGCCGTCGGCCGCCGCGGCCACCGCGGGCGTCAGCAGGACGGCGGCACACGCCGCCACGGTGGCACGGGCCGTCTGTCGCATTCCGGTCATCGTGAACCCAGCTCCTCACATCGTCGCCGGGCCCACGACTGACAGGGCCGGCAAGGCTTGGCGCCGGGCTCCCGCCCGTGCGTCCTCACCCGTACAACGACGCCGGTCGCATCACGGCGCGGCGTGCCACTCGGACGACTGAATTCGACTCCTGCTCCGCCGAACCCAACGGCCGTCCCTCCTGGCTTCGGCGAACCACGCGCGGCCCGGCCCTGGCGCCTGCTATCAGGCAGTGATCGACGACGAAGCTCGGGCGAACTCCGCACACGGCCTGTTTCCCGGCGTTACCGTGACCCCATGTCAGCTATGCAGGAACCGGGACCAACCACCCCGACAGCTTCCGGCGCCGCCGTCGCCGATCCCGCCGCAGACGCAACGGCCGCAACCGCCCACCGCCTGATCCCCGCACAGAGCCGCCCGCAGTCGGAGGCGTTCCGGCTGACAGTGGACAAGGAGACGGTCCGCCAGTTCGGCAAGAAGAAGCAGATCGCAGCGGTGGCGGAGCTGGTCTGGAACGCGCTGGATGCCAACGCGAACCGCGTCGATGTCGTTCTGCGCCGATCCAGGCTGGACGCCCTCATGCAGATCGATGTGGTGGACGACGGCGACGGCATGACTCCGGAACGCGCCCGCGCTGCCTTCGAAGGGCTGGGCACCACGTGGAAGCGTGGCAGGACCCACACCGAGGGCACGGGTGACCGGCGCATCCTGAACGGCCGTCATGGCGAGGGAAGACTGTGGGCGTTCGCGCTCGGCCACCGGCTCAACTGGACCTCGACTGCCGCCACCCCCACCGGCCGCGTCGGCGTGCAGGTCACATGCGACATGAACCGTGCCGACGAGTACCAGGTCACCCAGGTAGAACCGTCAAGCGTCGGAACGGGCACAGTCGTCAGCATCGATGTCCCGGAACACCACAGGAAACAGCAGGTCGAGGACACCGACGCGGCAACCCGCCTCACGGCCCACCTGGCGTTCTACCTCCGTGCCTACCCCAACGTCCGCGTCACTTTCGACGGGGTCCGACTCGACGCAGACGTTCTCATCGACCGAGCCCCCGTCGACCTCCCGGTGCACCTACCGGACAGCGAGCCCGGCCGACTCCCAGTCGCTGTCCTGACGGTGGTCGAGTGGAACCGGCACGTGGACGACCGGCCGATGCTGCTCTGCGACGACGACGGGGTGGTCCTCGCCACGCACGGCAAACCACCGCGTAAGCGCACAGTCTTCAACTACACCCCGTACCTCCGACTGACAGGTGTCCGGGACCGAAGCCCGGCGGCACTGACCGCGCTCGACATGACACACCCCGGCCTGCTGGAAGCGGCAGCACGCTCCCTCCGCAGGCATGTCGCCACCCGCGCCGCACAGATCTCAGCCGAAGTGGTTCGCAACCTCAAGGCGGAGGGGGTCTACCCCTATTCCGGGGAACCTCGGGACCGGCTCGAGGAAGTGGAACGGCAGCTGTTCGACATCGTGGTGACGGCCGTCTGTCAGTCACTGCCCAAGACAGCTGGCCCCCGCAAACTCATGGTTCTCCTCCTCCAGATCGCGCTGAAGTGCAACCCCGCGGAACTGCACTTCGCGCTGGGACGGCTACCGTCGCTCACCGACACCGACCGCCGGCACCTGAGCGACCTGTTGGACTCCACCGATCTCGACCATGCCATCAGCGCTGCCACCGAGGTGGCCACCCGACGGAAGGTAGTCGCGCGCATCCGCAGACTGCTCGTCATGGGGCAGTCGCTGCAGCACCAGCCCCATGACGAACAGCTTCACGCGACGGTCGCGCGCAACCTGTGGCTGCTCGGTGACGACTGGACCTTCGCCCGCAGCGAGACCAGCCTGACCAGTGCACTGAAGCGCCACCTCGACCTCCTTGGTGGCAAGGCGGTCCTCGAGCACGAGCCGCTGCCCCCGGGGAAGCCCGGCAGCCATAACAGCGAGGCCGATGTCGTGCTGCTCCGCAGCCGTCGCCGGGACCGCATCGCGAACCGGCTCATCGTCGTGCTCAAGAGCCCGGGCGTCGTCGGTGAACAGGAGCTGCTGCGTGTGGTGGACTACGCGCGGGCGATGGTGGACGACCCGCAGTACCGCGACAATCCCTGCACCTGGCAGTTCTACCTGGTCGGTTACGACATCTCCCCCACCATCCACCGGGCCATCCAGCAGAAGGACAAGCCGCCCGGCGTGGCCGAGGACCAGGACGGCTACCGGGTGTGGGTCAAGACCTGGGGACAGATCCTGGACGCCGCGGAACGGCAGCTGCGCTTCTCCGAGGAGCAGTTGGCGTACGAGGCGGACGACGACCGCGTCACCCGTCGTCTGCGTGACGTGTACGCCCACTACCTCCCGTCCGGCCTGACCGGCGGTGGCAGTGCCGGAAACGACGCCCACGACGGGCACCGGTGACCACGACGCAGAGCACTGTACCCGCGCCCACACACACCGCGACCGAGGCCGCCGCCGACCGGCTGGCGCCCTGAGACGGTGGCCGCGCTGGTGCGGGTGCTGAAGATCAGCGAGGAGGCGGGGGAGGTGGCGGAGACCGTCCACGGCGTGTTCGGCGACAACCCCGCAAGGGCGCCTCGCACACCATGGACGACGTGCGTGCCGAGCTGTGCGACGTCATCCTGACCGCCATGGTCGCTCTCGCCTCGACCACCGACGATCCCGAGCGCCGCTTCCGCGACCACCTCGACGCGGTCGCCCGACGGGCCGGGTCGACGCGCCGCCGCGGCGAGAAGACCACCGCGCTACGCCCGCAGGGACTGCTCCGGGTCGTCGAGCCAGATCCGCTGCTCCCAGGCGGTGACGGTGGGGACGAGGACGGGGTCGGGGCAGAAGTCCGCAGGGCGAGTCGGTGGTCGGCGGGGTGCGGCGCCGGGTGCCACCTCGGGGAGGGCATACGGGTCGGCGCCCTCGCCCGGCGGGTCCCCGGGGTGGTGTCGTTGTGGGTATCGGTCGATGAGGCGGCGATCGACTCGTGCGCCCACAGCCGCCCGGCCGTGGTCACGTTGAGCTGGCGCTCCGGGTCGTAGGCGAAGGTGCGCGGGTCGATGGTGACGGCGTGACGGGGCAGGGCGCCTGGGCGGTACCAAGGGGGAGGCCCTGGCGGGTGCCTCACGGGGTCGGTCCGCCGGCACCAGCCGCGCGGCCGGGGCTGTGCCGCCAGTCTCACCGCGCGACACGCCGCATCGCACCCTCTGTGCCCGAAACGCTCAGCCGGAGCAGGACGGGCTGGTCCGGCTGTACCCGCGGGCAGCGGTCGCCGGTGGCCGGAACCCGACGCCGCCCGCCTACCGACTCCGCGCGCGGGTACCCGCTGGGACATCCCTCAACGACAGGAGTCGCCATGGCCCCGTTGACCTGGCTTCGCCTCTTCGTCGCCGTCGCCGCCCTGATCGGTGCGCTGGCACTCGTTCAGGCGTTCCGCATCGACGGCCGGGAGCAGCTGGCCCTCGGGCTCGTCGGCGTCGGCGGCCTGATCGCCGCCGTCACCCTGGGCTTCGCGCTCCGCCGCGGCTCCGGCGACGGCAGACGCCCATGAACGGTGCCACGCCCAGAGTTCGGCACGCCCCGGTGAGGCAGAGGATGGGGGCGCCGGCTCGGCCACTGCCGCCACCGCCGCGGTGACGACGTGACCTCGCCCCGTCAGCCGGAGCCTCACCCCACCGTGCTACCGACGCCTGGGCAGGTGAGGTGTCGGCCCGTCCCCGGCCCGCGCGCGCCGGGGAAGTGCAGCGAACCGGTCGGCGCCCCGCCGGGTCAGCCCGCGGCCGGGCCGCGGGCGGTGGGGACGCGGGTGGTGGGGGTGGTGTCGGGGCCGTCGCCCGGGTCGGTCCTGCCGAGGAGGACCACGTCGGTGACGACACCGGCGAGGACGCGGGCGGTACGGAACACCCCGCCGACGCGTCCGCGACGGGCCTGCGGCACGACCCCCGCAGTGTCGTGGTCGAGACCGGCACCGGCGGCGTGCGCGGTGAGCGCGCTCAGGGCGGTGGCGCCGTGGACGGAGGGGCGGGGACCTGGGGTGAAGGTGGTGGTAGCCATGGCCCCACTGTCCGCCCGGCGCCGCCCCGCGCGCATCGGTCCAAGGTCCCGCCTCTGGTACCGCCCAGGTCGGACCCAGGTACCGGTCACCCTCACCTCGGCCTCCGGGACGGGCGGACGCGCGGGGCGCGCACGGGGCGCGACCGGGGCGCGGCAACGATCGCTCCCGCCCGTCCCCGTTGACGACCGCGCACCGGGCGGTACCGGGCGGCACCGGGTCCTCGGGACCGCACCGCGCGGGGTGACACCACGGGTAGGCCGGGCGCCGCCCGGCGGGTGTGATGATGCCGGGATGACCGTGAACCCGGCCGAACTCAACCGGGCCACCCTGGCCCGCCAACTCCTTCTGGCCCGGGAGCCGCTGTCCGTCACGGACGCCGTGGCGCGGCTGGTCGCGGTCCAGGCGCAGCACCCCGCCTCGCCGTACCTGGCGCTGTGGAACCGGGTCGCCGGGTTCGACCCCGCCGCGCTGGACGCGGCGTTCGCGGACGGCTCCGTCGTCAAGGCGTCGTTGCTGCGGATCACCCTCCACGCGGCGCGGGCCGACGACTACCCGTTCCTGCGGGCCGCAGTGCAGCCGGTGGTGCGTGGCGCCCGCTACGACCGGCGGTTCCGCGAGACCGGCATGGAACCCGCCGAGGCCGAGGCGCTGCTGCCCGGGTTGCTGGCGTTCGCGTCCGTGCCGCGCACCACCGCCGAGTTCGACGGCTGGCTCGCCGAACACGCCCCGACGACGGCTCGCGCCGCGCTGTGGCGGACGCTTCGGTCGGTGGCGCCCCTGGTCCACGAGCCCGCGCCGGACGCGGTCTGGTCGTTCGGCCCGCGCCCCGTGTACCGGGCCGCGCCGGGCCCGCCGCCGGTGGACGAGGCGGCGTCCTCGGCGGCGCTGCCGCAGCTGGTGCGGCGCTGTCTCGCCGGGTACGGGCCGGCCTCGGTGGCCGACATCGGGCAGTTCTCGCTGGTGGCGCGGGGCCGGGTACGGGAGGCGCTGACGATGCTCGGGGAGGAGGTGGTGGAGCTCCCGGGCGGTCACCGGCCACCGCTGTACGACCTGCGGGACGCGCCTCGACCGCCCGGGGACGTCCCCGCTCCCGCGCGGCTCCTCGGGATGTGGGACAACGTGCTGCTGGCCCACGCCGACCGGTCGCGCCTGCTGCCCGACGAGTACCGCACCGCGGTGACACGGGTCAACGGGGATCTGCTGCCGACGCTGCTGGTGGACGGCCGTGTCGCCGGGGTGTGGCGGGCGGGCGCCGGCGGGGTCGAGGCGTACGCGTTCCGGGCGCTCCCCCGGGGCGCATGGCAGGAGCTGTCGGCGGAGGCGGAGGGGCTGACCGGGTTGCTGACCGGACGCGACCCCGAGGTGTACCGGCGCCATCACCACTGGTGGGAGAAGCTCGGGGACGTGGTCGCCGAGAGGCGGCTGCTCAGCGGACCGATCGCCGGCTGAGCGCCGGGGCGCGAGGCGTGCGTGCGGGGCGGACAGCCGGGGTGCGCGTGCGGGGCAGACAGCCGGGGTGCGCGACGGGGGCGTGCGGGGCTCGGGAAACCCGGTTGCGCGGCTCGGGGCGCCCGCCCTAGGCTCCCGTGCCTTGCTGCCCTCCGTGCCCGCTGTGCCGGGGAGGCGCCGACCGCACGGCAACCGGTCGGCATCCACTCGCTGTCGACGCAGTGCCCACCGCCGCCCCGATCCGGGTCGGCGGTGCTGCCGCGTGACCCTCCGGAAGGCCCGCACCATGTCCGTTGCGCCCACCCCCGGCCCCGCCGCCGATCAGCTGCCTCCCCCCGACCCCGCGGACCCGCTGCGCACCGAGCGGGCGCACCTGGCGGCCTCCCGCACCGCGCTCCGCGACATGCGGCACGACGCGGAGACGCTGGACATCCGCGACGTCACGGCGAACTGGGTCAACGCCGAGGTGCTGCGCGGCGAGATCGAGCAGCGCATCAAGTCGTTGGCGGACCTCGTGCACACCCCGCTCTTCTTCGGTCGGCTGGACTACCGGCACGCGCTCGACGCCGACGGGGAGAGCGGCACCCGGTTCTACATCGGCCGCCGCCACGTCCACGACGCCGAGGGCGACCCGATGGTCATCGACTGGCGGGCGCCGGTGTCGCAGCCGTTCTACCGCGCCTCGCCCTCCGATCCACAGGGCGTGGAGCTGCGCCGCCGCTTCGGCTACGACGGCGGGGAGCTCACCGCGTACGAGGACGAGCACCTCACCCACCTCACCGACGAGGAGCGCGCTCGCGGCGCGGGCACGGCGGCCGGTTCGGCACTGCTCCAGCGGGAGATCGAACGGCCGCGTGTCGGCCCCATGCGGGACATCGTGGCGACGATCCAGCCGGAGCAGGACGCCATCGTCCGCTCGCCGCTGGGGACGACGCTCTGCGTGCAGGGCGCCCCGGGCACGGGGAAGACCGCGGTGGGGCTGCACCGGGTGGCGTTCCTGCTCTACGCGCACCGGGAGCGGCTGGCGCGCAGCGGGACTCTCGTCGTCGGGCCCAACGCGTCGTTCCTGCGGTACATCGAGCAGGTGCTGCCGGCGCTGGGCGAGCTGGAGGTGCGGCAGTCGACCGTCGCGGAGCTGGTGGCGCACGTCGAGGTGCGGGCGGCGGACCCGTCCGCCGTGGCACTGCTGAAGGGCGACGCGCGGATGGCGGAGGTGCTGCGGCGCGCGGTGCGCGCCGGGGTGAGGATGCCGACCGAGCCGCTGGTGCTGGTGCGCGGCTCGCGGACGTGGCGGATTCCGGCCCACGAGATCGAGGAGCTGGTGCGGGAGCTCCTGGACCGGGACATCCGGTACGGCGCGGCGGGCGAGGCGCTGCCGCAGCGCATCGCGCACGCGGTGCTGGTGCGGATGGAACGCTCCGGGGAGGCGCCGGACGACCGGGTGCAGGCAGCCGTGGCGCGCAGCAAGCCGGTGAAGACTCTGGTCAGGGCGGTGTGGCCGGTGGTGGACCCGGCGAAGGTGGTGCTGCGGCTGCTGTCCGACGCGGCGTTCCTGGCGGAGCAGGCGTCGGGGGTGCTGTCGGCGGAGGAGCAGCGGCTGCTGCTGTGGGAGAAGCCCGCCCGCGGCGTGGGGTCGGCGAAGTGGTCGGCTGCGGACGCGGTGCTGGTGGACGAGGCGCGTGACCTGGTGGAGCGGACGCCGTCGCTGGGCCACGTGGTGCTGGACGAGGCGCAGGACCTCTCGCCGATGCAGTACCGGGCGGTGGGGCGCCGCTGCTCCACGGGGTCGGCGACGGTCCTCGGTGACCTGGCGCAGGGCACCACGCCCTGGGCGACCGACGGCTGGGCGCAGGCGCTGACGCACCTGGGGAAGCCGGAGGCGGCGGTGAGCGAGCTGACGGAGGGGTTCCGGGTGCCTCGGCAGGTCATCGCGTACGCCTCCCGGCTGCTGCCGTCGATCGCGCCGGAGCTGTCGGAGGCCACCTCGGTGCGGGAGGCGGCGGGTTCGCTGGAGATCCGAGGCGTGTCGTCCCCGGAGGAGCTGGCCCCGCTGGCGGTGGCGGCCTGCCGGGAGGCACTGACCCACGAGGGTTCGGTGGGACTGATCGCCGCCGACGGCGCGATCCCCGAGCTGGCGGCGGCGCTCGCCGCGGCCGGACTTCCCCACCTGGCGCCGGGCGACGAGACCAGTGCGGGCCGACGGTTGACGCTGGTCGCGGCGTCGTTGGCGAAGGGACTGGAGTACGACTACGTGGTGGTCGCCGAACCGGCGGGGATCGTCGCCGGCGAGCCGGACCTGCGGACGGGGCTGCGGCGGCTGTACGTGGCGCTGACCCGGGCCGTCTCCGGTCTGACCGTGGTGCACCACGAACCGGTACCGGCGCTGCTCGCGGAGGCCGGGTAACCGCAGGGGCGGGGCCGCGGCCGATCGCCGCCGTCCCACGACGCAGGCCCCGACGGCGGCGCGGAGGCGCCGGTCGGGGCCTGCGAGGCGGAACCGGACGGGGGAACGGAACGGCCGCGGCACGTCCGGGCACGAACCCGCCGGGGCGGCACGGTCCGGCCGGGGTGGCCCCGGGCCGCCGGGGCGGACGTGCCGGGCGGACGTGCCGGGCCGGGCCGACCGCCGCCGGGTCAGGCCAGGGCGTCGCGCCATTGGCGGACGGCGTCCGCCTCCACCGGGCCGTCCCAGCCCCGGGGGCGGGCCGCGCCACCGATGTGGAAGGCGTCGACCCCGGCCGCGCGCAGCTCCGGCAGGTGTTCCAGCCGCAGGCCGCCGCCCGCCATCAGGCGCGGCTGGTGACCGGGCTCGCCGGCCGCGGTCCGGGCTGCCTCGGCGACCAGCACGGGGAGGCCGTCGTCGACGCCGCGCGGCGACCCCGCGGTCAGGTAGGTGTCGGGGGCGCCGGGCCCGTCGAGCTGCTTGCGGAGGGCGACGCGGTCCGCCGCGTGGTCGATGGCGCGGTGGAACGTCCAGGGGTCGGAGCCGATGACGTCGGTGAGGGCGGCGACGGCGGCCAGGTCGGCCTGGCCCGTCTCGTCGAGGAAGCCGAAGACCCAGGCGTCGGCCCCCGCGGCGCGCAGGGTGTCCGCGGTGGTCCGCAGCCGCCGTACCGCGTCGGCGTCCCCGGCTGCGAAACCGTCGTCGAGGCGGAGCATCACCCGGATGGGCAGATCGACGGCGGCCCGTACCTCCGAGACGGTGGCGACGTCCGGGCTGAGGCCGTCCGCCGCCATGTCGGCGACCAGTTCGAGGCGGTCGGCGCCGCCGGTCTCTGCGGCGACGGCGTCCTGCACGGTGAGGGCGATGACCTCGAGGAGTGGTCTAGACATGTCGAGAGAGTGCCACAGATCGACTCCGGGAGGAAAGACGGGTCGACACGGTCCGGGCCACAATGGCCGTATGCGTGCGGAAGAGTCGGGAGACGGCCGGATCGGCAGAGGTGCGACCCCTGGCGGCGCGGCCCACTTCGGCGCGCCGGGGAACGCCGAACCGGGCGCCCCGGCGGCGCTGTTGACGGCCCGGATGACACCGCTGCTCCCCGACGCCGCGACCGCCGCCGCGCTGGCGGCGGAGCTGCTGGCGCGCTGGGCCGAACCCCACCGGGTCTACCACGCCACGCCCCACCTGGTGGCGGTGCTCGACCGTCTGGTCGAACTGGCGGACCACCCGGCGGATCCGACCGCCGTGGCGCTGGCGGCCTGGTTCCACGACGCGGTGTACGACCCCGCAGCCGCCGACAACGAGGAGCGCAGCGCTCGGCTGGCGGAGACACTGCTGCCGGCCGCCGGCTGCCCCGCGGCGCGGATCGCCGCCGTGGCCCGACTGGTGCGGCTGACGGCCGGGCACTCACCGGAACCGGGCGACCGCGACGGCGAGGCGCTGTGCGACGCGGACCTCGCCGTCCTCGCCGGGCCGCCCCGGAACTACGCCCACTACGCGGCGGCGGTCCGGCAGGAGTACGCGGCGGTCCCCGAGGCCGCCTTCCGCGAGGGGCGGGCGGCGGTGCTGCGGCAACTGCTGGCGCTGCCGAGCCTGTACCGGACCCCGTACGGCAGCAGGCACTGGGAGGCGACCGCCCGCTTCAACCTGCGGGCGGAGCTGGAGCTGCTCACCGCTTGACCGCCCCGACCCGACCCGCCCCGCCGACCGCCCGGACACCCGACCACCGGGGTCGCGGCAGCAACCCGCGGAGCCGTCAGAGGCCCGCACGACCGCCACGGGTCCGCGGAGCCGTCAGAGGCCCGCGCAACGCCAGCGACTCACGCAACCGCCAGAGGTCGGCCCATCGGCGGTGGGCGCCTCCGGTCCCCCGTCGACGGGCCACCGCTCAGCGTCGCCGCACCTGATCCGCGGGGGCGGCCGGGGCGAGGGGGCTGCGGCGGCGGCGACGGAGCCCGGAGGCGTGGAGGCGGCGGACCACCTCCCGGCTGCCGACCTCCACCGCGCCGTGCCCCACGGCGGCCCGGTAGGACTCGGCGGGAACGTCGTAGTGGTCGCGGTCGAAGGCCCGGCGCGGGAAACCGAGCTCGGCGGCGAATTCGTGCAGTTCGACCAGCGACTCGTCGCTGATGAGGTGGGACCACATGCGACCGTGCCCGGGCCATTCGGGAGGATCGATGTAGACCGTCATCGCGGTCACCCCTTCCGGAGGTCGGCCTCGGCTTTCCCACATTGGACCAGAGTCCCGCACACTTCGGAGCATCAAGGGCTTGACGGGGCACCCGCCGCGAAAATACCTTTCATTTGTGAGGAATGGCATGAAGGAAAATTTCAGTCGGAGGAGTGACCGGGTCCGGCCCGCGCCCGCGCAGCACCGCCCCGCGCCGCCCGAGCCCGGGGCCCTGGCCGCCAAGGTCCGCACGATGGCCCCCTCCATGACCCGATCCATGCAGCGCGTGGCGGAGACCGTCGCCGCCGACCCCGCGGGCTGCGCCGCCCTCACCGTCACCGGACTCGCCGAGCGCACCGGCACCAGCGAGGCGACGGTGGTCCGCACCGCCCGCATGCTCGGCTACCCCGGCTACCGCGACCTGCGGCTGGCGCTGGCAGGGCTCGCCGCCCAGCAGGCGTCGGGCGCGGCGCCCGCGATCACCACCGACATATCGGTGGACGACCCGCTGACCGACGTCATCGCCAAGCTCACCCAGGACGAGCGGCAGACCCTCGCCGACACCGCGGGCGCCCTCGATATCAGCCAGGTGGAGGCGGCCGTCAGCGCCATGGCCTCCGCCCGGCGGATCGACGTGTACGGCGTGGGCGCCTCCTCCCTCGTCGCGCAGGACCTCGCACAGAAGCTGCTCCGCATCGGGCTGGTCGCCCACGCCCACGCCGACCCGCACCTCGCCGTCACCAACGCGGTGCAGCTGCGCGCCGGGGACGTCGCCATCGCGATCACCCACTCCGGCCGCACCGTCGACGTCATCGAACCGCTCCAGGCCGCCTTCGACCACGGCGCCACCACCGTGGCCGTCACCGGCCGCCCGGACGGCGAGGTCACCCAGTACGCCGATCACGTCCTCACCACCTCCACCGCCAGGGAGAGCGAGCTGCGCCCCGCGGCGATGTCGAGCCGCACCAGCCAACTCCTCGTCATCGACTGCCTTTTCATAGGCGTGGCGCAGCGGACCTACGAGACCGCCGCACCCGCGCTGCGCAGCAGCTACGAGGCCCTGGCCCACCGCCACTCACCCCGCGACGTGCGCTGACCCCCGCGGGCAGCGCCGCCGCATTCCCCGTCCCGTCCTGCGAGAGAGCCGATCCCGGATGCCCACTCCCTATGGCGAGCTACAGGCACAGCTCAGCACCCTGACCACCGAGGCGTACCGTCCCGAACTGGCGGAGATCGACCAGCTGCCCACGCTGGAGATCGCCCGCACCATGAACCGCGAGGACACCGCGGTTCCGGCCGCGGTCGCCGCCCAGCTGCCGCGGATCGCGGCGGCCATCGACGACACCGCCGAGCGGATGGCGCGCGGCGGCCGTCTGCTGTACCTGGGCGCCGGCACCGCCGGACGTCTCGGCGTGCTGGACGCCAGCGAGTGCCCGCCCACCTTCAACACCGACCCCAGCGAGGTCATCGGGCTGATCGCCGGCGGGCCCGGCGCCATGGTCAACGCTGTCGAGGGGGCAGAGGACAGCAAGGAGCTGGCCGCCGCCGACCTCGACGCGCTGGGCACCGGTCCGGACGACGTCGTCGTCGGGATCTCCGCCTCGGGCCGCACCCCCTACGCGGTGGGCGCGGTCGAGCACGCGCGTCGCCTGGGCGCCCTCACCGTCGGCCTCTCCTGCAACGCGGGGTCGCCGCTGGCCGCAGCCGCCGACCACGGCATCGAGGTGGTCGTCGGGCCGGAGCTGGTGACGGGGTCGACCAGGCTGAAGGCGGGCACCGCGCAGAAGCTGGTGCTCAACATGATCTCCACCATCAGCATGATCAGGCTCGGCAAGACCTACGGGAACCTGATGGTCGACGTCCGCGCCTCCAACGAGAAGCTGCGGGCGCGCTCGCGCCGGATCGTCTCGCTCGCCACCGGCGCCGACGAGCCGACGATCGAGGCCGCGCTGGTCGCGACCGACGGCGAGGTGAAGAACGCCATCCTCACCATCCTCGGCGAGGTGGACGCCGCCACCGCCGCGCAGCTGCTCGCCACCTCCGGCGGGCACCTGCGCGCCGCGCTCACCGAGGCGGCGACGCTGCCCTGACCCCGCCCGCCCGGAGCGCGCGGCGCCCCCGGCCGCACGAACCGCTGACGGCGCTCCGGCTGCCCTCGTGAGGGGGAGCCGGGGCACCGTCGCCCCCGTGAGCACGCGCCCCGGGCGGTGATCCACCCGGTGCCGGGCCCGGTCAGTGCGCTCGACCGTCGCCCTCCGCCCGGGTACTCGGCCGGAGCTCGCGGTCAGAGCTCGCGGATGACGCGGGCCGGGTTGCCCACGGCGAGCACTCCGGCGGGAAGGTCCCGCGTGACGACCGCCCCGGCGCCGACGACCGTGTTCTCCCCGATGGTCACCCCCGGGCAGACGATGACGCCGCCGCCCAGCCAGACGTTGTCGCCGATGGTGATCGGTTCGGCCGCCTCCCACTTGGCGCGGCGCAGCTCGGCGTCGAGCGGGTGGGTCGGGGTGAGGAGCTGCACGTTGGGGCCGATCTGCACGTCGGCGCCAATGGTGATCGGGGCGACGTCGAGCATGGTCGCGCCGTTGTTGACGAAACTGCGCGGCCCGATGGTGATGTAGGAGCCGAAGTCCACGTGGAACGGCGGGCGGATCTCCGTCTCGTCGCCCAGCTCCCCGAGCAGCTCCGCCAGGATCGCCCGCCGTTCCTCCGGGCCGTCGGGGTCGGCGGTGTTGAACCGGTGGGTGAGCCGGGCGGACCGCGCGAGGTCGGCCTGGATCCCGGGGTCGTCGGCCTGGTACAGCTCCCCCGACTGCATCCGTTCCCGCTGGCTGCGGCCGTCCTCGGCCGCGCCACCGCCCACCACGCCGTCGTCCACGCTCGTCACCTGCGGTTCCTCCGTTCTCGTGGCCGCCGTCACGGCGGCCGTGCCGGTACCACCCGCCCCTACCCCGGCGGCGGGGTGCGCCACGCGCGGGCCCGTTCCCGCAAAACGCCCGAGGGCGGTACCCCAGGCCGTGAAGCCGGGGTACCGCCCTCGGTTGGTCGCTCTCGACGCGGTCGTGACGCGTCGCGACGGAACCCTGATCCGAACGGATCAGAAGTCCATGCCACCGCCCATGCCACCGGTCGGGTCCGGCGCACCGGCACCGGCCTTCTCGGGCTTGTCGGCGATGACGGCCTCGGTGGTGAGGAAGAGCGCCGCGATGGAGGCGGCGTTCTGCAGCGCCGAGCGGGTCACCTTGGCCGGGTCCGGGATACCGGCGGCCAGCATGTCGGTGTACTCGCCGGTCGCGGCGTTCAGGCCCTCGCCCACGGGGAGGTTGCGGACCTTCTCGACCACGACGCCACCCTCGAGACCGGCGTTGACCGCGATCTGCTTGAGGGGGGCCTCCAGGGCCAGCTTGACGGCGGCGGCACCGGTGGCCTCGTCGCCCACGAGCTCCAGCTTCTCCAGCACGACACCGGCCTGCAGCAGGGCGACGCCACCACCGGCGACGATGCCCTCCTCGACGGCGGCCTTGGCGTTGCGCACCGCGTCCTCGATGCGGTGCTTGCGCTCCTTCAGCTCCACCTCGGTGGCGGCACCGGCCTTGATGACGGCCACGCCGCCGGCCAGCTTCGCGAGGCGCTCCTGGAGCTTCTCGCGGTCGTAGTCCGAGTCGCTGTTGTCGATCTCGGCGCGGATCTGGTTGACGCGACCCTGCACGGCGTCGCTGTCACCGGCACCGTCGACGATGGTGGTCTCGTCCTTGGTGATGACGACCTTGCGGGCGCGGCCGAGCAGCTCCGTGCCGGCGGACTCCAGCTTGAGGCCGACCTCCTCGGAGATGACCTGGCCACCGGTGAGGATGGCGATGTCACCGAGCATGGCCTTGCGGCGGTCACCGAAGCCCGGGGCCTTGACGGCGACGGACTTGAAGGTGCCACGGATCTTGTTGACGACCAGGGTGGACAGCGCCTCGCCCTCGACGTCCTCCGCGATGATCAGCAGCGGCTTGCCCGACTGCATGACCTTCTCCAGCAGCGGCAGGAGGTCCTTCACGCTGGAGATCTTGGAGTTGACGATGAGGATGTAGGGGTCCTCGAGCTCCGCCTCCATGCGCTCCATGTCGGTGGCGAAGTAGGCGGAGATGTAGCCCTTGTCGAAGCGCATGCCCTCGGTGAGCTCAAGCTCCAGGCCGAAGGTCTGCGACTCCTCGACCGTGATGACGCCTTCCTTGCCGACCTTGTCCATGGCCTCGGCGATCAGCTCGCCGATCTGGGTGTCGCCGGCGGAGATGGAGGCGGTCGAGGCGATCTGCTCCTTGGTCTCGACCTCCTTCGCCTGCTCCAGGAGGGCGTTGGAGACCTGGGCCACGGCGGCCTCGATGCCGCGCTTCAGCGCCATCGGGTTGGCGCCGGCGGCGACGTTGCGCAGCCCCTCGCGGACGAGGGCCTGGGCGAGCACGGTGGCGGTGGTGGTGCCGTCACCCGCGACGTCGTCGGTCTTCTTCGCGACCTCCTTGACGAGCTCCGCGCCGATCTTCTCGTACGGGTCCTCCAGCTCGATCTCCTTGGCGATGGAGACACCATCGTTGGTGATCGTGGGGGCGCCCCACTTCTTCTCGAGGACGACGTTGCGGCCCTTGGGACCGAGCGTGACCTTGACGGCGTCGGCGAGCTGGTTCATCCCGCGCTCGAGGCCGCGCCGAGCCTCCTCGTCGAACGCGATGATCTTGGCCATGTGAAGTGGTCCTCCCGGATCGGGGTGGATTGCTCCGGACCGCGCTGGCGCCCGCGACGGACGGCACGCCCACACGGATGGTTCCCTGCTCCATCCGACGGGCGGGCCTCACCGACCCGGTCCTGAATCTGTCACTCTCACCCTCAGAGTGCTAATGCCCAATGATTAGCACTCGACCCCCACGAGTGCAAGCCTGAACCCGGAGAACCCAAGTGACGCCAGGGCTCGCCCCCCGGCGCATCGGCGTGCGCCGAACGGCGCGGAACCGCGGGCGAGCGCCGGTGACCGAGGCGTCCGAGCAGCGGCGGGCCGCACCGCGGCGGCACCGAAGGACGCCCGGCACGACGCCTCGGCGGGCACACCCGGCGCGCCCGGCATGACGGACACGCCAACTACGGCGAGCCGGCGGGCGAAAGGGCGAGGACAGACCCGCCCCACCCCACCCCGCCCCGGCGCGGGGAGCGGCGCGGGCCGGGCGGCGG
>NZ_JAAVJB010000380.1 GCF_012034385.1 Streptomyces spiramenti
GGGCGACCGACACCCGCCGGGTAGGCGGTCGGGCCGGTGCGCGGGGCCGGGGCCCGGGGCGGCCGGCGGGTGGCGCCGACAGCCCCGGCAGGTCAGGCCGACCGCTCCATGGCGCGCAGCGACCGGTCGGTGATGGAGCGCGCGCCCCGTCCGATGGCGATGGTGCCGGACTGGACCAGCTCCTTCACACCGAACGGCTCCAGCATGCGGAGCATCGCCTCGAGTTTGTCACTGCTTCCCGTGGCCTCGATCGTGACGGCCTCGGGGGCGACATCGACGGTCTTGGCCCGGAAGAGCTGCACGATCTCGACGATCTGGGACCGCGTCTCGTTGTCCGCACGGACCTTCACCAGAACGAGTTCACGCCGGACGGCCGAGCCGGGTTCCAGCTCGACGATCTTCAGCACGTTGACGAGCTTGTTCAGCTGCTTGGTGACCTGCTCCAGCGGCAGGTCTCCGACACTCACCACGATGGTGATGCGCGAGATCCCGGGGTGCTCGGTGGTGCCGACCGCGAGGGAGTCGATGTTGAAGCCGCGGCGGGAGAACAGCGCGGTGATCCTGGCGAGGACACCGGGCTTGTTCTCCACGAGAACGGACAGCGTGTGCTTGGACATCTGTGGGTCTGCTTTCTGTCTCGGCGCTGTCGCTCAGTCGTCCAGGTCGCCGAAGTCGGGGCGGACCCCTCGGGCGGCCTGCACCTCGTCGTTGGAGGTCCCGGCTGCCACCATCGGCCAGACCATGGCGTCCTCGTGGACGATGAAGTCGACGACGACGGGGCGGTCGTTGATGGCGTTGGCCTTCTCGATGGTCGCGTCGAGGTCGGCGGGGTCCTCGCAGCGCAGGCCGACGCAGCCCATGGCCTCGGCGAGCATCACGAAGTCGGGGACCCGGGTGCCGCGGGCACCGGACGACTCGGCCGGCGCACCGCCCTGGCCGGGTGCCGAGTGGAGCGTGGTGTTGGAGTAGCGCTGGTTGTAGAAGAGGGTCTGCCACTGGCGGACCATGCCCAGCGCCCCGTTGTTGATCACCGCGACCTTGATGGGGATCCGGTTGAGGGCGGCCGTGACCAGCTCCTGGTTGGTCATCTGGAAGCAGCCGTCACCGTCGATGGCCCACACGGTGGTGTCCGGTCGGCCCGCCTTGGCGCCCAGCGCGGCGGGAACGGCGTAGCCCATCGTTCCCAGGCCGCCCGAGTTCAGCCAGGTGGCGGGGGCCTCGAACGTGAGGAAGTGCGCCGCCCACATCTGGTGCTGGCCGACTCCCGCGGTGTAGACGGTCCCTTCCGGGGCCAGCCGCCCGATGCGCTCGATGACCTGCTGCGGCGACAGGCTGCCGTCCTCCGGAAGGTCGTACCCGAGGGGGTAGGTCTCGCGCCAGCGGCCGAGCAGCTCCCGCCAGGCCGCGTAGTCGCCGGTCCGCCCCATAGCGGTCTCCGCGTGCAGCACTGCCGCCAGCTCGATCAGCACCTCTCGCACGTCCCCGACGATGGGGACGTCCGCTGCGCGGTTCTTGCCGATCTCCGCGGGGTCGATGTCGGCGTGGACGACCTTGGCGTGGGGGGCGAAGGAGTCCAGTCGTCCCGTCACCCGGTCGTCGAACCGGGCGCCCAGCGCGATGATCAGATCGGACTTCTGGAGCGCGGTCACCGCGGTGACCGACCCGTGCATGCCGGGCATGCCGAGGTGGAGCGGGTGTGAGTCGGGGAAAGCGCCCAGGGCCATCAGTGTGGTGGTCACGGGGATACCGGTCTGCTCCGCCAGTGCCAGCAGCTCGGCCGAGGCTCCCGCCTTGAGGACGCCGCCACCGACGTAGAGCACGGGCCGCCGCGCCTGGGAGATCAGCCGCGCGGCCTCCCTGATCTGCTTGGTGTGCGGGCGGCTGACGGGCCGGTAGCCCGGCAGGTCCTGGGTGGGGGGCCAGCTGAACGTCGTCTGCGCTTGGAGCGCGTCCTTGGAGATGTCCACCAGCACGGGGCCGGGGCGGCCGGTGGAGGCGATGTGGAACGCCTCCGCGATGGTCCGGGGAATCTCGGCGGGGTCGGTGACCAGGAAGTTGTGCTTGGTCACCGGCATGGTGATACCGCAGATGTCGGCTTCCTGGAACGCGTCGGTGCCGATGGCCTTGCTGGCGACCTGCCCGGTGATGGCGACCAGGGGCACCGAGTCCATGTGGGCGTCGGCGATGGGCGTGACCAGGTTGGTGGCGCCGGGCCCCGACGTGGCCATGCAGACACCGACGCGCCCCGTGGCCTGGGCGTACCCGGTGGCCGCGTGGCCCGCGCCCTGCTCGTGCCGGACCAGGATGTGGCGGACCGTGCCGGAGTCCATCATCGGGTCGTAGGCCGGGAGGATCGCGCCGCCGGGGATGCCGAACACGGTGTCGGCGCCGACCGATTCGAGGGAGCGGATGAGTGACTGCGCTCCCGTGAGGTGCTCGACGGTCGCGGTCTGCTGCGGTCCGTTGCGGGGGGCGCGAGGCTGCGGCTTCGGTGCCCCGCCTGACTGCTCGGTCATCGCGGTCTCTTCCCGGTTCTGAAGGGTCTGGCGCTGGGTCGGGCTGGTGGCTGTCGGTTCGCGGGCCTCGTCCGAGGCGGCGCGGACCGGTTCGGTGCAACAAAAAACCCCTCGTGCCGTGGGGCATGCGAGGGGGGCGCGTCGGGTGGCCGCGGGAGTGTGGTCCCGGGTCAGGCGACGCGCCTGCCAAGTACGAGAATTCGGGTGCGCATGGCACAGACACTGCTCCTTCGGATTAGTCCGTGTCAAGCGGACCCGAAGCCGGTCTCACTATCCGGGCGCCCGGCGGACACCCGTGCGAGCAGGGCGAGCCGACCGACAGACGCGGCGGTGGACGGGAGCACGGGCTCGGGGCCCTGGGGAGTGGGCGGGGCCCGGCGCCACCAACCTGGTCACGCCCATCGCCGACGCCCACATGGACTCGGTGCCCCTGGTCGCCATCACCGGGCAGGTCGCCAGCAAGGCCATCGGCAC
>NZ_JAAVJB010000381.1 GCF_012034385.1 Streptomyces spiramenti
AAACAACGACGACTGCGCCCACACCGTCTCGTTCAACCGCTCACCACCCCCCGCAACCACCTCACCAACCGAGCCCCCAAGATGCCGATCCAGCTCCCCACACACCTCATCAAACGCAGCCCCGAAAACCGGAAACGCCCCACGAAGCCCCTCACCCATACCCACCCGCTGCGACCCCTGCCCCGCAAACAAGAACCCCGCAGCGCCCTCACCACGAGCCACACCGGTCACCACACCACCGGCCGACTCACCATCCGCCACCGCCAGCAACCCCGCCAACAGCTCCTCACGACCGCCACCCATCACCACAGCACGGTGGGTCAGGGCCGCGCGGCCGGTCGCCAGGATCGCGCCGACAGCGGCGGCGTCCAGCTCGGGTCGGTCGGCGACGAAGCGGAGCAGCTGGGCCGCCTGGGCCCGCATCGCCTCGGGTGTGCGTCCGGAGAGTGCCCAGGGGACGACCCGCCCGGTCCACACGTCCGAACGGGATCCGTCCTGCTCGGTGGGCAGCGTGGGCGCAGCCTCCAGGATCACGTGGGCGTTGGTGCCGCTCATCCCGAACGATGACACCCCGGCGCGGCGCGGCCTGCCGTTCTCCGGCTCCGGCCAGTCCCGGGCCTCGCTCAACAGCTCGACGCCGCCGACGGACCAGTCGACCTCCTGGGTCGGCTTGTCTATGTGGAGGGACTCGGGGAGACGGCCCGCACGAAGGGCCATGACCATCTTGATGATCCCCGCGACCCCGGCCGCCGCCTGGGTGTGTCCGAGGTTGGACTTCAGCGAACCCAGCCACAGCGGTCGTGCCGCGTCGCGGCCCTTCCCGTAGGTGGCGAGCAGCGCCTGCGCCTCGATCGGGTCGCCCAGCGTCGTGGCGGTGCCGTGAGCCTCCACGGCGTCCACCTGGTCGGCGGGGACCCGGGCGTTGGCGAGCGCCTGCCGGATGACCCGCTGCTGTGCCGGGCCGTTGGGAGCGGTCATCCCGTTGGAGGCGCCGTCCTGGTTCACGGCGCTCCCGCGCACCACGGCCAGCACCCGGTGCCCATTGCGACGTGCGTCCGACAGCCGCTCCACCAGGAGCATGCCGACACCCTCGGACCATCCCGTACCGCCTGCCGAGTCGGCGAACGGCCGGCAGCGGCCGTCCTTCGAGAGCGTGCCGTCCAGGCTGAACTCGACGAAGGTACGCGGCGTGGACATGACGCTCACCCCGCCGGCGAGAGCCAGGGAGCATTCCCCCTGCCGCAGCGCCTGGACCGCCATGTGCAGCGCGACCAGCGACGACGAGCAGGCGGTGTCCACCGTGACCGCGGGGCCCTCCAGCCCGAAGGTGTAGGCGACCCTCCCCGAGACCACTCCCGAGGACCCGTAGCTGCCCGGGTAGTTGTGGTACATGACTCCGGTGAAGACGCCGGTCTGGCTGCCCTTGACCGCCCGGGGGTCGATACCGGCCCGCTCGAACGCCTCCCAGGTGGTCTCCAGCAGCAACCGCTGCTGCGGGTCCATCAGCAGCGCCTCACGCGGCGCGACGCCGAAGTGGTCGGCGTCGAACTGCTCGGCGTCGTGGAGGAAGCCCCCCTCGCGGACGTAGCTGGTCCCGGGGCGCTCTCCGGTCTCGTCGTGCAGCGTCTCCAGGTCCCAGCCGCGGTTCTCGGGGAAGGGACCGATGGCGTCACGGCCTTCGGACAGCAGCTCCCACAGGCCCTCGGGGGAGGTGACGTCACCGGGGAACCTGCAGGCCATGCCCACGATGGCGATCGGCTCGCGGGCTGCCGCCATCAGGTTCCGGTTCTGCTCGCGCAGGCTCTCCGCCTCTTTCAAGGATGCGCGGAGAGCGTCGACCACCTTGGCTTCGGTCTTATTCATAGCGCCGTCACATCTCCTGAGTCGCGTCGTCCTGGGTGACGCCCTGGAGCGCCATGTTGATCAAGGCTTCGGTGTCCATGGCGTCGATGGACTCGCCGTCGCCGCCGGAACGGTCGACCGCCCCGGTGTCGTCCCTGTCGGGTGCGGGTCGGCCGTCCGCCAGCTCCAGCAGGCTGTTCAGCAGCCCTGCTTCGCGGAGGCTGGCCAGCGGGATGCTGCCGAGCAGCTCCCGGACCCGCTGTTCGGTGTCGCCCGTGATCTCTTCCTGCTCGCCCTCGGCCTCGTCCTCGGGTGCCAGTTCCTCTGCGAGGTGGCGGGCGAGGGCGCGGGCATTGGGGTAGTCGAAGATCAGCGTCGCGGGCAGCCGGGTCCGGGTCGCGAGCGTCAGCTTGTTGCGGAACCCGACCGCGGCGAGCGAGTCGAATCCCAGTTCGCTGAACGAGCGCTCCGGCTCGATGGCCTGCGGCCCGTCGTGCTCCAGCAGCAACGCCGCCTCGGTCCGAATGAGTTGCAGGAGCTCGGCTTCCCGCTGGGCCTTGGGCAGCGCGCTCAGGTGCTCGCGGCGGCTCGGCCCGGAGCCTCCGCCCAGGCCGCCGCCCGCGTCTGCCGCGCTACGGCGCGCGGGTGCGCGGAGCAGCCCCCGCAGCATGCTGGGCACCTCCGAAGGGGACGCCTGCCGGAGGGTCGCGGTGTCGAGCCGCATCGGCAGCAGCAGGGCGTCCGGCAGATGCCGTGCGGCGTCCAGCAGGGCCAGGCCGTCCTCGACGCTGAGGGCGGCCACGCCCGCGTCGGCGATGCGCCGGCGGTCGGTGTCGCCCAGTCCGTCCCCCATACCGCCGCCTTCCGCGGACCAGAGGCCCCAGGCGAGGGACTGGGCCGGCAGCCCCTGGGCCCGCCGGTGGGTGGCCAGCGCGTCGAGGTAGGCGTTGGCGGAGGCGTAGTTCGCCTGCCCTGGGGTGCCCAGGACGCCCGCGGCGGAGGAGAACAGCACGAACGCCGACAGCTCCCGATCACGCGTCAGCTCGTGCAGGTTCCACGCCGCGTCCACCTTCGGACGCAGCACCCCGTCCACCCGCACCGGCGTCAACGAACC
>NZ_JAAVJB010000382.1 GCF_012034385.1 Streptomyces spiramenti
AGGCGCGCCCGCACGCGGGATGCGGGACGCACGCGCCGGTGCACCCCGGCCGAGCGGCGAGTCGGCACGGCGAGCGGCGGCCCGGGGTCACGGCTGCCGGAGCGCCGCTCGGCCGGAACCGCCCGGCCAAAAGGCGCCGTGCGCGGGGACGAGGACGGGGCGCGGAAATACGGCGAGCAGTTCAGGAGTCGGCGCGCAACTCGCTCTCGTCCGCTATCGCCCGGACGAAATCACGGGTCTTCTCCGGACTCAACGCCTGCGCGCGCAGGTGTTCGTACAGGACGCTGTAGTTCTGCACGTCGTGCGGCTTTTCCAGATAGAGGTCGTTGGTGACGCCTTCCAGATAAACCACCGTCGAGTCGTTCGCCTCGGGGAACTCCATTATCGCGTACTGGCCGTTGACGCCCGGATGGGCGCCGGACTCGAAGGGCATCACCTGGAGCGTGATGTGCGGCAGGTCGGAGACCTCCACCAGATAGCGGAGCTGCCGGGCCATCACCTCGGGGCCGCCCACCTGCCTGCGCAGCGCGGCCTCGTCCACGACCGCCCACAACCGCAACGGCCGTCGCTCGTCGCGCACCCGCTCCTGGCGCCGCATGCGCACCTCGACCCGGCGTTCCACGTCGGACCGGGCCACCTCCGGCAGCGCCCCCGAAATGACCGCGGCGGCGTAGTCGGCGGTCTGCAACAGCCCCGGCACGACCTGCGGTTCGTAGACCCGCAGCGAGGCCGCGTCCATCTCCAGGCCGATGTAGACGCTGTACCCGGGGGAGAGCTCGGCGAACGCGTGCCACCAGCCCTGCTGGCGCGACTCCCGCGCCATCTGCATCAGCGACTCCACCAGCCGCCGGTCCCGCACCTCGTACACACCGCACAGGTCGCGCACGTCCCGCTGCGAGATGCTGCGGCGCCCGTTCTCCAGCCGGCTGATCTTCGACTGCGAGACCAGCAGGCGGTCGGCGACCTCCTCGGCGGTCATGCCGCGGTCCTCGCGGAGCCTGCGAAGCTCCTGGCCGAGTCTGCGCCGCCGGACCGTGGGATTGACGTTGCCCGCCACGGACAGTCCACCTCCGTAGATCATGTGACTACCGATCACGAGACTGCCACCTCACCGCCTCCGTCCGCTGCCGAACGCGGACACTCCACCCGGCTCACACAAGCCGCCGAACGCCCCGGCACGCACTGCCCCGGGCGCGGTTCCCGCGCTGCGCGGCGCGGGCCGCGGGCTCGCCACGGGCGCGGCGGGAGCGGCGGGCGCCCGGGGGCGCAGCGGCGGCGGTCCCGGTTGCCCGGTACCCGTTGCCCCGGGCCCACTGCCGTACGTGCGGTGCCGCAGGCGCCCGGCGCACGGTTCGCGACCCCCGGCGTCCCCGGACATGGATCGGCGGGGGGGGGGGGGGGGGGGGGGGGGGGTGGTGGCCGTCCAGCCACCACCCCACCGCGCCTCTCGCGGCTCCCGGGTGGTCCGGTGGCGCCCCGGGTGGAACCGGTGGCGCTGTGGCCGACCGTGCGCCGACCCCGGACACGGTCGGTCCGGGGCGGCACGGTCGGTGAGGGTCAGCGGGCGGTGACCGCCGAGCGGGCCACGCGTGCCAGCTCCCTCGGGTGCGAGCGTTCCGCGTGCCGCGGCACGCTCGGCTCCGGCCCCTGGGCCGGCACCGCGGTGGCGCGGGGCGCCTGGCCCCGCCCGCGGTTCGGCGCCGCCGCACGCTTGGCCTGGCCCGCGGCGCCGTTCTGCACCTCCATGACCGCGTGGGCCACCAGCCCGCCCATGGGGTCGTGCCGGATGAGGTCCCGCAGTCGCGACCGCGAGGACCTGCCCTCGTTGCCCGGGTACAGATGCTTGCCGAGGCCGACGGCGTGCGCCAGCGAGGCGAGCGCCGCGGTCCGCGGGTCCGGCGGTGCGCCGGTGCGGATCGCGGTGTCGAGCCGGTGGCGGATCTGCCGGCTCACGACGCTGTCCGACGCCTGGTACCGAGTGGTCGGTAGTACGCCGCACATGTGGTTCTCGATCGCCTGCACCATGCCGCAGCGTTCGAGATGGGTCAGATAGGTCTGGCGCAGCCCCAGTCGGGGTCCGCCTATCCAGTGCACCGCGCGTACCGGGCTGCCACGTCGGCGCAGCAGCTCCAGTGCGGTGTCCAGAGTGGGATCTCCTGTCGGCCGTGCCAGTACCACGGCTATGCGGTCCCCATCAGGGGCTATCCGTCCGGCGAGCGCCAACTCGACGAGCTGTGCCCCGGCCAGGCCGAGGTCCAGCGACTGCGGCTGTGCAGTGGTACCCGTTGCCGGGTCCAGAGCGAGCAGCAGCAGCTCCTCCGGAATGGTTCTACGACTCCTGCTCATCCATGCCTCCCCGCGTGGATGACAGACAGGGTGACGCCTCTCACACGGCTCTGTCGAGAGCACATGTTCGGTTTGTAATGAAACCCGTAGATATGTCGTTGTGGTTTTGTGAGGTAGGGGCGGGAGCCGGACCACCCCCGGGCCGCGTCAGACTGGGTAGCGGCTGATGCTGTTGGAACAGTGGGCGAGGAGGCATGGGGTGGCGGGTAAGTCCCCGGACGGCTCGGAGAGCGAGCGGTCACCGGAGGAAACGCGTGGGAAGCAGGGTTCGGTTCCCGGCGACGCGGCAGGAAAGACCGGCGGCGCTCGGGGGAGCGCGCCGGAGAGCGCGGTGACGACGGCACTGCGCCGCCCCTCCCGGGGGCGGTCGGGCGAGGAAGCGGAGCGCACCGCGGTGCTGCGGCGGCCGGCCGCCGGGGTGCGGAGCGGTGACGCTGCGCCGGGCGGGCGCGCGGACGAGGACGTGCCGGTGGAGCGCGGCACCCTCCAGTTGCGGACGGGCGGCGGCATCGCGCCGCGGGACGAGGCGGCGGAGAGGACGGCGGAGGGGTCGGACGGCGGGGGCGACCTCCCGTGCGG
>NZ_JAAVJB010000383.1 GCF_012034385.1 Streptomyces spiramenti
CGGCGACCCGCAGCACGGCGAGTACGCGCGGCACTGCCACTCCTGCACGGCGCTCCTCAACCACTTCGGGGTGCGGTCCATCAGCCCCGTCACCGCCGCCCCCCTCACCGCCGCCCTCGCACGGCGCCGGAGTGGGCGGACCGGCGACCCCGCCGCCGCCCGCGGGCGCGAGCGGCGCCTACGGCTATCCGCAGCAGGGCCGGCCGACGGTCGGCTCCGGCTACATGGCGGTGCTGCGCTACCGGGCCCCCGACGGCTCGGAGGCCCGGCTGATCCGCCGTTCGACCCCGGGCACGCCGCACCCGGAGTGGCAGCTCCTCCACGAGCTGCACGCCCTGGGTGTCCCGCCGCAGCAGGTCATCGAGTTGCACACCGAGTTGCAGTCGTGCTCGCTGCCCGGTGGCTACTGCTCCCGCATGATCCAGGAGACCTGGCCGCAGGTGCGGGTCACCCACACCGCGCCGTACGGCGCGGACCACGGCTCCCGGCAGGCCGGGGTGCGCCACCTCGTGGAGCACCAGGACGAGTTGGAGCAGTACGCCGACGGGCCGGCCCGGACCGCGCCGGTACGTGCGCCGTTGCCGGCCGTCCAGACCGCGCCGGCTGTCGGCCTGGAGGTCATCGGCCAGGAGCTCCAGCAGGCGTTCGGCCCGCAGGGCGTCTTCCGGTTCGACCAGCAGTCGGTCTCCCGGCAGGGCGTGCCCGACATCGTGGCGCAGTCTCTGGTGTGGGCCGGGGTGCCGCTGGAGATCGGCCCGTTCTTCTGGGCGCAGGCCCGGCCGGGCACCCCGATCCCGACGCTGGCGGAGCTGGCGCAGGAGCGCGGTGTGCAGCCGGCGTCCGACGCGGGTTCCTACCTGGTCGTCGGCAACGACTTCGGGCGGCAGCTCTGCGTGCAGTACGGCACCGCGTACATCGTGGCGGTGCCGTTGGAGGCGGGGCCGGGCGGAGCGCCCGCGCACCCGCAGTTCGTCAACTCCTCGCTGCCGCAGTTCGCGCGGTCCATGGCACTGCTGGGACGGATGTGGCGGCTGCGGTTCGGCCTCACCCCGGAGCAGGCGGGCCACTGGACGAGCGACTTCCAGCTGGAGCTCGCCTCGTTGGACGGCCAGGCGCTGGCCGATCCGGAGAACTGGTGGTCCGTGCTGGTCGAGCAGATGTGGGACGGGCTGCTCTGATCCACCGGCGCCGGTGCGCGCCCGCGCTTCCGCCGCCCTCGCCCCCGCCGGGACGGGGGCGGCCGTGCGAGGCGTGTCGGAGGCCCGGGCGCGTGCCCGCCGCCGGGCTGAGGGGCTGGCGGTAGGGTGCGGGGACCGGCGGCGGGGCGTCCGCCCGCCGTCACCGTCCGCCGCACCCCGTACCGAAGGGCATCCCCGTGAGTTCCATGCGCCCGGCCGCCGTCGTCGTCCTCGCCGCCGGAGAGGGCACCCGGATGAAGTCGGCCACGCCGAAGGTCCTGCACGACCTCTGCGGCCGTTCGCTGGTCGGCCATGTCGTGGCTGCCGCAGGCGAGTTGGAGCCGCACGCACTGGTCGCGGTGGTCGGCCACGCGCGGGAGCGGGTCGCCGGCCACCTCGCGGAGGTCGCGCCCGAGGTGCGGACGGCCGTGCAGTACGAGCAGAACGGCACGGGTCATGCGGTGCGGGTGGCGCTGGACGAGCTGGCGGGCGGCGGTTCGGCGGCCGACGCGGTCGCCGGCACGGTCCTGGTGACCTGCGGCGACACCCCGCTGCTGACCGCGGCGACGCTGCGGGCGCTGGCCTCCGCCCACGAGGCGGACGGGAACGCGGTGACGGTGCTGACGGCCGAGGTGCCGGACGCCACCGGCTACGGACGGATCATCCGCGGCACGGACGGCGCGGTCACCGCGATCGTCGAGCACAAGGACGCCGACGAGTCGCAGCGCGCCGTGCGGGAGATCAACTCCGGGGTGTTCGCCTTCGACGGCCGCCTGCTGGCGGAGGCCCTGGGCAAGCTGTCGACCGACAACAGCCAGGGCGAGGAGTACCTCACCGACGTCCTCGGGATCCTGCGGGCGGAGGGCCACCGGGTGGGGGCGGCGCTCGCCGCCGACCACCGCGAGATCGCGGGGATCAACAACCGCGTGCAGCTGGCGCAGGCGCGCCGCACGATGAACGACCGGCTGCTGGAGCTGGCGATGCTCGCGGGCGTCACCGTGGTGGACCCGGCGTCCACCTGGATCGACGTCACGGTGACGGTGGAGCGCGACGCCGTCGTGCACCCGGGGACCCAGCTGCTGGGCACCACCCACCTCGCCGAGGGCTGCGAGGTCGGCCCGAACAGCCGGCTGACGGACACCCGCGTCGGACAGGCGGCCACGGTGGACAACACGGTCGCGAAGGGTGCCGAGATCGGCGCCGAGGCGACGGTCGGGCCGTTCGCGTACCTCCGCCCGGGAAGCCGGCTCGGTACGTCCGGGAAGATCGGCGCGTTCGTGGAGACGAAGAACGCCGCGATCGGCGACGGCAGCAAGGTGCCGCACCTCAGTTACGTCGGGGACGCCACCATCGGCGACCACACCAACATCGGTGCCGCCAGCGTCTTCGTGAACTACGACGGCGAGCGCAAGCACCACACGACGATCGGCTCCCACTGCCGCACGGGCAGCGACAACATGTTCATCGCCCCGGTGAACGTCGCGGACGGCGCCTACACGGCCGCCGGCTCCGTCATCACCCAGGACGTGCCCGCCGGCGCCCTGGCGGTGGCCCGCGCGCACCAGCGGAACGTGGAGGGGTGGGTGGCGCGCCGCCGTCCCGACTCGGCGGCGGCCCGCGCCGCCGCGGAGGCGGACACCGCGCAGCCCCCGGCCGAGGCGGGGACGGACACGACCGTCGCCTGATGCCGCGCGGGGCGGGCGGCGCCGCTCGCTCCCCCCGACGCTCTCCCAGGA
>NZ_JAAVJB010000384.1 GCF_012034385.1 Streptomyces spiramenti
GTCCGGCCCGCCCCCTCCGCGGGCCGGCCCCCGGCGTCGCGGCCGGCCGGTGTTCTCCGGCGCCGGTCCTCACCGCCGCGCTGCCCGAGCCGCGTCACCCCCTGCCCTGCCGACCGTGCGTGGCGGCCGGGCGCGTCACTCCGGCCACCAGGCGTACAGCCCGTGGTCCGGTCGAGACGCGGCCACAGCCGTGTCACGCAGCCGGCGCACGGCGTGGACGAGTTCCTCCGGGTCCTCCGCCGACACCCAGTACTCCGACGCGGCCCACGCCGTCGCGAGCGACCCGATCCGGTCGTCACCCACCGAGGCGAGCGAGGCGGTGGTGTCCCCGTGCACCGCGATCAGCTCGGAGTCACCCGGCACGGACAGCAGCGTCGTGGGGAACCGGCCGAGCCACTGCCCCGTCGCCGATCCGGAGCAGCCCAACTCCTCCCCGTGGACCACCGCGCACAGTTCGGAGACCATCACCACCGGATCGACCCACTTCAGCTCGGCCACGTCCAGTCCCGCGGCCGTCGGCCCGTCCGCCGCACAGCCCCGCGCCGTGTCGACCGTCGCCGCGAAATACTCGAAGTACTGCCCCATGGCTCACCCCCCCTGGACGGCACCGGGCGTGCCGCCCGAACGCTCTCCGGTCGTGGCGCCGACCCTAACGGCGGCCACCGACAACGTCCCCGTCCCGCCTCGGCGCCCCCGCGCCCGCCGTCAACGCCTCGGCGCCCGGCTCCGACGCGCGAGGAACGGGGGACGGGCCTCCGCGCCGTGGCCCGGTACCGACGCCCGCGCCCTCCGCGGTCAGTCCTCCGGCGCGGCCTCCACCATCCACAGGTGGCCGTCGGGGTCGGTGAAGGTGCCGCTGTAGCCCCACGGCTGCCGGATCGGCGCCGTCACGACGGTCGCGCCCGCCGCTTCCGCCCGCGCCAGCAGCGCGTCCACCTCCGCCGGCGATGCGGCGTCCAGGCCCAGTACGCACTCGCTGACTCCCGAACCCGCCACCTCCCGGCCGCCCAGGACCCATCCGAAACCGCCCGTCGGCACCAGCATCAGCGTCAGTCCGTCGTTGACGGCGAACCGGAGCGGCTCCGGCACCCCGTCCTCCGCGGGCTCGCCGACGGCGCGGAAGCCCAGACCGTCGCGGTAGAACGCGAACGACCGACGGCGGTCCTCGATCGGCAGCGCGATCGTCAGCCCGGTGCGCGGGGATGTGGTCACGGGGAACTCCTCGTCGAAGCGGTCTGGCGGCGGGGGACGTGCACCCGGCCCGGAGGCGCCGCCGATTCGTCACCGTCCGCGGGTGCCGTCCCGTGGTGCGGAGCATCCCACGCGACACGGCCGGGGGCCCCTCCGGCTCGACGCCCCGTCACCGCCCCGCCCCGTCCGGCGGGTACCCCGTGGGTTCCTGGGAACCGGAACGCCGCCCACGGGCGTGCCTGACCACAGGGCCCCGCACGACAACCGCCACCGCGCACCGATCCGGCGCCGCCGTGCCGGGCCGCCGCAGACCGACGGGGGAGAGACCGTGCGACCGAACCAGCAGTACCTTCCGGGCGAACCGACCTCAGCCGCGCGCGGTGCGGCCGTCGCCACCGTGGCCGGCCCGGAGGGCGAGCCCGCCCGGCGCACCGTGCTCGGCCTGCTCGGGCTGGCCGTCCTCACCGTGGCGGGCTGCGCCCCCGGCACGGACGACCGCCGAGCGGACGCCCTCACCGGCGACAGTCGTGCCGACAGCGACAGCGACAGCGACAACGGCGCCGGTGGCGGCTCGGCGGAACCGGGCACCGCGCTGTGGAGCTTCGGGGCCGGCCGCCCGTCCCGGGGGCCCGCCACCCGCTACGGCGATGTCGTGCTCTGCGGCAGCGGCGACACCCTCCACGCCCTCGACGCCGCTGACGGCCTCCTCGGCTGGGAACGCCGCACCGGGCCGGCCTCCGCCGCGCCCCTCCATCACGGTGACGGACTGTACGTCGCGCTGGCCGGCTCCGACGCGAGCGGCATGGTGGTGCTGGATCCCGCCGACGGCTCCCCGCGCTGGCGCCACTCCACCCGCCTGGGCGTCTTCGCCGAACCGGTCGCGGACGGGGACACCGTCTACCTCTGCGGTCTCGACCGAACGGTGCACGCCCTGGACGCGGCGACCGGCCAGGTTCGGTGGACCTTCGAGACCCACGGGCAGGTCTTCAACTCGCCCGTCCTCCACGAGGGGCAGCTCCACGTCGCCACCGGCAACGGTGTGATGCACACGCTCGACACGGCGGACGGCGGCGAGCTGCGACGGTTCACCGGCGGCGGCCAACCGCTCGCGCCGGTGCGCGCCGAGTCGGGGCTGCTCCTCCTCGCCGACCGCGTCGACAGCAGGCTGTACGCGCTCGACCCCGCCACCGGCGAGGAGACGTGGTCGGTCGCGGCAGCCGGCGGGCCGACCGGCCTCGCCACCGCGGGCGACACGGTGCTGCTCGGCGCCGGCCGCCGGCTCACTGCGTTCGGCACGGAGGACGGCGAGGAGCGATGGCGCGCGGACGCCGCCCCGGAGCACTGCCCGGTGACGGTCGTCGGCACCACCGCCTGCCACCGCTCCGCCGAGGCCGAGGTCGTGGCACTCGACCTGGAGACGGGTGAGCACCGCTGGTCGCACGAGGCGGACGGCGCCGTCCTCCACCTCGCGACCGACGGCGACATCCTGTACCTGGGCGCCGACGGAAAGGTGCTCACCGCCCTCGCCGTCTGACCGGACCGACCCGGTCGGGCGGGCCGCCGCCGGCCGCGGCGGTCGTCCGGGACCCGTCGGGCCGGGGTCCGCGGGGCCGAACGGCGCGGCCGACGTGCCTTCTGGACGGCCCGGTGTGAC
>NZ_JAAVJB010000385.1 GCF_012034385.1 Streptomyces spiramenti
CCGTCACCCGGCCCCGGGGGGCCGCGGACCCGCCGCGTGTCGCCGCCTCAGCGGCGGCGTTCCGGCGCGGCGACCCGGACCCGCGCCGGCCGGAACACCCAGTCACCGTGCGCGAAGCCGCGCCGCACCACACCGGTGACCGCCCCCGGTTCGGCGTTGCCGTCCCGATCGACCGAGACGGCCTCCTGCCGCGCGGGGTCGAACGGCCCCGTCGTACGGATCTCGCGCACCCCGTGCGCCGCCAGCGCGTCGAGCAGTTCGTCCCGCACCGACCGGGCGAGCTCCGCGGCACCGTCGGACGGCCCGGAGGCGTCCGCCTCGGGCGCCGCGGACGGCGGGCTCGCGCCGGGGCCGTCCACGTCCGCCCCGGCGACCCCCGGGCGACCGCTCGTGTCGGGCGGCTCGACCGCGTCCGCCGTGTCGGCCTCGCGGTCGAGCCGGTCGATGAGCAGCGCGATCCGGTGGACCAGCGGATGGAGGTACTGGCGGTAGGGGCCGTCTCGCGCCTCGTCCAGCAGGCGGCGCTTGTCCCGGTCGTCGAGGATGCGGCGCTCGAACAGCGCGGCGAGGCCGTCGATACGAGCGGCCAGATCGGCGTCACGCCCCTCGTCACCCGTCACCGGCCCGCCTTCGCCGCCCGCGTCGCCCGCATCGCCCGCCCGGTCGACGCCGCGCCCGGCGGAGCCGACGGACCGGCCGGGCCCACCCGAGCCGCTCATCCGACCGTCATCCGCTGCATCGCGGTCCGCATCTCCTCGACCCGACCTGCGTTCAGGTTCAGCGGGCGCTCCAGCTCGATCTCCCCCAGCCGCCGGTCGTTGGTCTCGTCGAACAGCTCCGCGTGGACCAGTCCGTCGGTGTCGTAGCTCATCCGCAGGCGCAACGGGGCACCCGCGGGCAGGCCGGAGGGCAGTTCGACCGGCTGCTCGGTCAGGATGTTGACCCGCTCCAGCACCTCGCCCTCCCCCTCGGTGAGCTGCACCGAGACCGCGTCCTGGTCCTCCGCGACCGTGCGGTAGGTCCGCTCCACCATCGCGGGGATGGCGGTGTTGCGGGCGATCACCACGTCGTTGAGCAGCTGGGAGGCGTCGTCGTCCGCCGTGACGACGATGCCCATCGACTGGGAGGTGACGTCGCGGACGGCGAGTTCCCTGCCGGGCGCGGCGCCGGACCCGGCAGCCGCCGCGACCTGGGCCGCGAGCTGCGCGGCGCCGAGGCAGACCGCCTCGTCGGGGTGAACGCGCAGGTCGGGCTTCTTGCCCGACAGTTTCTCCAGCAGCGCCCGGACGGCCGGGATGCGGGTGGACCCGCCGACCGGCAGGACGCGGTCCACCTGGTCCCAGCTCAGCCCCGCGTCCTCCAGCAGCCCCTCCACGAGGACCTCGGTGCGGTGCAGGTAGGGCTCGATCATCTCCTCGAACCGCTCGCGGGTGATCTCCACCGCGTGGGCGGACCGCCCCGACCCCACGCGGACCACGGTGCGGCGCGCCTGCGACAGGTCGGTCTTGGCGAGCTCGCAGCGCTCCCGCACCTCCGCCGTCAGGTAGGGGTCCTCCAACAGGTCATCGTCGCCGCCGAGTTCCGCCACCCGCTCGGCGACGTACCGCATCAGCGCGTTGTCGAAGTCGAACCCGCCGAGGTTGCGGTCGCCGTCGGTCGCGATGACCTCGCAGCTGTCGCCGGAGACCCGCATCAGGGTCACGTCGAAGGTGCCGCCGCCGAGGTCGTAGACCAGGACCGTGCCGGCGTCGCCGTGCTGCACCCCGTAGGAGATGGCCGCGGCGGTGGGTTCGTTGACCAGTCGCAGCAGGTTGAGGCCGGCGATCCGCGCCGCGTCGGCGGTCGCCTTGCGGCGGGTGTCGTCGAAGTAGGCGGGGACGGTGATCACCACGTCCTCGACGGGTTCGCCGAGCGCCTCGGCGGCGCCGTCCGCCAACGCCCGGAGCAGGTAGGCGGAGACCTGCTCCGGTCGGTGCTCCACCTGATGGGAGTCGATGAAGCTGTAGTGCGGGTTGCCCATCTCCCGCTTGATGAACTGCACGCAGTCATCGGGTTGGAGGACCGCGCTGTTCCGGGCGGTCGCCCCCACCAGCACCTGGTCGGGCCCGGTGAACAGCACCACCGAGGGGGTCAGGGTACGACCGCCCGTGTTGCGCACCAGCTCCGCCCAGCCCGCTCGGTCCACGACCCCGACCGCCGACATGGTGGTCCCCAGGTCAATTCCGACAGCTCGCCCTGTCACGGCGTCTCCCGCTCTTCCGTCGTATCCCGCCGCGGCCGGACCGACCGCCGCCGCTTGCGAACCACTTCCCGCACCCGGGCGCGGCTATCCCCCTGTGTGCCCGTCCCACCGGGCGGCACGCGCGTTGATCCACCAGCCGGGCCGGCGGATCGCCCGGAACCAGGCGAGCGGCAGGCCGATCAGGACGGCGGCGAACAGCAACGGGTGCGCGAGCAGCGCCGCGATGAGCAGCACGGCGGAGACCAGCATGCCGGGCGCCAGCCAACTCGGCCGCGCCGGATGGCGGTTCGCGCACCAGTCGAGATACCGGAGGTCGCGCTCGACATCCTCCCGCTGCCCCTCGTCGGCCACGACCCGCGCCGCGCGCTCCAGCAGCGGACGCATGCGGTCGATCTCACTCGGTTCGGTGACGGTGTGGTCCTCCGCCCCCCGGACCCCGGGCACCCGCTGTGCGGCGCGGAGCAGGGCATGGACCAGGTGGTACCGCACCGTGACGTCGTCGGGCCGCGCGGTGAGGAGGTCCTCCAGCACGGGCACCGCCTCCTCCGGGGAGCCGCCCTCCAGGTGGACGAGCGCGATGTGGAACGCGCCATCGCCCG
>NZ_JAAVJB010000386.1 GCF_012034385.1 Streptomyces spiramenti
GCGGGCGGTGCGCTCGCTCTGCTCATGGCCGCCGGGGCCCTGGCCGGTCCCGCGGTCGCGCAGGGGACGCCGAACGGCGGGAGCGCGGGGGTGGCCCTCGCCGCGGCCCCCGACAGCGCGGTCGCCGGGGAGCTGCTGGAGGTCCGGCTGCGTGACCTGCGGCCGACCCAGCCCGCCATCGGCCACGACCAGATCCACTACAAGCTGGGCCGCTACGCGGGCTCCAAGGACGAGGCGCGCGGCAACCCCAACAAGCGGTTCGACGACTGGTGCGAGGCCAACGGGCAGGAGGAGGCGGCGAACGCGGGCCCGGCCGCGACCCTCGCCGACCCGGCCTCCTTCGCGTGCACGCTGGCTGTCGGCGAGGAGACCGCCGACAGCGTCGCGGTGATGAAGACCGTGGTCGTCGGCCCCGGCGGGTCGCTCCACCTCACCGACGGCCACCACACCCTGACCTCCTTCCTGGAGACGCCCGACGGCGGTCCGGACACCAAGGTCAGACTGCGGGTCAGCGACAACCTCTCCCACCTGCCCACCGATGCCTTCTGGCAGGAGATGCGCGACCGCGACCTGGTCTGGCTCCAGGCCCCCGACGGCTCCACCCTCTCCCCGGCCGACCTGCCGCACGGGCTCGGCCTCGCCCGCCTCGGCGACGATCCCTACCGCAGCCTCGTCTACTTCACCCGCGACATCGGGTACACGCCGCCGTCGGACGCGCCGGAGTACCTGGAGTTCCTCTGGGGCCGGTGGCTTCGGACCCACATCGACCTCGGCGCGACGGACCTGCGCGACCCCGCCGCCTATCTGACGGTGATCGAGGAGGCGTCGCGGGCCATGGTCGCGGCGCCCGGCGACACCGAGATCGCCCCGGGCCGCACCGCGGACCGCCTCGGGCGGCTGGCGGAGTGGAACGACGGCAAGAAGGCGACCGGCGGGGAGTGGGCCAAGCTGTCGGTCCCCGTCGACGAGGCCCGACCCGGCAAGCTCGGCTACGCCGTCGACTCCCGGGGCCGGGTCCCCGCCGCCCCCGACTGCACCCGCACCGTGACCGGTCGCCACGACGGGCCGCTGCTCGCGGCCTCCGGGGTGCTCTGCCTGGACAACGCCACCGTCCGAGGACCGGTGGTCGTCTCCGCCGGCGCGTCGCTGCTCTCCTCCGGCGCGGACATCTCCGGCCCGGTCTCCGCGGTGGCGGCACGGACCGTCGCGCTGTGCGGCACCACGCTCGACGGCCCGCTCAGCGTGGTCGGCATCCGTGACCGGCTCACCCTGGACGGCCACGGCTGCACCCCGAACGACCTGCGCGGCCCGGTGGCCGCGGTCGGTAACGCGAAGGGGTGACGCATGGGGTGCCCCCCGTCCCGCCGCCCCGGGTCAGGTCGCCGCGGGGGCGGGGGGTACCGGGCCGGGCGGGCGTTCGGCCCGGATGACCAGGGCCAGGCCCAGCAGGATGACGCCGAGCGCCGGGTAGGCGGGCCACGGCGGGGTCTGGCCGAGCCAGACCGCCGCGATCAGCGCCGCGCCCGGTGCCTCCAACAGGATCGCGGTCGAGGTCACCGACGGCCCGAGACCCCGCACCACACGGTTGAGCAGCGAGTGGCCGAGCAGTTGGGCGGTCGCCGTCAGCAGCAGCAACTTCAGCCAGGTCTCCGCCGAGTAGCCGGAGAGGTCGGTGCCGGCGGCCAGGCACAGCACCAGGAGCAGTCCGGCGGTGACCGAGTAGCAGACGAAGGTGTACGAGGTGGTGCTGGTCGTCCGCCGCACCTCGTTGCCGATGAGCATGTAGACCGCCGCGGCCAGACCGCCGGCGAGGGCCAGGGCGTCGCCCGCGAGGGCGCGGGCGGAGACGCTGAGGTCCACCCCGGTCAGCAGCACGACGCCGGCGAAGGCGACGCCCGTCCCGACCCAGGTGCGGCGGTCCGGTCGGTGGCCCCGCAGCCACAGCAGCACGGTGATCCAGATCGGCGTCGTCGTCACCAGTGCCACGGACGAGGCGACCGAGGTCATGCTCAGGCTCGGGAGCCAGAGCGCGAAGTGCGCTGCGAGGGTCGCGCCAGCAGCCGCGGAGAGGAGCAACCGCCGGCGGCCGAGAGAGGCGAGCTCCGCGCGGAGGGTCCGCCGGAGGAGCACCACCGGCGTGAGCGAGGCCGCGGCCATCGCGTTGCGCCAGAACGCGATCGCCAGCGCGGGCGCGGCGGTGGCTGCGACCAGCGGACCGGACAGCGAGATGCCCGCGACCGCGACGGCCAGCAGGAGGAGGTCGAACCGGGCCTGCGGCGAGGTGATCAGCTGCCCGGTAGGCCGTTCCTCCGCCGGGGCGGCCCGGCCGCCGTCGGTCGGTCGTGCCTCCGCCCCCGGGGCGGCCTGCTGGGACGGACTGCTGCGAGGTCCGATGCCGGCCAACGCTCCTCCTGTGCTGGGGGCCGGAAGTCCGGCCGACCACAGGGTAAGCCTCGTGACGGCCCGACACTGCTGACGCCCGAGGGGTGAGAACCGGCCGTTCCCGGCAGGGGTGGGCCGGCGCGTGTCGTCCGGATTGTCGCGGATCAGGCTGCGGTGTCCGGCGCGGCGCCACAAGGCGCCGGATCGCACCTCGTACGTGGTCGTCCTCGCGTGATCCGGTGACCAGGCGAGGTGCCGTGCCGGGCGTCGCGGCCCCGGGCGGGATCCGGACGACACGCTCCGGCGCGGTGGTGAGGGCGTCGGGTCGGGCGGGGCGTCACGAGGCTTACCCTGTGGTCGGCCGGACTTCCGGCCCCCAGCACAGGAGGAGCGTTGGCCGGC
>NZ_JAAVJB010000387.1 GCF_012034385.1 Streptomyces spiramenti
GCGGGACCCCGCAGCACGCCGCGGGGTCCCGCGCCGTCGTGTCGCGGCGCCCTCCCCGGGAGGCCGTTCCGCGGCCCGTCGGAGCCGGCGGCCCGGGGAGGGCCGCCACCGGCCGGTCCGTATCACCCCGGAACCGGATTTTGGCGGCACCCCGCCAACGGCTATCGTGGTGCGGTATGCCTCCGTCCGGCTGAACACCGCCGCGGGGGAACGTCAACCTCTCACCAGGACCCGGAGAGAACCATGGCTCCCAAGAAGAAGAAGGTCGCGGGGCTGATCAAGCTCCAGATCAAGGCCGGCGCCGCCAACCCGGCCCCGCCGGTCGGCCCCGCACTGGGCCAGCACGGCGTGAACATCATGGAGTTCTGCAAGGCCTACAACGCGGCGACCGAGTCGCAGCGTGGCTGGGTGATCCCGGTGGAGATCACGGTCTACGAGGACCGTTCCTTCACCTTCATCACCAAGACTCCGCCGGCCGCCAAGATGATCCTCAAGGCCGCGGGCATCGAGAAGGGCTCCGGCGAGCCCCACAAGACCAAGGTCGCCAAGATCACGGCCGACCAGGTCCGCGAGATCGCCACCACCAAGATGCCCGACCTCAACGCCAATGACCTGGACGCCGCGTCCAAGATCATCGCCGGCACCGCCCGGTCCATGGGCGTGACCGTCGAGGGCTGAACCGCCCCCACCCGTGGAAGGGCCTGCGCGGGCCCGTACCACGACTCCCCGATCTGCACAGCACCACAGGAGGAGCAGAAGTGAAGCGCAGCAAGTCGCACCGCGGCGCCGAGACCAAGATCGACAGCGCGAGGCTCTACGCCCCGCTGGAGGCGGTCCGGCTCGCCAAGGAGACGACCACCACCAAGTTCGACGCCACCGTCGAGGTCGCCATGCGTCTGGGTGTCGACCCGCGCAAGGCCGACCAGATGGTCCGCGGCACCGTGAACCTCCCGCACGGCACCGGCAAGACCGCCCGGGTCCTGGTCTTCGCCACCGGTGACCGTGCCGAGGCCGCGCGTGCCGCGGGCGCCGACATCGTCGGCGCCGACGAGCTGATCGACGAGGTCAGCAAGGGCCGCCTGGACTTCGACTCCGTCGTCGCCACCCCGGACCTCATGGGCAAGGTCGGCCGCCTCGGCCGCGTGCTCGGTCCCCGTGGCCTGATGCCGAACCCGAAGACCGGCACCGTCACCCCGGACGTCGCCAAGGCCGTCACCGAGATCAAGGGCGGCAAGATCGAGTTCCGGGTGGACAAGCACTCGAACCTCCACTTCATCATCGGCAAGGTCTCCTTCGAGGAGGCGCAGCTCGTCGAGAACTACGCCGCCGCGATGGAGGAGATCCAGCGTCTCAAGCCGTCCGCGGCCAAGGGCCGGTACATCCGCAAGGCCACCATCGCCACCACGATGGGCCCCGGTATCCCGGTCGACTCCAACCGCACCCGCAACCTCCTGGTGGAGGACCCGGCCGTCTGATCGGCCGGGCCCGCCCCTCGGGCGGGACCGCGAGCAGCACCCGGCGCCCGTCGCCGACCCCGCACCCGGGGTCGACGGCGGGCGCCGTCGCGTGCCCGCGCGCGCGCGACGAGCTCCCTGCCGGGGGCGCGCCATCGACCGCCCCGGACGGCGTTCCCGCAGGCGGGGCCCGGGGGGAGCCCCTGTCTCCGTTCTGCTACGGATGAGCCTCGAAGGGGCTTGCTGTCGTAGCCGTGGGCTAACGTCTCAACTCCTCAGACAGCACACAGTCCCTTGGGGGGATGATGCGTTCCATGCGCAAGGCCATCACCGCGGCGCTCGCCGCCGGCGTCCTGGTCTCGACCGCCGCGTGCGGCTCCGACGACAGCTCGTCGGACAGCGACGCCAAGGGCGAGGAGAACGCCGAGGGGCAGGGCGGCGGTGGCCTGATGGCCGCACTGCGCGCCTCGCAGGAGAAGTCGGCGGAGGCCGGTACGGTCGCCATCACGTCGACGACGTCGATCGAGATGCCTGCGCAGGACATGTCCATGTCCTTCGAGCTCTCCGGTGTCACGGGCTGGGACCCGCTGGCGATGGACGTCACCGTCGACATGAGCGACTTCTTCGCGATGATCGCCGAAGTGGCGGGCACCGACGCCGCCGAGGCCCCCGACGGTGTCTATCAGACCCTCCTGGTCGACAACGTCATGTACATGGGCGGGGAGATGGTCGAGGCCCAGCACGGCGAGGGCAAGTGGAGCAAGATCGATCTCAACGCGGTGGACGCCGACGACCCGAGCCTCGGGCAGGCCGCCGAGCAGATCAAGAACGCCGAGCAGATGACCCGTACCCCGTCCCAGCAGGTGGCCGTGTTGCTGGAGAGCGGTGACGTCGAGCACGTCGGCAGCGAGGACCTCGACGGCAGGTCGACCGAGAAGTACGAGGGCTCCCTCACCGCCGAGGATCTGCTCGCTCTCGGCGGCGATGCGGATGACCTCACTGAGGAGCACGTGGCGAACCTGCTCGCGTCGCTGGAGCAGATGGGCGCCGAGAGCTTCCAGTTCACTGTCTGGGTCGGCGAGGACGACCTTCCCGCGCGAGTGGACCAGCAGATGGTCCTCACCGAGGGCAGTTTCACCGTCTCCACCGTCTACGAGGAGTACGGCGTCGAGCTGAACGTCGAGGCCCCGGCCGAGGCGGACGTCGTGGACCTCGCCGAGGGGGCCGGCGCCGGTCGCTGACCGGGGCGGTACCTCGGCGGGACTCCCGCTCCCTGACGGACCCGGGGGGGGGGGGGGGGGGGGGGGGGGGGGG
>NZ_JAAVJB010000388.1 GCF_012034385.1 Streptomyces spiramenti
GCGCGGACCGGCGCCACGGCTCGCGGCTCGGTGCGGCGTGCGCCCGAGCCGGCGGCACCGAGGGCGGGGGCGGTGGCCGCGCCGGTGGGCGTCCCACCGGGGACGGCCGCGGTGACGAGGTGGCCTCCGACGAGGGGATCGGCCGTAAGCGGGTCGGCCGCGAAGGGGTCGGCCGCGAAGGGTTCGCGCGGGGTGCGGGGCGCGAGGTGATGGGCGTTTCCGGGCAACGCCGTGGCGTCCCGGTCCTCTGCTATCACCAACTCCAGCTGACGGTGGACCTGCCCGAGCAGATCACCGAGCCGCTCGGACTCGGCGACGTCGAGGTCTCCACCTTCGCGGTGGTGCCCGTCGAGCCAGGGGTGGAGGACGTAGCAGCACCCTTCCAATAACGCGGCGACGTCACCGCTGCGGTCGGCGAGCGGCGGAACCACCGGGAGACCGCGGGCGGCGAGGGCGACGGTCGCCCGATGCCGGGAGGCCAGCGGCAGGACGGTCTGCGGGTCGCCCCCGAGATGGTGTTTGAGGAAGTACGCGCCGCGCGTGGTGGCGAGGCGGTAGCCGCGGTTGAGCAGACCCCTGTCCAGCGGGACGCAGGACAGCGGATCCCCGACTCCGTAACGGCGCGTCAGGAGTTGCAGGGTTCGGGCGGCTGGAGATGCATGGCTGGGCGACACGTGGCGCATCGTAGATCACATTCCGCTACCTCCTGCATTCGCGTGCACACGACCGGGCCGGGATGATAATGAGCGCCCGTCGGCCACGCGCGGGGGCGGCGGAGGGTGGCGCGGGGGTGGCTGACCGGAGGCGGGGACGACCGCGCGGCACCGCGTGCCACCTGGTGGCTTTTCGCACAGCCACGTTCGCACAGCCCTCCGGTCGTCCACTCCCAGGGATGGCCGGAACCCCCGCACCGAACACCGACTGCAATTGCATGAGAGCGGCGATCGTTCGTCACCGCACCACGTTCTCGCTACCGTGAGTAGCAGCGGACATGACAGCGGCCCGTGGCTACGTTACGTAGCCACGGGCCGCTGCAACCCTGCGCTCCCCTACCGGGGCCGGCGGTACCGCCTCAGCTGCTGCCGCCGATGAGTCCCGGAAGACCCCCGGCGGGGTCGGTGGTGTCGCCGGCGCCCGGGTCGGTGGGATCGCCGCCCCCCGAGTCGGGAGGCGTGGTGCCGCCGTTGTCGCCGGAACCGCCACCGGGGTCGGTCTCGCCGCCGGGAGCACCCTCGGTCTCACCACCGGGCGCACCCTCGGTCTCACCACCGGGCGCACCCTCGGTCTCACCACCGGGCGTGCCCTCGGTCTCGCCCTCGGTGTCGCCCTCGGTGGTGCCCTCGGCCTCCCCCTCGGTGGTGCCCTCGGATGTGCCGTTGGAGGTGCCGTTGGAGCTGCCGCCGCCCTGGTAACCGGAGGAGTTGCCCGGCGGCGGGTTGTTGGTGGAACCGTTGGTCTCGTTCCAGTCCCGGTCCAGGTCGTCCTCCGTGTCCTCCTCCGGGTCCTCCTCCGTCTCCTTGTCCTCCGGCTCCGGCGGGTCCGTGACCTCCGGCGTCTCGGGCTCTCCCTGGTCCGGCGGGGAGACCGGCTCGTCGTTGCCGGCGTTGACGGCGATGAAGACGCCGATCACGATCGCGGCGACCACCAGCAGCGCCACCAGCACATACCGCAGCCGGTTGGTCGTCGGGTCGACCGGCGGCCGACCGCCCGCCGGGGTGTCGTCGCCGCCCGGGTTGCCGAGCAGCAGCGGCGGCCCGACCTGGGTCGGGGCGGGGCTGCTCATGGCGGCGGTGCCCATGGCGGGGGTATCCGGCGTCGCGGCGCCGGTGTTCCACAGCCCGGCGGTGTTCCCGCCGTGGGTCTCCAGCATCCGGACCGCGTACTGGATCAGCGACCGCATCTCCTCGGCGGTCTGGAACCGGTCGTCCGGGTCCTTCGCCAGCGAGCGCATCACCAGCCCGTTCAGCTCCGGCGGCGACAGCTGCGAGACCTCGGAAGGCAGCCGGGGAAGGTCCTGGACGTGCTGGTACACCACCGACAGCGGCGTCTCGCCCGTGAACGGCGGTCGCTGTGTCAGCAGTTCGTAGAGAAGGCAGCCGACCGCGTACAGGTCGGAGCGGGTGTCCACGGCCTTGCCGAGCGCCTGCTCCGGTGAGAGGTACTGCGGGGTGCCCATGACCATGCCGGTCTGGGTCATGGTGGACTGCACGCCGTGCAGCGCGCGGGCGATGCCGAAGTCCATCACCTTGACCGAACCGGTCTCGGTGATGATCACGTTGGCGGGCTTGATGTCGCGGTGGACGATCCCGTGCTGGTGGCTGTAGGCCAGCGCCTCCAGCACACCGGAGACGATGGACAGCGCCCGCTCGGTCGGCTGGGCGTCCTCGTTGATCAGCAGTTCGCGGATGGTGTGGCCGGTGACCAGCTCCATCACGATGTACGGGACGGTGCCGTGGACGCCGCCGGTGTCCTCCTCACCGGAGTCGTACACCGCGACCACCGCGTGGTGGTTGAGGCCGGCCACCGACTGGGCCTCGCGCGTGAAGCGGGCCTTCGCGACCTGGTCCTCCGCCAGGTCGGGGCGCAGCAGCTTCACGGCGACCAGGCGTCCCAGCCGGACGTCCTCGGCGGCGAACACGTCGGCCATGCCGCCGGTACCGAGTAGGGTGCGAAGCTGGTAGCGGCCTCCGCCGACGGCCCGGCCCGAGTAGTCAGCGGGCTCAACGGCGTGCTCGTTCATCGGTC
>NZ_JAAVJB010000389.1 GCF_012034385.1 Streptomyces spiramenti
GGGGAGGGGTCAGGCGAGCCGCTGCGCGGCGCTGCCGTCGCAGGGCCGGAGAGCGGCCTGCCCGCCGCTCGCCGCGGGCAGGGTCACGCACAGCTCTCGCGCCGAGGTCGGGGCGAGCGCCCCGCCGGCGGTCCGCTCGAACCGCTGCGCCTCGGTGCCGTTGCAGTTGTGGAGCTGGAGGCCGGTGCCCGCGCGGAAGGCGCGGCCCGGTACGTCGAGGCACCGGTCGTGGCTCAGCCCGACGTGCAGGGAGCCCCGCTCGGTGTCGTGGTACCAGTCCTGCCCCCGCTCGCCGTCGCACTCCTCGGCACGTACCTGCGTGCCGTTGGCGGTACGGCCGGCGGCCGGGGCGAGGCAGCGGCTTCCGTCGGCGGTCGCCGCCGGACGGAACAGATCGTCCCAGGCGCCCTCGACCAGCACCGGCGAGCCGGTGCTCGCCGGGTCCGCGCAGCCGGCCTCACGGACGTCCGTGGCGCGCAGCGCGGTCAGACAGGCGGCGAAGGCGCCGTGCCCGGCGGCGTTGGGGTGGAAGGACTGCCGGACGGAGTTGGCGTCGGGCGGGAACGGGTTGGTGACGTCCACGGTCAGGCCGCGAGCCCAGGGCGCGTCGCTGCACACCTCGTGGCCGTGGAAGAGCCGGGAGGCGTCGAGGTAGGTGGCGTCGGCGTTCTTCGCCGCCGCGCGCAGGCTCTCCTGGAAGGGCGGCACCGCCTCGTCCCGCACCCAGCGGGTGTCGGCGTCGTGGAAGGTGCAGCCGCCGACCAGTCGGCCGAGGTGGCGCGGGTCGTCGCGGCGGTCCGGGCCGAGGGGCCCGGGGTAGGACATCAGCACCATGCGGTAGTCGTCGCGGGCGTACCCCGCGTCGGACATCACGGTGTGGAGGTCGGTGACGGTCTCCTCGACCTTGGGGCGCAGACCGTCCACCCGCGCCTGCCAGCCGGGCGCGTACGTCGGGTGGCACGGCCCGCGCCAGTGCAGGAACCAGGAGAGCGCGCAGTCCGTGATGACCGGCCCGAACTCCAGGTCGTCGTTGGCCCCGACGACGAGCAGCACGGTGTCGACACGGGTGTTGCGGGCGGCGACGGCGAGGCTGTCGGCCTGGAGGGGCTCGTCGAACCGCGGGGTCCCGTCGGAGCGGATGTTGGTGGTGGCGGCCCCGGAGCAGGCGAAGTTGTAGGTCACGTCCGCCGGGATGCCGGTGCGGTGGATCGCCGCGTCGTAGGAGCGGTGGCACCAGTTGTCGGGCCCGTCGGTCGCGGGGTCGTAGTTGCCCACGCCCTCACCGGAGATCGCGCTGTCCCCGAGCGAGACGAGGGCGAGCTGCCGGTCGGCCGGGGCAGGCGGAGCGGGGGCGCCGTACAGCTCCGTCGCCTGCCGGGCCCGCAGTTCCTCCAGCCGGGGAGGGAGCGCGGTCGCCTCGCCGACCGGTCCGCCGCTCGCGCCCGCTCCGGTGCCGCCTCGCGCCGAGACGCTGCCCTCGGGCCAGCTGACATCGATCCGCCATGGCCCCTCCGGGACCCACGGGAACCCCAACCCGCCGGGGAGTTCGACGGTGATGGCGGCCCCCGGCGCGGTGACCTCCACGCGCTCGACCTCGCCCCCGGGCGCTGCGCCCGCGGTCGGGGCGCTGGCCGCCAGCAGGCCGAAAGCGGCCAACGCGACCACACCCGTCCGTGTCGGTCGACGTCCGGGCAGGGGTGAGCGCACAGGGGACTCCCTTCGGCGGTATGTCTCTCCCTCGGTTTGTACCGGCTTCCGCCGATCCCGGGAATCCCCCGTGCGGTTGGCCCGGGGGTGCGCGCCGCGCACCGGGTCGGTGCCGTGCGCCCCCCGCCGGGTGCCTGGCGCGCGGCGTGGCGAGGACCGGTTCCGCCGCGGCGACCGAGAGGCCGCCCCGTCGCACGTGTCACGTCGGCCACCCCGGTGCCATACCGCGTATGCAGTGCTCGCGATACTCGGTATGCTTTTCTCGCTGAAGATGTTGTCGCGGTCTTGAGCTGCGGAAACGTTCGGCGTGGGGGGCCGCGGGTGGCGCGGTGGTTGCCGGGGGTGGGTTGCGCGGGCGTCGCCATACTCGGTATACATACTCGGTATGTCGATCAGGTTCGGGCTGCTCGCTCTCCTGGAGCGAGGGCCTTCCCACGGGGCGCAGCTGCGCCTCGACTTCGAGGCGCGGACGGGCGCCACGTGGCCGCTCAACATCGGCCAGGTGTACATGACCCTCGCCCGCCTGGAACGGGACGGGCTGGTCGAGTCACGCACCGGGGCCGGTGCGAGGCAGCACTACGCCATCACCGACGCGGGACGTCGGGAGGTGGGGGAGTGGTACGCGCGTCCGGTCGACCGTTCACAGCCGGCGCGCGACGAACTCGCCATCAAGGTCGCGATGGCGGTCGGAACGCAGGGGAGCGGCATCGGTGACGTGATCGCGATCCAGCGGCGCCACACCCTGCGCGCCATGCAGGGGTACGCCCGGCTCAAGCTGCGCACCGCCCTGGACGGGCCGTCGGATCGGCGGGTACTCGCCTGGCTGCTCGTACTGGAGCAGTTGGTCTTCCAGGCGGAGGCGGAGGTCCGCTGGCTCGCCCACTGCGAGCGGCAGCTCACCGACGGCGGGACCACCGCCACCGACCGGGACGACCACGGGCACCGGCCCGGCGGCCGGCCGGCCGGTGGCCCACCGGAGGCCGAACCCGGCCGCCCCGGCGCCGCCCGCGCGGGCGGCGGCGCCGGG
>NZ_JAAVJB010000038.1 GCF_012034385.1 Streptomyces spiramenti
GCACCTGGCCTGCCAGGCGCTACGGCAGGGCGACTGCGCGCTCGCGCTCGCCGGCGGCGCCATGGTGATGTCCACGCCGGTGCCGTTCGTGGAGATGAGTCGGCAGAACGGCCGCGCCGCCTTCGCCGGAGCACGACCGGCTCAGCGCCCACGAGGCGCGTATCGCGAGGATGATGCTGGACGGGATGACCAACCGCGAGATGGCGGCGGCTCTGGGGGTCAGCGCCCGCGCGGTGGAACAGCACATCACCCGGATCTACCGGAAGCTCGCCATCGCTCGCCGCGCACAGCTGGCGGTGGCGCTCCACGGTCTACCGGCTGCCTGATCCGACCGCCCGGCGGCCCGGGAAGGGGCCGCCGGTCCGTGGGGCGGCGGCGAGCGGTCGGCCGTGCGGGGCGAGCGGGTGCCGCCCTCGGAGCGTGTGTGAGACCCCGCGTCGGATGCGGTCAGCCGCACGGCGGAGGGGTGCCCTCGTACCGGGTCCTCTTCGGGCGTTCCTGGCCACGCGGCAGATGGCCGTGGCCGGCGTCGCGGGCCCGGCGTGGGGTCTCCCACACGCTCTCAGAGCAGGCCGCGGCCGGCCCCGCCGTCCACCGGCACGACGGCGCCGGTGATCGACCCCGCCCGCTCCGACGCCAGGAAGGCGGCGGTCGCGCCGACCTCCTCCGGCTCCGCCAGCCGCCCGATCGGGATGTCGCGGCACAACCCCTCGACACCACCGTCGAGTTGTTCGGCCCACGCCTGGAGGGTGGGGGTGCGGGTCATGCCCGGTGCGATCACGTTGACGGTGACCGCGCCTTCTCCCGCTGCCGCAAGCTCCTGCACCAGCGACTTTGCGTAGCCGACGACCGCCGGGCGGAAGGTGTTGGAGAGGGCGAGCCCGGGGATGGGCTGACGGGCGGAGAGCGACGTCACGAACAGCAGCCGCCCGTAGCCGTCGCGACGCATGTGCGGCAGCGCCGCCCGGCTGAGGGTGACCGCCGACAGCAGGGTCAGCTCGGCAGCGGTCCGGTAGTCCGGCACGTCGAGACCCTCCGCCCCGCCCTCGGCGGGGCTTCCCGCGTTGGCGACGACCACGTGCGGTCCGCCGAAGCGGTCGGCGGTGCAGGCGACCCACTCCGCCACCGCGGCGTGGTCGGTGACGTCCACGGTGGCACCGTGGACGTCGGCGGGGCCGGCCTCGTCGAGGACCGCCATGGCCTCGCTCAGTCGTTCGGCGGAACGCCCGCAGACCGACACCGTGGCGCCCTCCGCGGCGAGCGCGCGGGCGACAGCGAGTCCGATCCCGCTCGTTCCCGCCGCCACCAGGGCGGTCTTTCCGTTCAGGCCGAGATCCATCGTTCTCTCCTTCGTGCGGGGGAGGCCGGGGACGGCGGTGCGTCCGCCGCAGGGGTTCGGGTGGTGCCGGATGCGGCGCAGTGCGCCACGACGGCGGGGACCGGGCCGGAGGTCTCCGGCCCGGTCGTCCGCGCTCCGGCTGCCGGCGCGGCCGGCGTTCGGGGAGCCCCGGGAGGTGTTCCCGACACGCGCTACCCGGCCGGCTCGGTCACCGTGGCCGGTGTCGAGGCCACCGTGTTCGCGGCGGCCGGAACCGTGGCGGGGCCGGAAGTCGTGCCCGCCGGGCTCGTGGCGGGCTCCGCGGCGGCGGGCGGGTTCACCGGCACGACCCGGCGTCGCCCCGAGGCCGCCCTGGACCAGCCGACGGCGAGGGCGCCGAGGACCAGCGGGAGCAGCAGGAACCAGCCGGAGAAGACGAGCAGCACCGTCATGGCCACCGTGGCGACGAGCGCCCCCCACCACACGGCGCTGAAGCGCGGCAGCAGCCGTACCCCGGCCGCCAGGCCGGCCACGGTGACGGCGATGAAGCAGGCCGCGGCGGCCAGCATGACGTGGGCCAGTTCGGTGCCGGTCGTCAGTGCGAACGTGCAGACCAGCGCGCTGAGCAGGAACAGCAGGGCGAGGCTGCGGCGCGGCACCTCTCCAGGTCGGTGCCCCTTGGCCAGCGGCGCGGGCAGCACCCCGTCCCGGGCGAGAGCCGCACCGAGCCGTGACGCCCCGGCGAGGAAGGCGTTCATGGTGCCGAAGGTGAGGATCATGGCCATGACGGCGGTGACCATCGACGCGGCCGAGCCCGTGCCGGCCTGGAGCAGCAGGGTCAGCGGGGCTTCGGTGCGGGCGAGCTCGGGGCCGAGCACCAGCACGCAGGTAAGGGCCAGTCCGAGGTAGAGCACGCCGATCACGATCAGGGTGGTGATGGTGACGCGCCGCAGGTCACGGGCGGGGTCACGGAACTCGCCGGAGAGGTGGGTGACAGCCTCCCAGCCGGCGAAGGTGAAGAACAGCAGGCTCGCCGCCTGGGCGACGGCGCCCCAGCCGTGGGGGGCGAACGGCGTGAGGTTGTCGGTGCTGGCCTGGGGCAGCGAGGTCACGACCGCGACCAGCAGCAGCACCGCAAGGAGGCCCACCAGCAGCAACTGCAGCCGTCCGGAGAGCCGCAGGCCCACCATGTTGCTGCCGAAGGCCGCCAGGAGCAGCACGGCGGCCACCAGCAGTGCCGCGGTCTGTCCGGCGCCCAGGGTGTGAGCCACGTACTGGCCGCCCACGTAGGCGGTGGCCGGTGCGCCGGCCGGTAGCGCGAAGTAGAACCAGTAGCCGACCGCGCCGGAGGCACGCTGCCCGAACGCCTTGGCGACGAAGGTGGCGACTCCGCCGCTGTCGGGGTAGCGGGCGCCCAGCGCCGCGAAGGTGAAGGCGACGGGTACGCAGAACAGCAGGAGGGCGACCCAGGCGACCAGGGAGGCCGGCCCGGCGGTCGCGGCGGCCAGGGCGGGCAGGGCGAGGATGCCCGCGCCGAGGATTGCCCCGACGTAGATCGCGGTGCCCTGCGCCAACCCGATGCGGTGTGTGCTCATTCCGTGTCCTCCTTGTCCTGCGGGGCGGCCGGCGCGCCGTGGGGCGGCACCTCGTGGGGGGCGAGTGCCGCCCACACCGCAGCCTCGTTGAGGCCCAGTTCGTCCAGTACTTCCTCGTGGCTGCCGCCGTGGACCGGCCAGCTCTCCCCGGCGTTGACCGAGGAGACCTCCCGCCCGGGCAGCAGCAGGGCGAGCGCGGAGGCGATCCCCCCGGCCTGGCGGTGTTCCTCGACGACGACGAACCTGTCGTAGTGGTCGGCGAGTTCGGCGGCGGCACGCTCCAGGTGCGGCTGGTCGAGGTAGCAGAGGTGGGCATGCGGCAGGGCCGGCAGCGAGCGGCGCACCGCGAGGCAGAGCTCCGTCCCTACCTCGCCGACCGAGACGAGGCAGGTGCGATCGGGCTCCGCGCCGTGGACGTCCCAGTTGACGACCGGCGGTTCCGGCCCCACCCACGGCAGGCTCAGCGGGGCGGCGTTGCGACCGGTGCGGATGTAGTGGGGTTCGCCCGTGACCGCCGCCCGGCGGACCACCGCGCGCATCTCGGCCTCCCCGTACGGCGCGGCGACCGTGACGCCCGGGATCGCGCGTACGACGGCGAAGTCCTCCAGGCAGTGGTGGGTGGTGCCGAACCAGCCGCCGGACACCCCGGCGTAGGGCGCGACCACGGTGATGCCCGCGCCCAGGTAGCCGAGGGCCAGCTTCATGCTCTCCGCGGCGCGCAGCACGGCGAACGGGGCGAAGGTGGAGACGAAGGGCCGGTAGCCGCCCTCGGCGAGTCCCGCGGCCATGTCGACCATCGCGCCCTCCGCGATCCCGACGTTGAAGAAGCGGTCGGGGTGATTCACGGCGAAGGGATGGCCCTTGCCCCCGAGGTCGGCCTCCAGGCAGAGGATCCGCGGGTCGTACTCGGCGATCTGTGTCAACTCGTCGCGGTAGGCCGCGCGTCCGGCCAGTGTCATCGCACAATCCTCTTCCAGGCGGCCGCACGGGCGGCGTCGATGGTGACGTAGTGGGAGGCGGCCTTGCCCTCCACGGGGCGCAGGCCCTTGCCCTTGACGGTGTCGGCGACGACGGCGAGGGGCCGGTCGGCGTCCGCCCGATCCGGGTCGAGCAACGCCCGGAGGGCACCGACGTCGTGTCCGTCCACCTCTGCGACCTCGAAGCCGAACGCCTCGAACCGAGCGGCGAGTTGGGGCTGCGGCGAGATGTCGGCGACCATGCCGTCGTTCTGGCCGCCGTTGCGGTCGACGACGACGACCAGGTTCGACACCCGCTGGGCGGCGGCGACCTGGAAGGTCTCCCAGACCAGGCCCTCCTGGAGCTCTCCGTCGCCGAGGACGGCGATCCCCAGACCCAAGCGGCCCGACAGGCGGCGACTCAGCGCCCAGCCCAGCGCGTACGGGGCGCCGTGGCCGAGACTTCCGGTGGGGAACCGGACGCCCTCGACGCTCGGCCCGGGGTGGCCGGTGAAGTGGTGGCTCGCCGCTCCGTAGTGCGGGACCGGGTCAGCGGTGAGGATGCCGGTGGCGTGCAGCGCGGCGTACAGACCAGCGGCAGCGTGGCCCTTGCTCAGGACGACCTCGCTGTCGGGGTCGTCGGCGGTGCGGTCGAGCGCGGCGATCAGGATGTCGGTCACGGAGAGGCTGCCGCCCAGATGACAGCCGGTCGGGGTGGCCGCCATGTCGATGACGGCGCGGCGGGCGGTCAGGGCGCGCTCCCGCAGCACGAGGGTGTGCGGATCGGACGCGTGCGGCGGGGCGGCGGGGGTCGCGGTGGCGGTCCCCCCGCCGGGACGTCCGGCGATCAGTGGGGTGATCAGCGAGGCCGTCCGGGCGGAGCGGTCGACGGCAGTGGTCACGGGGTGCCTCCGGTGGTCGGCAGCGCGGCCTGCTGGTCCGCGCCGGCGAGGGTGAAGTAGGCGGCGACCGCCTCGCGGAGGACGTCGCGTCCCCTGCGGTACTCCGCGGCGCCGATGTGCTCGTCCGCGGTGTGGTCCAGTGCGGAGTCCCCCGGCCCGTAGGCGACCATGGGGACGCCCCGCCAGGTCGTGGCGAGCGTGTTCATGTCCGAGGTCCCCTTCTTCATCAGGAACCTCGGCCTGACGCCCTTCCGGTTCATGGCCCGGCCGAACGCCTTGGCCAGCGGGGTGGACCGCCCGCCGGCGTGGCCGGGGGTGGCCCGCAGGAAGGTGACGGAGACGCCCTCGCCGACCGCGTCGACGGCCGCCTCGCGCAGCACCGCCAGGTCGATCCCCGGGGGGACGCGAAAGTTGAGGACCGCTGTCGCCGACTGGCTCTCCGTGCCGGCCGCGCACGAGAGGTCGATGACGGCGCTCAGCGCTTCCTCCGCCTCCTTCGTCACCGCCGTGCGGATGCGTGCCAGGGACTCGCTGAGGTGGTCGGGGGCGGAGATCGCCTGGAAGCCGGCGGAGTGGCCGCTGCGGACCGTCGCGGTGACCTCCAGTTTGAAGAGGCCGTAGTAGCCGAGGGTCAGCGCCCCGGAGCCGCTGGGCTCCCCCACCACCACGGCCTCGGCCGGGTAGTGGTCACGGACGTGGAAGGCCCCCTTGGAGGAGGAGACCTCCTCCTCCACCGCGCCGACCACCCGCAGGCACCAGCCCTCGGGGACGGCGGTGTCCGCCAGGACGTCCAGGAAGGCGATCAGCGAGCCCTTGGCGTCGACGCTGCCCCGGCCGTGGAGCACGGCGCCCCCGCCCCCGTGGTCCGCGGCGTCGGCGGTCACCGCCCGGTCGTCGGTACCGGCGTCGCCCGCTTCCCAGCGGACGGGCCAGGTGAAGGGGACGGTGTCGGCATGGCCGAGGAGCAGCAGGGTGCGCGGGCCGGCGCCGCGCTCGGCGACGAGGTTGCCTGCCTCGTCCACGCGGGCGGTGATGCCGCGGTCGCGGCACCACCGCACCAGGTAGGCGACGAGTTCGTGCTCGTCGTAGGAGGTCGACGGGATGCCCACCGCCCGGCTGAGCAGCGCGAGGTCCTCCGCCGGTTCGTCACCGCGCCAGAACCGGGTCCAGCCCTCGGGGTCGGCCATGGTGTGCGGGCCGGTGACGGCGACGTCCGCGGTTCCCCGCAGTCCCAGTTCCGCTGCCCTCACCTTCTGTTTCATCCGGCCGCCGGCGTACTGCCCTGCGGTTCCGGGGAAGGCGTCGTGCAGCGTCGTGGACGGGTCGGCGGGGTCGGTGAGGATGCCGGCGGTTCCGGTGACGAGCCGCAAGTGGTCGGCGCCGAGCGCGTTGGAGAGCGTCGCGGCCAGCACGTCGGCGTCGACGTTCAGGTCGCTGCCGCCCTCCGCGTCGCGTACCGGAGGCGAGACGCAGACGACGTCGTAGGCGTCGAGGAGGACGGCGAACCGGTCGGCGTCGACCGCGAGCACCGTGCCCGCCCGGTGGTCGCGGACCACCTTGGAGCGCCCGTCCTCGGTCACCCGCAGCGGCTTGTTGACAGCGCCCGTCACCAGTCCGCCGTCGGAGGCGAGGCCGGTGAGGACGGTCAGACCGTGGGCGGCGAGGCCGCGTTCCACCTCGGGCAGCGTCACCTGCCGGTAGGCGTCGGCGATGTGGGGCATCTCCGCCGGCGGGCAGTAGCGCACCGCATCGCCGTTGCGCAGGGTGAGGGAGGGCATCGTCCGTCCGATGGCCGTGTAGTGGCGCTCGATGCCCTCCGCCCCGCCGGACACGACCAGGACACGGGCGCCCCGGGCGTGGACGGCGGCGATCTCGGCGAAGATCCCGGGGTGGAGCAGCGTGGCGCTGCCGACCTTGACGACGTACAGCGGGCGGCTCACGGGTTCACCGCCGTGAAGGGCAGGGCCGTGGACTCCTCGAAGCCGTACAGCAGGTTCAACGCCTGGACCGCTTGCCCCGAGGCCCCCTTGATGAGGTTGTCGATCGCGGTGACGGCGACGTACTGGTCGCCCCGGACCGCAACGGCGACCTCCGCCATGTTGGAGCCGACGACGCTCTTGAGCATCGGGAAGTCGGCGGGGGTCTTGAGCTGGGATCGTGCCTTGACGAAGGGGCTCTTGGCGTAGGCGGTGCCGTAGGCGCGCTTCACGTCCAGCGGGGTGGTGCCCTCCCGCAGCCGGCCGTAGGCGGAGACCAGGATCCCGCGGGAGACGTCCAGGCTGAAGGTGGAGAACCGGAGGTCGGGTGCGCGACCGGAGAACGTGCGCAGTGCCTGCTCGATCTCCGGTGCGTGGCGGTGCCCGTAGGGCTTGTGGACGCGGAAGTTGCCGATCCGCTCGGCGGGGTGCTCACTCGACTTGTTGCCGCTGCCGCTCGCCCCGGTCTTCGCCTCGACGACCACACCGCCCTCGGCGAGGTCGGCCGCCACCAGTGGCTGGAGCGCGTACAGGGTGGAGACGGCCATGCAGCCGGGGAGGTTGACGAAGCGGATGTCGGCACCGGGCGCCGGCGAGAACTCCGGGACGTAGTAGTGGAACTGCTCGGTCCACTCCCCCGACTCCGGGTAGTGCTGCGCCGCCTGGTCCTGGTCGGTGAGGCGGAAGTCACCGGCGAGGTTGATGACCCGCTCGGCACGCTCCGACAGCTTCGGCATGTGCGGCGGGAGGGCGCCCGTGGGGAGGCAGGCGAACGCCACGTCGACCTCGTCGCACGCCTCCAGCGGGGAGAAGCGCAGCCCAGCGGCGCCGGGATGGTTGCGGATTCCGGGGAGCACCGAGGTGATCGGACGCCCGCTGTACCGCTCGGAGGAGAGGTAGGCGAGTTCGACGCGGGGGTGGCCCAGCAGCAGCCGGATCAGTTCGGCACCGGTGTAGCCACTGGCGCCGAGCACTGCCACGCGTATGCGGTCGTTGTCAGCCAAGGCGGGCCGCCTTCTCGTAGGGCCGAACGTACTCACGCTCGGCGACCAGCTTGCGGATGGCGTCGGGACGGGCGGCGACCTTGCGGAAGGCGTCGGCGTAGCGGCTGACCCGCTCCCACTCGACGGGCGACCGCAGCTCGCGGCAGAGCACCACGGTGCTCTCCAGCATCGCGACGATGGTGGGGAAGTCCGTCGGCGCGTGGTCGCGCACGGCGGCGGGGTTGAGCGTGAACGGGTAGCCGTTGCCGAAGCCGGACCGCTCCCGGAAGGGGAGGTGGCAGGGGATGGGCGTGTTCTGCCACTCGCGGGCCGGGACGCCCTCGGCGGTGAGCAGCTCGTGCACCGCCTCCTTCACGGCCCAGACCGGCAGGTCGCCCAGGTCGACGGCGGCCGGGTCCAGGCCGATCCGGTACATGTTGTAGGCGTGGGTGTGGCCTTCGGGCACGTGCGGCGGTGTGAACAGGCCGGTCTCCCGAAGCGCGGCGGCCAGCAGGGAGGCGTTGCGGGCGCGGATCGCGTCGTAGTACGGCAGCCGCTTCAGCTGGCTGGAACCGAAGGCGCCGGCCACCCAGGACATGCCGTAGTCGATGCCGTGGCGCTCCAGGTAGTCCGCCGCCCGGTCGTACCCCTCGTCGCTGTCGAAGAAGGCGATGCCGCCCTCGCCGCCCAGCGGGAAGTTCTTGTCCGCCATCAGGCTCTGGCCGGCGGCGTCGCCGAAGGAGCCCGCCACCCGGTCGCCGATCTTCGCGGAGTGCGCGTGGGAGGCGTCCTCGACGAGGGCCAGGCCGTGGCGGTCGGCGAGGGCGCGCAGCGCGGGGACGTCGGCGGGCAGGCCGTGGACGTGCACCGGCATCAGCGCCCGGGCGCGGTCGGTGATCGCTGCGGCAGCCGCCTCGGGCGACATGCAGTAGGTCAGCGGGTCGATGTCGACGAACACCGGTATCGCCTTGGCTGCGACGACCGCCTGGGCGGTGGCGATGAAGGTGAAGGCCGGCACGATCACCTCGTCTCCTGGCTGCACGCCTGCGCCGACCAGCGCCAGGTGGAGGCTGGAGGTACCGCTCGCGGTCGGCAGGGCGCGCCGGGCGCCGACGTAGGCGCGGTATTCCTCGGCGAAGCCGTCGACGACCTTGGCGGCGTCGGAGCGCTGCGCCAGCAGCAGGTTGAACACGTCCTCCTTGGTGATCACCGGGAAAATGGTGCGGCGTACCTCTTTGGGGATCATCGCCGCGCCGCCGAACTCCGCGAGCTCCGCGGTGAGATCCGCCGGGTCGGGGAGGGCCAGAGGGGAGGAGGGGAAGTCGGTGATCATCGCGGGGTGTCTCCGGTCTTCTCGGCGGAACGGGTACCGGCCTGGGCGAGGGCCATGCGGGCGCACGCGGCGACCAGCGGGCTGAGCCGGTAGTTGAACTGCACCCCCGGGGCGAGGCCGGGCTCGGCCTCCTCCTGCGTCCACATGGTCCGCAGGTCGAAGGCGCCGAATATCTTGAGGCGTTCGCCCCGGGTCCAGACCCCGGCGTCGTCGGTGAGGACCGCGGCGGCGGGCCCGAATCCCAGCCCGGTGAGGTCCACCACCAGCGTCGGCGCGGTGGCGTCGGCGGCGGCCGAGGCCAGGTCGGCGGCGTTCTCCGGGGTGAGGGTGATCAGGTCGAAGGCCGGCGCCGGCGCCGCGCCGTCGGCGGGCGCGGTGGCGGTGACGCCCACCCAGTCGACGAAGGCGCGGTCGCGGCCGGTGGCCGCCGCGGGCAGCTCGGCGGTGTCGCCGTGGCCGATGTCCTGACCGGTGAGCGCGGCGTGGACGGCGGCGCTCCTGCTGTTGACCAGGATGGCCTTGGAGCGACGGGTGCGCTTGGTCAACAGGCGTTCCAGGGCGGGCAGTTCCCTGTCGTTCTTCTCGATGCTCATCACGACGCCCGAGGTGAGAACCCGGGAGAGGACGAGCGCGGTGTCGAACTGTTCCATGTGGTGTCTCCTCGTTCTGCGAATGGCGCGTCCGGGGGCGGCCCCCGCGCCGCGACCGCACGACGGTGGGCGGACGGGGCACGGAGTGGCCGTCTCCGGCGACCGCGGCGGTCACCGGGCTGGCCCGGCGGTGGCCGGGTCGGTGACCGTCACGCGGTGCGGGCGGGGAGGGCCGGACTGCGGAAGAAGCACCGGCGGGACGGCGCCGGGGCGGACGCCGGACGGCCGTGGTGGCGAGCGGCGATGACGGTGGCGGGAGGGGTGGGTGACGGTCGACGGCGGTGGGTGCGGTTCCGGTGTGCGGTCCGGGCCGCGGCGGTGCGGGACGCCGACGGGCGCAGCGAGAGAGGCGCTTGAGGAGGAGGCTGCGACCGCTGGGTGACTCCGGGGCACGGGCCGGCCGCCGCCCGGCCCCGACGGGGGCGCGGGGTGGGCGACGCCCGGACGGCCCCGTCTCAGTGGGCGAGAACGGCCCGGTCCGCTTCCAGCAGGCCCACGACGTACCGGGCGTAGATCCCGGCGATGTCCACCCCGTGGGTCTCCGAGGAGCGGGCGAACTCCGGGTTGGCGTTGACCTCGATGACGGTGGTCTCGCCGGTGTGGCGGTCCTCCATGAGGTCCACGCCGTAGAAGCCGGGGCCGAGCGCGGTGACGACCCGGTCGCACAGCGCCCGCATGGTGTCGGAGATCTCGACGCGTTCGACCCGCGCGCCGAGGTGGGTGTTGGTGCGCCAGCTCTCCGAGGCCCGGCGGATGGCGACGACGGGTTGCTCCCCGACGACGACGATCCGCAGGTCGTGCCCCGGTTTGTCGACGTACCGCTGCACCAGGACGGGGAACAGCTTCCCCGCCGCGTCGGCGGACTCCCGACCGCCGGTCCAGGCTTCCAACTCGTGCTCGGTGGAGAGACGGGTGACCCCGCGCCCCCAGGATCCCGAGACCGGCTTGACCACCACGGGCCAGCCGAACTCGTGCGCCACCTCCTGTACCTGCTCGTAGGTGTAGGCGTGGCGGGTGTCGGGGTGGGCGATGGCGTGTCGGGCGAACAGCAGGGCCTGCAGGCCCTTGTCGTTGCAGGTCTCGATCGCCGAGGGGGTGTTGAGGGTGGCGATCCCGGCCTGGTCGAGGCGGCGGGCGGTGCCGATGGCCTCCCGGTGGGAGAGGTTGCGCAGCACCGCCAGTCGGGGCCGTGCACCGCGTTCCGAGAGCACCTCGGCCATGTCCGGTTGGAGGACCGGACGGGCCGTCAACCCCTGGTCGCGCAGGGCGTCCAGGAGTCGACGCTCGTCGGGGCGCAGCACGGTCACCGACAGCAGGACGTCGGTGGCTGCGGTCGTCATTCGCCCCAGTCCTCCTCGACCTCGGGGGCCAGGGAGACCTCGTAGCCGGCGGCGGAGGCGGCGGTCAGCTCGTGCTCCTGACCGCAGGTGCCGCACTCCACGATCTCCCCCTTCTCGGAGCCGCCCTCGATGGCGAGCTCGCTGTCGCAGACGAGGCACACCGCGGCCGTTGTGACGGTGGTCGACATGGATCAGCCTTTCCGTTCGGTTTCAGGTGGCGACGTACTCCGCCGGGTCGCCCCGGCCCGGTGGCTCCCGGGCCGCTCTTCCCTGCGGCACTCACGAAGTTACGCTCGGCGACCGGGAGGGCGCACTACGGAAACACGAATCACGCGGCGAAGCCGCAGGTGGGAGAGGGTGGGCGAGGCGCTGCGGCCACGGTCGGGGCAGGGCGGGTGCGGGGGCGACCGCTGCGGTGGGGCGCGAGCGCGCCGGGAGCCGGCCGCGCGACACAGCGACGGCGAGGCGCTCAGACCCCCGCTCGCGCCGCCGGAGAGCCGCCGGTGGCGGCCAGGCCACGGCGAGCCGTGCTCCGCGCCAGGACCTCCCGCCTGCCGGGCCCCGCAGCCCGAAGCAGGGCAGCCCGAAGCAGGTCGGGCAGACGCCGGCCGAGGAACCGGAGGGCACCGGTGAGTACCGGTGAGTACCGGTGAGTACCGAGGAGTACCGGTGAGTACCGAGGAGGCCGGGCTCAGGAGGCGTCGCCCGCTGAGGACCCCGGCGCCGCGGTGCGGGACAGCGCTTCACCGAAGGGGGCGCCAGAAACCGTCAGCGTGGCGAGGACCTCCTCGGAGGCGAGCGCGGGAAGCAGGCAGCACAGCATCTCCTCGATGCGGTCGGGCAGGTCGGACCAGCTGTTCGAGAGTCGCGACATGGTCTGGGTGCCCGTGAACGAGGCGACGATCACCCGAGCGAAGGTGTCCACATCCACCCCGGGCCGCAGTTGGCCCATCTCCCGGGCCGTCTCCAGGCAGGCCGCGAAGCGGGAGGACCACCAGCCGTAGATCGAGTAGTCGAGAAGGTCGGCCTCGCTCTGCTCCACGGCCAGCCGCACTCCGGCGCGGAGGAGCACGTCGGAGCGCATGGTGACGGCGATGTGCTGGCAGAGGTCCACCAGCTGCTGCAGTCCCCGAGCGTCGCCCTCCAGGTCCAACCCGTCGGCCTGACCGATGATCACGGCCCGCGCGAGGTCCTCCTTGGACGCGAAGTGGAAGTACATCGCCCCCGTCGTCACCCCCGCTCGTCGCAGGATCGCGTTGAGCCCGACCCCGTGGTAGCCGCGCTGATCGAACAGCTCTGCGGCTGCAGTGATCAGTGCCCGGCGCGTCCGCTCCGCGCGCTCCTGCCGAACCCGTGCCATCGACCGGCCCCCTGCACCGTGGACAAAGAAAGAGAACACCCTCTATGTTATTCCACGCATGCCACCGCGACACGCTTGGCGCCACGCGCCACTCGTACGTGCCCGACCCGCCCGACCCGCCACGGCTCCCGGTCCCGGCCGCCGGGCACACCCGCCCCGCACCCTCCCCACGGGGTCAGCCGGCGCGGTTCCGTCGCGCGACGGAACCGCCACGCAACCTGCCGGTCCCACCGAACGCCCCGGACCGCGCATCCTCCCCCTCGACACGTGGAGACGACATGGACCGCGGTGCATCCTCGCTGCGCAGCGTGGCACGGGTGATCGTGCTCGCCCTGCTCTGGGGCTCGACCTTCCTCTGGATCGACCTGGCGCTGCGCGGCCTCTCGCCGCTGCAGGTGACGTTCGCCCGCTGCGCGGTCGGCTCGCTGGTGTTGCTCGCGGCGTGCCGGCTGGCCGGGCACCGCCTCCCACGCGGTCGGACGACCTGGCGCCACCTCGTCGTCGCCGCGTTCTTCTGCAACGCCCTGCCGTTCGCGCTGTTCAGCCTCGGGCAGCAGACCGTCGACTCCGGCATGGCCGGCGTCCTCAACGCCACCACCCCGCTGTGGACGATCGCCCTCGCCCTCGTGCTCGGCACCGAACGCACCCCCCACGCGGGGCGGTCGGCCGGGCTCCTCCTCGGGTTCGCCGGCACCATCGTGCTGTTCGCCCCCTGGCAGGCCACCGGCGCCACCGGCTGGGGCACCCTGGCCATCCTGGGTGCCGCCGCCAGCTACGCCGTCGCCTTCACCTACATGGGACGCACCCTGGTACGGCGCGGCACCCCCACCATCTCGCTCTCCACCGCCCAACTCCTCGCCGCAGCCGGCCTCACCGCGACCGTCATGCCGCTCGGCGGCGGACTCGCGCCCTTCGACCCCACCCCGACGGTCGTCGTCGCCGCGCTCGTCCTCGGCGTCCTCTGCACCGCCCTGACCTTCCACCTCACCTACCGCATCATCAACGACGAGGGCGCCACCAACGCCGCCGTCGTCGGCTACCTGCTGCCGGTCGTCTCCGTGCTGCTCGGCGTCGCCGTCCTCGGGGAGCAGCTCCACACCCGACTGCTGATCGGCATGGCCGTGGTCCTCGTCGGCGTCGCACTCACCCGCCGCTTCCCCGCGCGGAGCGCGACACCACCGGCGGGGACGGGCGCGGGCGCACTCCCGGCGGCGGAGGACGCAGCCGCCAGCGCAGCCGCCACCTCGGTCGCACCCGATCCGGACACACCCACCGACGGCGAACCTCTCTCCGGCCGAGGCACCTCCTGAGCCGCGGGCCGGCGAAGCGGCGCAACCGCTTCGCCGCACGGACAGCGAAGGGCCGCCCGACCCGCTCCGCGGCAGGTCGGACGGCCCTTCGCCGGACGCGTCACACGTTGAAGCGGAACTCCACCACGTCGCCGTCGCGCATGACGTAGTCCTTGCCCTCCATGCGGGCCTTGCCCTTGGCGCGGGCCTCGGCGACGGAGCCGGCCTCGACGAGGTCGTCGAAGGAGATGACCTCGGCCTTGATGAAGCCCTTCTGGAAGTCGGTGTGGATCACACCGGCCGCCTCGGGGGCGGTGTCGCCCTTGTTGATGGTCCAGGCCCGGGACTCCTTGGGGCCGGCCGTCAGGTAGGTCTGGAGACCGAGGGTCTCGAAGCCGACGCGGGCGAGGTTGGCGAGCCCGGGCTCCTCCTGGCCGACGGACTGGAGCAGCTCCAGCGCCTCCGCCTCGTCGTCCAGCTCGCCGAGGTCGGCCTCCAGCTTGGCGTTGAGGAAGACGGCCTCGGCCGGGGCGATCAGCTCACGCTGCTCGGCCTTGAAGGCGTCGTCGGTCAGCTCCTCCTCGTCCACGTTGAAGACGTAGAGGAAGGGCTTGACGGTCAGCAGGTGCAGCTCGTGCAGCGGCTCGGCCCGCTCGGTGCCCTGGCGGATACCGGCGGAGAAGAGGGTGCGGCCCTCCTCCAGGATCTCCTTGGCCTCCTCGACGGCCTTGACCACCGGCAGCCGGTCCTTGCGGATCCGCGACTCCTTCTGGAGCTTCGGCAGGACCTTCTCGACCGTCTGGAGGTCGGCGAGGATCAGCTCGGTGTTGATGGTCTCGATGTCGCTCTTGGGCGAGACCTTGCCGTCGACGTGGACGACGTTCTCGTCCTTGAAGGCCCGGATGACCTGGCAGATGGCGTCCGACTCGCGGATGTTCGCCAGGAACTTGTTGCCCAGCCCCTCGCCCTCGCTGGCGCCCCGCACGATCCCGGCGATGTCGACGAAGTCGACGGTGGCGGGCAGCACCCGCTCGCTGCCGAAGATCTCGGCGAGCTTGGCCAGGCGGGCGTCGGGGACCCCGACGACGCCGACGTTGGGTTCGATCGTCGCGAACGGGTAGTTGGCCGCCAGCACGTCGTTCTTCGTGAGGGCGTTGAAGAGAGTCGACTTGCCGACGTTCGGCAGTCCGACGATTCCGATCGTGAGGGACACGTGGGACTTCCCGTTCGGGTGGTTGCTGACAGGGCCGGTCGCCCATTCTAAGGGGGCGGCCCCCGGCCCCTCCCACCTCGTCCTTCTGTCGACTCATCGGCAAATGGGATGAAAAGGGCGCGCCATTGCGCCATCGCGGGCGGCACGGCCCGTACGTTGGTGCCCGTGGAGTACAGCACCAGCACCACCCGCCCTCCCCTGCCGCGCCCGGCCGCCGGGGCGGCCGGCGTGCCCCGGCCCGCCCGGGCGGCGGCGCCGGACCGGCAGCGCAGCCGTCCCGCCCCCCGATCGCGCGAGGGAGCCACCCGCCCCCGGCCGCCCCTGCTGGACGCGCTGGCGCGCCTCCCCCGTCCGAAGCTGACGGGACTGGGATGCGGCGTGATCGCGATCGGTTCGATGGTGGTCGCCGGCTGGTTCAGTCGGGTCCTGGGCGGCGCCCCCGTGCTGTACGGGCTGCTGTTCGTACTGGTCTCGGTGGCCGTCGCCGCCTGGGTGCGGCCGATGGACCTGATCTGCGCGCCGGTGGCGGTGCCGATCGCCTACGCGGCGGGGCTCATCGTCAGCGGCGGGCTGTACGAGCTGTTCACGGAGCTGGCCGTCGGCGCCCCCTGGCTGTTCGCGGGCACCATCGCCGCGGTGGGGATCACGTTGGGTCGGCAGCTGGCCGTCATGGCGGGTCGGATCAGGCGCCGCAGGGAGAACGCGGCCCGTGCCGCCGCGGCACAGCAACACCAGCGCGGCTGACCCTGCGCCCGGAGCCGCACCACCGGCCGTCGCGGGCGCGCCACCGCCACCGCCACCGCCACCGCCTCAGCAGAACGCGACCGCCCCGTGCCGTTCATCGGCACGGGGCGGTCGTCGGCGGTGCCCACGACAGGCCGGGCGGCGCGCCCCGACCCGGTGCGTCAGGCGCTGTCGCGGACCTTCTCGGCGGCCTCGGCGCGCAGGTCGCGGCGCAGTTCCTTCGGCAGCGAGAACTGGATCGACTCCTGCATCGGCTGCACGACCTCGACGTCACCGAAGCCGCGTTCGGCGAGCCACTCCAGCACGCCCTCGACCAGCACGTCGGGGACGGAGGCACCGGAGGAGAGGCCGACGGTGGTGACCCCCTCCAGCCAGCTCTCGTCGATCTCGCCCGCATTGTCGACCAGGTGGCCGGCACCGGCGCCGGCGCCCAGCGCCACCTCGACCATCCGCACCGAGTTGGAGCTGTTCTTCGACCCGACGACCAGCACCAGGTCGGAGTCGGCGGCGATCTGCTTGATGGCGGTCTGCCGGTTCTGCGTGGCGTAGCAGATGTCGTCGCTGGGCGGGCTGATCAGGTTGGGGAACTTCTCCTTGAGGGCGCCGACCGTCTCCATGGTCTCGTCCACGGAGAGGGTGGTCTGGGAGAGCCAGACCACCTTCGACTCGTCCCGGACCTCGACGTCCGCGACGTCGCCGGGGCCGTCGACCAGCTGGATGTGCTCGGGGGCCTCGCCGGAGGTGCCGATGACCTCCTCGTGGCCCTCGTGGCCGATGAGGAGGATGTCGTAGTCGTCCTTGGCGAAGCGAATGGCTTCCTTGTGGACCTTGGTGACCAGCGGGCAGGTCGCGTCGATGGTCGCGAGCTTGCCGCGCTCGGCCTCGCGGTGCACCTCGGGGGCGACGCCGTGGGCGGAGAAGATGACGATCTCGCCCTGCGGGACCTCGTCGGTCTGCTCGACGAAGATCGCGCCCTTCTTCTCCAGCGTCTTCACGACGTACTTGTTGTGCACGATCTCGTGCCGGACGTAGATGGGCGGACCGTACTGCTCCAGCGCCTGCTCGACGGCGATGACGGCGCGGTCCACACCCGCGCAGTAACCACGGGGGGCGGCGAGCAGGACACGGCGGGGGGCGGAAGCGCTCATGGCCCCATCGTAGGGCCCGGTGGGGGTGAACCCCGGTGCCGGTCTCGGCTTTCACGCCCCCGGGGCTGTCGGCGGGCCCCGATAGCCTGGCGGCATGGCTCTTCAGACCTCCGCCGACGACCCGGTTCCGGTCGCCAGGATCTCGCGGCTCATCGGGGAATGGATCGACCGCCTGGGCGGGGTGTGGGTGGAGGGGCAGATCACCCAGCTCAGCCGCCGCCCCGGCGCCGGTGTGGTGTTCTTCACGCTCCGGGACCCCTCGCAGGAGATCTCCCTGACGGTCACCTGTTTCCGGGGTGTCTTCGACCAGATCGCCGATGTGGTGGCGGAGGGCGCGCGGGTCGTCGTCCACGGCAAGCCGGAGTGGTACGCCCCGCGCGGGCAACTCTCCTTGCGCGCCGCGGAGATCCGCCCGGTGGGCGTGGGCGACCTGCTCGTCCGGCTGGAGCGGCTGAAGCGGGCGCTGGCCGCCGAGGGACTGTTCGCCGCGGACCGCAAACGGCCGCTGCCGTTCCTGCCGCACCGGATCGGGCTGGTGACGGGCCGCGCGTCGGCGGCGGAGCGGGACGTACTGGAGAACGCACGGCTGCGGTGGCCCGCCGTCAGCTTCGACGTGCGCAACGTCGCGGTGCAGGGCGTGCACGCGGTGGCGCAGGTGGTGGAGGCGGTACGGGCGCTGGACGCCGACCCGGCGGTCGACGTGATCGTGGTGGCGCGCGGCGGCGGGAGTGTGGAGGACCTGCTGCCGTTCTCGGACGAGCGGCTGGTGCGCACGGTCGCGCAGTGCGTGACGCCGGTGGTCTCGGCGATCGGCCACGAACCGGACTCCCCGTTGCTGGACCTGGTCGCGGACGTCCGCGCCTCGACGCCGACGGACGCCGCGAAGCGCACCGTCCCCGACGTCAACGAGGAGCTGACGCGAGTGACGCAGCTCGGTGACCGGGCACGGCGCGCGATGGAGACCTTCCTCGACCGGGAGGAGCGCGGGTTGGCGAACGCGCTGTCGCGGCCGGCGATGGCCGAGCCGCACCGGGTGCTCGACGCGCAGGAGGAGCGGCTGGCGGAGCTGCGGCTGCGCGCCCGGCGCTCGCTGTCGCACGGGCTGGACCGGGCGGCGGACGATCTGCGGCACACCCTGGCGCGGGTGCGGGCGCTCTCGCCGGCGGCGACGTTGGAGCGCGGCTACGCGGTGCTGCGGCGCCCCGACGGCTCGGTGATCCGGGACGCCTCGACCGTGGCGCCGGAGGAGGAGTTGCACGCGCGGGTGGCCGAGGGCGAGCTGTCGGTGGTGGCCCGAGGCGCTGTCAGCCCTCCCGCATAGGCTGGCGGGCATGACGGAAACGGATGCCGAGACCGCGCTCGGCTACGAACAGGCCCGCGACGAACTGGTCGAGGTGGTGCGGCGGCTGGAGGCCGGCGGCGCGACCCTGGAGGAGTCGCTGGCGCTGTGGGAGCGCGGCGAGGAGCTCGCCCGGATCTGCCGCCACTGGCTGGAGGGCGCCCGGGCCCGCCTGGACGCGGCGCGCCCGTCGGACGGCGGTGACGGCGGCACGCCGCGTCCGGGCGAGGGGGACGGCGCGCCCTCGGGCGACGGCTGAGTCACCACCGCTGCTCGGTCCTCGGCGCGCGTGCCGTGCGGCGGGGCCGGGGAGCAGGACGGCCCGGTCCTCGCGGTGCGAGGGCCGGGCCGTGCGGGTACGGCGCGTGTCACTGGTTGGCGTGCGGCGCCAACGAGGCGGCGAACGCCTCCAGCTGTTCGGCCCCGGCGGTGCCGGTGACGACAGTGGTGACGTCGCCCTCCTCCGACACGAGGGCGTCGTACTTGCCGCCGGTGTGGACGGCCCATTCCCGACCGTCGACGGTGACGGTGTCCCCGGTGTCCTGGGCGCCCTGCGCGAAGTCGTTGACGAAGGCCCGCACCGGCCCGTCCGCCTGGCCCAGCGCGACGTACTGGTTGTCGGGGTCCATGAAGCCGATGCGCCAGAAGGCGCCGTGGTCGGAGCTCTGCCGGTACCGCACGGAGGTCGCCCGCCACTCCTCGTCCAGCCCCTCGGGGACGACGAGGTCGTAGGGGGCGGCGCGGGAGGCGGTGCTCGCCTCGACGGCGTAGTCGACCGCCCGGACGGGGTCCTGGCCGGTGTCGGTGGGCTGCACGAAGTAGAAGAACAGCGCGCCGACGGTGATGACCGCCATGGACAGAAGCATGTCCCGGACGGTCTTCAGCTTGCGGCGCTGCCTGGCGTCGCCGGTGGCGGCCGGTTCGCCGCCGGTGGCAGGGTCGTCACCCGCGGCGGGTCCGCTGCCGGCGCCGGGTCCGGCGTCGTCGGCCGACCGCGTCGGCTGAGCCGTCGGGGTGTCGGCCGCCGCGGTGGTGTCCGCCGCGTCACCCGTCGCCGGGTCGGCGATCGCCGTCGCCCGGCGCGCCTCCTCCTGCGGGGCGGACTCGGATGCCGCTTCGCCGCGTGCGGCGTCCCCGCCGCTGTCGCGGGCCGGGTCACCGGCGGTGCCGGCGGGCTGCTGGGACGGAGTGCCGTTCTCTCTCACCACTCCCCCATCGTCCCGTATGCCGGGAGCCGCTCCCCCACCACCCCCTCCCTGCTCATCCGTGGGCCGACATGCTCAGTTGTCCGGGCGGCGGCTAGAGTCGAGGCGTCCCCCGAACTCCACGGTCCCCGGCGCGCGTACCGGCCCGCCCGCGCGAAAGGTTGTGTGCCCATGTCCGACCACCATCTCCCGCCTCCTCTCGAGGTCAGCCCCGAGGCGCCCGACCGCAACCTCGCACTGGAGCTGGTCCGCGTCACCGAGGCCGGGGCGATGGCCTCCGGACGCTGGGTCGGACGCGGCGACAAGAACGGCGCGGACGGCGCCGCGGTCCGCGCGATGCGCGCCCTGGTCTCCACCGTCTCGATGAACGGCGTGGTCGTCATCGGGGAGGGCGAGAAGGACGAGGCGCCGATGCTCTTCAACGGCGAGCGCGTCGGTGACGGCACCGGCCCGGAGTGCGACGTCGCCGTGGACCCGGTGGACGGCACGACGCTGACCGCCAAGGGCATGAGCAACGCCGTCTCCGTCCTGGCGGTCGCCGACCGGGGCGCGATGTTCGACCCGAGCGCCGTCTTCTACATGGACAAGCTGGTCACGGGCCCGGAGGCGTCCGAGTTCGTCGACATCGACGCGCCGGTCGCGGTGAACATCCGGCGGGTCGCCAAGGCGAAGGGCGGCACCCCCGAGGACGTCACCGTCTGCGTCCTGGACCGCCCCCGCCACCAGGATCTGGTCCGCGAGATCCGCGAGGCGGGCGCCCGCATCCGGTTCATCTCCGACGGCGACGTCGCCGGAGCGATCGCCGCGGTGCGCGACGGGACCGGGGTGGACCTGCTGCTCGGGATCGGCGGAACCCCGGAGGGCATCATCGCCGCGTGCGCGATCAAGTGCCTGGGCGGCACCATCCAGGGGAAGCTCTGGCCCAAGGACGACGCGGAGCGCCGTCAGGCGCTGGACGCCGGGCACGACCTGGACCGCGTGCTGCACACGGACGACCTGGTCTCCGGCGACAACGTGTTCTTCGTCGCCACCGGCATCACCGACGGCGACCTGCTGCGCGGTGTCCGCTACCGCGCCGAGACCGCCACCACGCAGTCACTGGTGATGCGGTCGAAGTCGGGAACGATCCGCCAGATCGACTCCACCCATCGCCTGTCGAAGCTGCGCGCCTACAGCGCCGTCAACTTCGACCAGCCGCGCTGACCGGTCCGGCGACGACCTGCCGCGGACGACAGAGCACCGGGGCCGGGGGCCGCTCCTGAGCCGCCCCCGGTCTCCCGCGTCCGCCTCAGGCGGCCTCGGCGGACTGCCGCCGGCGCCGCCGGCCGAGCACCACACGCCGCTCGGCGGCGGTGAGGCCGCCCCAGACGCCGTAGGGCTCGGGCTGGAGCAGCGCGTGCTCCCGGCACTCGAGCAGGACGGGGCAGCGGGCGCACACCGACTTGGCAGCCGCCTCACGGGAGAGCCGCGCGGCCGTCGGCTCCTGTGAGGGCGCGAAGAAGAGTCCCGCCTCGTCGCGCCGGCACGCGGCCTCGGAATGCCACGGGCCGGCGAGGTCTCTCCGTAGCCGTGGGGACGGCACGGCGGTGGACCACTGTGGCTCGTGAGGCGATTGCAGCACGGTCAACTCCTGACGACGGCTTACGGGGTCGCTCTGCTGGGCTGACTGACCACCACCCGCAGGCCTGGGTGACCGACCGCGGCAGAGCGCCGCTGATCGGCCATACGAGTGACGGTCCTCCCTGCCCTACCCGCTGCGCACACGCTTATGCACGGAGAGCCAAACAGGGCGACGTGACGTGACGTCTCGCATCCGCTCCGTGTCCACCCCGGCGCGACTCGGCGGGGTGGGGTGGGGTGGGGCAGGGCGGCGCCGACGCTGTCCCCGACACGGGGCCGACGGGTGACCGGGGATGCCACCGGGCTTCGAGAGACCCCGGGCCGGGCGCGCGGAAGCGCCCGCCCGCTCGGGCGGGAAGGCAAGGAGAGGGGCCGTGCCCGCGTGCGGCGGCAGCGCGTGCGGCGAAGAAGCGGACGGCGGCGGCCCACCGGCCGGCGCGGCGAGCCGCACCGGGTCGAGGCGGCACGGCGCACGGCACCGCCGAAGCCCGGCGGCGGAGGGGAACCCGCCGGGTCAGCCGTCGCTCGCGCGGAGGTTCTGGACCCGCTTGCCCTCGACGGCGGACGCCTCGACAGCACCCCAGATGGCGACGCCGCGCAGCCGCACCACCGGCGCGGCCGGGTCGGCGGCGACCATCTCGCGGGCGTCGAAGGAGCCCATGATCCCGCTGCCCTCGCAGACGAGCGTGATGTTCTCGGGCACCTGGATGCTGATGCCGCCGCAGACCGCCGTCGCGTTGATGACCACCTCGGGCTGGTCGAAGATCGCCTCGGTGAGGTCGATGTCGACACCGCCGCAGACGGCGATCGCGTTCATCTGGGCGCCGACCCGCCAGCTGCCCTGCCGGTCGGCCCCGCCGAGGACGGCGACGACGTTGCGGGGACCGGGGAGGCGCGCGGCTTCCTCGCGGGTGGGGGGCCGCGGAGCCGACGGACGCTGCCCGGCGGGCAGGTCCCGGATCAGCTTCTCCAGCTCGGGCACGGTCTTGGCCGAGTAGACGCCCTCGATGCGCTCGGCGTGCTCGTCCGCCTGGAGGCGGCCTTCGGCCAGGGCCTCGCGGAGGATCTCGGCCACGCGGTCGCGGTCCGCGTCGGAGGCGCGGACGGCCGGGGGCGGGGTCGATTTCCCGAGGGACACGGCGGGCGGCTTGTCGGTGGTCACCCCGTCAGGCTACCGAGGTACGGCCGGGGCCACCAGGGTCGCCGAGTGGGTTCGGGGTGGAAGTCAGGGCTCTGTCAGGGGCAGCTCAGGGAGACCCCGTAGCCGGCCGGAGCCGTGCCCCGCGCTCCGCCCCACCGGCCGGTCGGCGCGGGCGGCGGACGGGTTCGACCGCGGGCACCACCCGCACCGGGAGCGCGCGCAGCGCCTCCCGGAGGCCGGCGCCGAGTTCGGCGAACTCGGTGGCGCGGGCGGCCCCGGAACGGGTGACGAGCGCGATGCGGCGCGTGGGTGCGGGGCTCGTGAAGTGGCCGGTGGCCAGGTCGTGGCTGCGCGCGGTCTCGGCGTCGAGCGCGGTGCGCGGCAGCAGGGTCGCGCCCATGCCGCCCGCGACGAGCTGGACGAGCGTGGCGAGCCCGGCGGCGCTGGTGGCTCCGCCCTGTCCGTCGCGTCCGGCGCCCCGACAGATCTCCAGGGCCTGGTCGCGCAGGCAGTGCCCCTGGTCGAGCAGGATGAGATCGAGGTCGCGCAGGGCCTCGCGGGGGATGTCACCGCGGCCGGCGAGCGGGTGGTCGGCGGGGGTGACCAGGCAGATGTCCTCGTCGAAGAGGGGGAGTTCGTCGAGCCCGGTGACGCCGAGGGGCACGGCGAGCAGCAGCACGTCGAGCCGGCCGGAGAGCAGCCCGTCGAGGAGCGGGTCGGTCTGGTCCTCGGTGACGGCGAGGTCGAGCGCGGGGTACTTCTCCCGGACGAGCCGGAGGACGGTGGGCAGCAGGTAGGGCGCGCAGGTGGGTATGACGCCCAGCCGGAGCGCGCCGGTGAAGGGGGCGCGGGCGGCCTCGGCCTCCTCCATCAGCTCGCCGACCGCGTCGAGCACCGCGCGGGCGCGGCCGGCGAGGCGTTCCCCCGCGGGGGTGAGGAGGACACGCCGTGTGGTGCGTTCCACAAGGGTGATGTCGAGGATCTCCTCCAGAGCCGCCACGGCCCCCGAGAGGGCGGGTTGGCTCATCCCGATGGCGGATGCCGCCTCGCGGAAGTGGAGGTGTTCGGCGACGGCCAGGAACGCCCTGAGCTGCGAGACCGTGGGTGGGCGCAGCCCTGCGGATCGCACCGACACTGATAAACACTCCCGATCAGCTGTACAGATTCTGGCTATTTCCGTGATCAACGCCGATGTGACAGCGTGAGTCGCGTCCAACCCTCGGAAAGCCCCCGTAAGGGTACTTTCCCCGTGCAAGGAGATCACGTTGCTCACCGTTGGTGACAAGTTCCCCGAGTTCGAGCTCACCGCCTGCGTCTCCCTCGAGACGGGCAAGGAGTTCGACACCATCAACCACAAGTCCTACGAGGGCTCGTGGAAGGTCTACTTCGCGTGGCCGATGGACTTCACCTTCGTCTGCCCCACCGAGATCGCCGCCTTCGGCAAGCTCCAGGACGAGTTCGCCGACCGTGACGCGCAGATCCTCGGCTTCTCCCTCGACACCCAGTTCGTGCACCACGCGTGGCGCCGTGACCACGAGGACCTCCGCGACCTGCCCTTCCCGATGATGTCGGACGTGCAGCGCGAGCTCTGCTCCGACCTCGGCATCCTCGGCTCGGACGGTCTGCCGATGCGCGCCGTCTTCATCGTGGACCCGAACAACGAGATCCAGTTCTCCATGGTGACCGCCGGCTCCGTCGGCCGGAACCCCAAGGAGGTCCTGCGGGTCCTCGACGCCCTGCAGACCGACGAGCTGTGCCCCTGCAACTGGAGCAAGGGCGACGAGACCCTCGACCCGGTCAAGCTGCTCTCCGGCGAGTGAGCTGACCCATCGCAACCGGCGGTCCCCCCGCCGCCCGGGAAGGGCCGGCGGGGCGGGCACCGCCCGCACACCTCGAGGACACGGAGACGGGAGAACGACCATGGCCCTGGACGATCTGAAGGCGGCCGTACCGGCCTACGCCAAGGACCTCAAGCTCAACCTCAGCTCGGTGATCGGCAACTCCGAGCTGCCCGCCCAGCAGCTGTGGGGCACGGTGCTCGCCTGCGCCATCGCCTCCCGGTCCCCGATCGTGCTGCGGGAGCTGGAGCCCGAGGCGCGGGAGAAGCTCTCCGAGGAGGCGTACACCGCCGCCAAGGCAGCCGCCGCGGTCATGGCGATGAACAACGTCTTCTACCGCACCCGCCACCTGCTCTCCGACCCTGAGTACGGCACGCTCCGCGCCGGCCTGCGGATGAACGTGATCGGCAACCCGGGCGTGGAGAAGGTCGACTTCGAGCTGTGGTCGCTGGCGGTCTCCGCCGTCAACGGCTGCGGCCAGTGCCTCGACTCGCACGAGCAGGTCCTCCGCAAGGCGGGCGTGGACCGCGAGACGATCCAGGAGGCGTTCAAGATCGCCTCGGTCGTGCAGGCCGTCGGCGTCACGCTGGACGCCGAGGCCGTGCTGGAGCCGACCTCCGCCTAGGCCCTGTCTGATCAATCCCGCCTGGCCCGCGGCGCCTGGCACGGCATCTCGCCGCGTTGGAGCCTCGCGCGAGTACGACGGGTACGAGCTGCGACGCTCCGCCCTGCGATCCGCCGCACCGGACACCGCGGGCCTTTCCGGCGCTCTCCACCAGACAGGACCCAGGCCACGCCCCGCACGGGTGGCGTGCGGCAACCGAGAGGGCCCGAACCGCCGGTGGTTCGGGCCCTCTCGGCGTTCCCCGGGCAGCCCCGGGGACGGGGCCGCTCAGCGCACGGTCATCTCGAACCACACCAGCTTGCCGGTGCCCAGACGGGTGGCGCCCCAGCGCCGCGCCAGCCGCTGCACCAGCACCAGGCCGCGGCCCCCCTCGTCGGCGGGCCCCGCCTGCCGGAGCCGGGGCAGCTGCGGGACGTCGTCGCCCACCTCGCAGCGCAGCGCGTCGGTGCGCAGCAGCCGCAGCGTCACCGGGCGTTCGGCGTACCGCACCGCGTTGGTGACGACCTCACTGACGAGCAGCTCGACCGAGTCCAGCAGTTCCTCCAGCCCCCAGCGGGTGAGGCTGTCGCGGACCTGTCGGCGGGCGAGTCGCACCGAGTCGGCGCGCGGCGGCATCCGCAGCAGCACCACGTCCTCGGGGGCGACGCCCTCGAACTGCGCGGCGAGCAGCGCCACGTCGTCGTCGCGGTCGCCGGGACCGGCGATGTCGAGGATCTCGTCGCACAGCGCCTCCAGCGGCGCGGCGGCGCCGGGCCTGGTGAGGCGGGCGGTCTCGGTGAGCAGCGCGCGCAGCTGCTCCACGCCGGTGGAGACGTCCCGGCTGCGGGACTCGACCAGGCCGTCGGTGTAGAGCACCAGGGTGGAACCCGCCGGGGCGGAGACCGTGCAGGTCTCGAAGTCCACCCCACCGACGCCGATGGGGGCGTTCGGCGGCAGGTCGACCAGTTCCGTGGTGCCGTCGACGTGGAGCAGTACCGGCGGCGGGTGCCCGGCGCTGGCCGCGGTCAGCGTGTGGGCGACCGGGTCGTAGACGGCGTAGAGGCAGGTAGCCATGCGGTCCTCGCCGAGCCGCTGCGCCTGCTCGTCGAGGTGGCGCAGCACCTCCTCCGGCGGGAGGTCGAGGCCGGCGAGGGTCTGCACGGTGGTGCGCAGCTGGCCCATGATCGCGGCGGAGGTCGTGGAGTGGCCCATGACGTCGCCGACGACCAGCGCCATCCGGCTGCCGGGCAGCGGGATGGCGTCGTACCAGTCGCCGCCGACGCGCGCGGACTCGGCGGCGGCGGTGTAGCGGTGGGCGAGCCGCACCCCGGTGTGCTGCGGCAGCCGGTCCGGGAGCATCGTGCGCTGCAGCTCGTCCGCGATGGACGCCTCGCGGTTGTACAGCACCGCCTTGTCCACGCCGAGGGCGGTGTGGGTGGCGAGCTGGGCGGCGACCTGGAGGTCGTCGGAGGTGTAGGCGACGGTGTCGGGGCGGCGCACGAAGACGGCGATGCCGTTGACGCGGCGGTGGCCGCGCAGCGGGGCCAGGACGACGCGCTCGCCGTCGGGGAGGTCCTCGGCGCCGGTCAGCTCGTGCAGCGCGCCGCGGGCGGTCTCGCTGTCGGCGAGGACCGGGCGGACATTGCGCAGCGTCTCGGCCAGCGGGCCGCCCGGCGCGTGCTCGACGCGGGTGGCCGCGTCGGCGAGCAGCGGGACCGGGCCGGCGCCGCTGCTGCGGCCCGCGAGCGCCTCGGGCACCCGGTCGGTGCGGCGCAGCCGCAGCACGTACGGGGTGACGGGCTGTTCCTCGCCGACCGGCAGGGGGTCGCGGAGGTAGACGAGGATCGCGTCGGCGAAGGTGGGCACGGTGGCGCGGCAGAGACCGAGAATGGTCTCGTCCAGGTCGATGCCGCGCGCGATGCGGCGGGTCGCGGAGCCGACGAACCGCAGCCGTTCGGCGTGGCCGATGCCGGCTGCCGGGACGCGGAGTTCGACAGTGGCCCCGGCCTGGTCGTGCGGTGCCCCGCGGCCCTCGGCCGTCCCGGCGCCCTCCGGCGGGCCGGGCGGCGCGGCGGTCTCGGTCCGGGCGTGCGGCATGGACGCGCCCTCCGCACGCTGCGGGGGTTCCGCCGTACGTGCCGCGGGTTGCGGTGGTGTCGGGTCCGTCACGGGGGTTGTCCATCCGTCCAGGTGGGAACTGGCGTGTGGGGCCGGGGTGTTGCGCTGGGAGGATCAGTGGGGCTCGATCCTACGATCGGGACGGGGGTGTCTTTCAAGAGGCTCCCGAACCCTCACCCATTATGGGAAGCCTCAGGGAGTGCCCGGCACCGTCCCCAACCGGTCCCAGTCGGGCGGCAGCGCGGGCAGGGGCCAGCCGTCGTCCGGGCGCCAGTGCTCCCAGCCGTCGCGGAACGGCCGCCCCCAGACGTCGATCAGCGCCACCGCGGCCCGGCCCCACTCCTTGACCCGTGCGGCCTGCTCGGTGGTGATCAGCCCGTCGTGCCGGGCCTGGCCGAACTCGTCCTCGTCGCGCCAGGACCAGCGGCGCGCGCGGTCGACGACGATGTCGAGGAAGTAGTCCTCGGAGTCGACCCCGCCCGACCAGCGGGTCAGGGGCTCCTCAAGATTGACGTACCAGTTGCGGAACCGCCAGCCCTCGTCCCAGAACAACCACACCGACCAGGGCTCGCCGGGTCGCGCCAGCTTCAGGACACCAGTGCCCTTCCAGCGGTCGCGGGCGACCACGCGGGGCTTGGTGTAGCGCGTCGAGAGCGGTTCGTGGTGCAGCGGCGTGCCGTCGGCGAGGAGCGGGCGGACGCACTCGGTGCCCGGCGCGATCCACACCGCGAGCACTTCCGGGGTGTCGCGGACCACGGTCATCGGCCGGCAGATGTGGAACTCCGCGGACGCGTTGGCCCGGTAGCGCCACAGGATGTGGTCACCGGGCAGCCAGCGGCCGGCGGCGGCCCCGGTGCGGTCCTCCGCTCTCGGTGTCGTCATGTGCGGAGCATATGACGACACCTCACCCGGGGTCGCCTACCGTGACCGGACAGTGACCATCGGGTGGCGGTGGGTGCCCGTCCCGGCGTCGGGGGCGGGCCGCCCCGTCGCAGGTCAGTCGGCGGTCGGCGGGTGGGTCATCGCCAGTACGTCGAGCGCCGCGTCGAGCTGCTCCTCCGTCAACCGGCCGTCGTCGAGGTACCCCCCGTCGACGACCGCCTGACGGATGGTGACGCGTTCCGCCAGCGCGCGCTTCGCGACCTTCGCCGCCTCCTCGTAGCCGATGTACCGGTTGAGCGGCGTGACGACCGACGGGGAGGACTCGGCGTACTCGCGGCAGCGTTCGGCGTCGGCGGTGATGCCGGTCACGGTGCGGTCGGCGAGCATGGTGGCGGCGTTGCCGAGCAGTCGCACCGACTCCAGCAGGTTGCGCGCCAGCACCGGCAGCATGACGTTCAGTTCGAAGGTGCCGGAGGCCCCGGCGGTGGTGACCGTCACGTCGTTGCCGACGACCTGGGCGCAGACCATCAGCACCGCCTCGGGCACCACCGGGTTGACCTTGCCGGGCATGATCGAGGAGCCCGGCTGCAGGTCGGGGAGGGCGATCTCGGCGAGCCCCGTGCGCGGCCCGGAGGCCATCCACCGCAGGTCGTTGCAGATCTTGGTGATCGAGACGGCTACGGTGCGCAGCTGGCCGGAGGTCTCCACCAGCGCGTCCCGGGCGCCCTGCGCCTCGAAGTGGTTGCGGGCCTCGGTGAGGGGCAGGCCGGTGGTCCGCGCCACCTCCGCGACCACCGCGGCGGGGAACCCGGCGGGGGTGTTGATCCCGGTGCCCACCGCGGTGCCGCCCAGCGGCAGCTCCGCGAGGCGCGGCAGCGCGCCGCGGAGCCGTTCCACTCCGTACCGCACCTGCGCGGCGTAGCCACCGAACTCCTGCCCCAGCGTCACGGGGGTGGCGTCCATGAGGTGGGTACGGCCTGCCTTGACGACGCCCGCGAACTCCTCGCCCTTGCCCGCGAGTGCGTCGGCGAGGTGCTCCAGCGCGGGGATGAGTTCGCGGCTGACCGCGGCGGTGGCCGCGATGTGGATCGAGGAGGGGAAGACGTCGTTGGAGGACTGGCTGGCGTTGACGTGGTCGTTGGGGTGGACCGGCTCGCCGAGCCGCTCGGTGGCCAGGGTGGCCAGCACCTCGTTCATGTTCATGTTGGACGAGGTGCCGGAGCCGGTCTGGAAGACGTCGACCGGGAACTGGTCGGGCCAGCGGCCGTCGACGACCTCCCGGGCGGCCTCCTCGATGGCGCGGGCGCGGGGTTCGTCGAGCACGCCGAGTTCGGCGTTGACCCTGGCCGCCGCCGCCTTGATCCGCGCCAGCGCCTCGATGTGGGCGGCTTCCAGCCGCAGGCCGGAGACGGGGAAGTTCTGCACCGCGCGCTGGGTCTGCGCGCGCCATTTGGCGTCCGCCGGCACCCGCACCTCGCCCATGGAGTCCCGCTCGACCCGGTACTCGCCGCCGCTGCCCTCGATGTTCGCGCCTGTCCCAGTCATGCGCCCAACGTACCGCCGGGCCACGGCCGCCGCCGGGTCCACGACACGCCGCCGGGCGGCCCCGGCGGCACGGCGGCGTGCCAGGGATGCTCAGCGGGCCCGCTCGCCCGGGGGG
>NZ_JAAVJB010000390.1 GCF_012034385.1 Streptomyces spiramenti
CCGCGGCGCCGGCCGGGGTGATGCCGCTGCCGACGACCCGCACCGGGGCGGGGTCCGGCGGGAGCAGCGCGGCGACGCCGAGCGCCGCGGAACGCTCCTCGGGTCCGGCGTACTCACCGATGCCCTCGCCCACGGCGCGCAGCGCGCGGCCGAGCGCGGTCGCCGAGGGGCGCTCGGCGGGGTTCTTCACGAGGCAGCGCTCGATGACGGTCCACAGCGGGTCCGGTAGCCCCTCGGGGCGGCGTGGCTGCTCCGTGAGGTGGCGCTGGAGCAGCTCCAGGGCGCTGCCGCCGCGGAACGGCGGCTCGCCGGTGACGAGTTCGAAGAGGAGGATCCCGGCGGCGTAGACGTCGACGGCGGAGGTCTGTTCGCGTCCCTCGGCGGATTCGGGCGCGACGTAGGAGGGGGAGCCCACGAACTCGTGGGCGCGGGTGACGCCGGGGGCGTCGGCGAGCCGGGCGATGCCGAAGTCCGTGAGCATCGGGCGCAGCAGCTCGCCGTCGGCGCCGTCCCTGGCCAGCAGGACGTTGGCCGGCTTGAGGTCGCGGTGGACGACGCCCCGGCCGTGGGCGGCGGCGAGGGCGTCGGCGATCTGCGCGGTGACCAGTGCCGCCGCGACCGGGGAGAAGGGGCCGTTGTCGTAGAGGTGGCGGTGGAGGTCCGGGCCGTCGACCAGGTCCATCACCAGGGCGAGCAGCTCCCCCTCGACGACGAGGTCACGGGTGCGGACGATGTTCTGATGGTTGTCGCGGCTGAGCCGCAGCAGCACGGAGCGCTCCCGGAGGAAGCGCATCACCACGTCGGGGTCCTGCGCGAGCTCCTCCTTGAGGACCTTGATGGCGACCGCCTCGCCCGGGTGCCCGGTGACCGCCGCCTCGGCGCCGGCCTCCTCCCGCTGGCGGCCCCGCCAGACGGTCCCGGTGGCGCCGCGCCCCAGCGGCTCATCGAGCAGGTACTTGCTGCCAACGGGCCGCACGCGTGCTCCTAGTGACTCGGTTCCTGGTGGTCTGGCGCCGGGACGGCAGCGTGGTGTGACGCGGCTCCCCGGCACCTACTGTAATGCGGGCGGTCCTGGCCGGTCCCGGGCTCGGGCGGGCCGTCCGCAAGGCGTCGGTCCGTCGAGGCGCGGACCCCGGTGGGGCCGGGCGGGCCGGCGGCGGCCGGACACCGCCGCGGGCGGCGGGTGGGGGGTGCGCCTCGTGTCGTGGCTGGTGGGGACGGGGGCGCGCGGTCCGGCGGGCGGGGTGCCGGGGGTACGCGCGAGAGGGCGCACCCGCGAAGTCGATCACTTCCGGCCGATCAGAATCAGACAGTTCCGGACAGTGAAGATCGCGAACTGTCCGAGGAGGCGCGACGTGTCGGTGGCAGGTGGGAAGATGCGTCCGGGCTCCAGACGCCGATGGGACCGGGAGGGCCGATGCAGCTCAGGGTGACCGTTCTCGGACCGCAGGGCAGGGTCCCGGCGGCAGCGGCCGACGCCACCGTCTCGGCTCCGCCCGACACCCCGCTCGCAGCCGTCCTCGCGGCGCTGTCCGACACGGTGGCGCCGGGCTCCGGCACCCCTGTCGCCGTGTTCTGCGGCGCCGAGAGACTGGACCCCGAGCGCGCGCTGCTCGGCGTGCCGCCGTTGGTGGACGGCGCCGTGCTGGCGTTGCGCCGCCCGGTCGAGGCGGGCACCGAGGGCACCACCTCGCGGCTGCTGGTGGTCGCGGGGCCCGACGCCGGCGGGGTCCACCTGCTGCGCGGCGGGGAGATCCTGATCGGGCGCTCCGCGGAGGCGGAGATCCCACTCGACGACCCCGACGTCTCCCGCCGCCACTGCGTCGTCACGGCAGCGCCCGACGGATCGCTGACCGTGCGCGACTGCGGCTCCACCAACGGCACCACCGTCGACGGCCGAACCGTCGGAGCGCGCCCCGGAGCGCTCCCCGACGGCGCCGAGCTGCGGGTGGGCGAGACGGTCCTGCGCGTGGTCGGTGCCCGGACGGCCCCTGCCCCCCGGGCAGCCGCCGTCGCCCCTCTCCCGCTCCCGCTCTCCGGCGGCATGCCCCTTCCCGGCGCGCGGGCAGCACTGGACGGCGCAGGGCGCGCGCCGGGGCGTGACACCACCGACCGCACCTCGGCACACCGCTCCCCGGCCGCCCCGCTCGGCGGGGTGAGGCCGACGGGTCCCACCACCTCCGGTCGCGGCACCGGCCGCGGGCAGGCCCGCGCCGCGGCGCCCGCGCCACCGGACCCGGCGACGCTGCTGCTCGCGGCGGTGGAGTCGGCCGCCCCGCTGTGGGAGCGCGGCAGCGGGCACCCGGAGCTGCTGACGTCCCGACTCGGCAGCGCGCAGCACTCCGCCGGCCCGCTCGACCCGGTCACCCTCCGGCTGACCTCCGCCGGTTCGCTCGGACTCGCCGGGCCGCTCCCGCGGGTGCGGGCGGTCGCCCGCGCACTCCTCGCCCACGTGGTCGCGCTCCACCCGCCGAGCGCCGTGGAGGTGGTCGCGATCGCCCCGGGCGGCGCAGATCACTGGGGCTGGACGGGATGGCTCCCCCACACCCGGCCCACCTCCCAGCCCTGCCACCGGCTGCTGGCCTTCGACGACGGCCAGACGGCCGCCCGCGTGGCCGAGCTGGTCGACCGGCTGCGCGTCGGCGCCCGAGGCGCTCCCGGCGGCAGCGGTGCCCCGCCGCGCCTCCCGGAGCAGTCCCGGCACCGACCGGGCGG
>NZ_JAAVJB010000391.1 GCF_012034385.1 Streptomyces spiramenti
CTCTCCTCCTCGGCCGCCCTCGAAGTCGCCACCGCGGGCGTGCTGGCCGACCTCGCCGGGCTGGAACCCGAACCCCGCATGCTCGCCGGTACCGGGCTCGGCCGCCGGGCGGCGTTCGGCCTGCCGGTCGGGTTCCGCCTGCCGGCATCCCTCGCGGTGTCCGGCGGCGAGGCGTGGCCGGTGGGCGGCGCTCCCCCGGTCGCCGGCGCACGGGTCGCGCTCCTCGGAGGGGTCCTCCGGCGCCTCGTTCTCCTCGTGCGTGTGGGCCTCGCCGGGGAGGAGGAGCCGCAGCACGGCGGGACGACCGGTGTGGACGACCGCGTTGGTGACCAGCTCGGAGACGAGCAGCACCACCGTGTCGGCCGGAGTGCCCGGACCCGGGCCTCCCCCGCCGTCCAACTGGGCTCTGACCCACTCGCGGGCACGCCGCACCTCCGCGGGGTCGGGTCCCAGCTCCAGCTGCCTTCGCAGCTCCTGCACCGCTCACACCATCCGTACCGGCGGAAACCACGCCTCACGCCTGGGCGGACCCGACTGCGGCACTGGCGCCGCACTCCCGGGTCTGCACAGCATGAGCGAACGCGACGGGCCTCAACAAGCACTTCGGACATATTCCGGCGCAAAGGAGTAAGCGCGCGGCTACTGTGCGACACCGTGCGCGGAGGTTCGAACACGCCGTAGGGGGCGGGTGCTTGATTTTGCAACGACCGCGTGCAGCGGCCTGACCACGGGCACCGGCGCGTCGCCACCACCCGGGCCGCCGCGGGCGGAGCCCGTGTCAGGCGGGCAGCGGCTGCGCGGAATCGTCGGCCGCCGCGTCCAGATCAGGGAAGCAATCGAACAGGCGTCGCACACCGAGCGCGGCGAGCACCCGGTTGACGTGCGAGCCGTCCTCGGCGCCCTTGGCGGGCAGGATCAGCCGGAGCCGGCCGGCGCAGGAGCGCATCAGCCGACGGGAGGCGATCAGCACACCGACCCCGCTGGAGTCGCAGAACTGCACCCCCGCGAGGTCCAGCACCACGTTCTTGCGACCGTCGGCGACGGCGTCGTGGATGTGCTGCCGCACGGTCGGGGCCGTCACGAGGTCCAGCTCACCCTGGACGCGCAACACGGCCCAGTCTCCCCGCTGCTCGGTCAGCACACTCAACGACACGCGTCTGATGCCCCTTCGCTCTACCGGTGCCGCCGCCCGTGGGTCGCGCCCCGGGCCGGCTCGCCCCTCGCCTACTCTATGCCCGCTCCCGCTCGTCCCGGCCACCGACCGACGCACGGCGGCGGTCACTCACCGCTTCGACGCCGCGCCCCGGGAGGACCCGGTGTCCGTTCCCACTCGCCATGCCCACTTTTCACCGGCTCACGCATCGGACGGGCCGCGCCACGGGGATCGCGCCACCCACAACGCCGAGGACCGGACGCATATCCGTCCGACAGGTGCCCCACCGTGGGCGCGCCCACTACATTTGTCCCACGCGATGAAGGGTGGGCCCCGCATGGCGCACGAGACACCGCCCCAGTGGGACAGGGACATGCGTCGGCGGCTGCGTCAGGGGGAGGCGGCTGCCCTCGGTGAGCTGTACGACCGCTTCGCTCCCCTCGCCTACGGGATCGCGCGGCGCATCCTCGACGAGGACACCGGCGCGGCCGAGGTCACCGGCGAGGTGTTCGGCCGGCTCTGGGGCAGCCCCGAGGAGTTCGACCCCGAGCAGGGCCCGCTGCGGACGTGGATCGCCGACGAGGCGCACCGCCTCGCGGTGGCGATGCTGCGCCGGGCCGGGGGTACCGGCAACGACGCCGCCCTCGCAGCCGAGCGGGCGCGGCGGGTCCGCGCCGCCTCCACGGCGGCCCGCGCGGACTACATCGTCACCTCCATGCCCTCGCCGCTGCGCACCGCGCTGGAGCTGACCCGGGCGCAGCGGCAGGACACGGCCCAGGTGGCCGCCGGTCTGGGCATCACGGAGGAAGAGGCCCGCCGACGGCTCCGCCTGGGGCTCCAGCTGCTCTCCACCGCGGGCGGCTACGCCGCACCGGAGCGGCCATGACGGCCGGCCGGGGCAGCGGGGCGGAGCCGCCGGAGCCGGGGGACGAGGCGGGCGGCACGCCCCGGCGGGGCGAGCGCAGCCCGTCGGCGGCGGAGACAGCCGAGGAGGTCCCGGAGCAGCGCCCGCGCCGTCGTCCGGCGCCACCCCGCCGCTCCGGCGCCCGCCCGGCACCGGCGCCACCGCCGGACGAGGGTCCACCGCCCGCCGGCCCGGGACGGGCAGGGCAGGGCACGCGGGGCGGACCTGCCGGGGACGGGGCGGGGTCGGGCACGGGGCGGCCCGGGGCCCGCGGCGGGCGACCGGGGGACGGCGGCGACGGGCGACCGGCGAAGGGCACGGAACGACCGGGGGACGACGCGAGGTGGGGCGTGATGGGTGGGCCAAGTGACGGCGCGCAGGAACCGGGCCGGGAGGACCGGCAGGGGCGAGCAGGACCGTCGGCGAGGGCGGAGCAGCCGGAGGACCGGCGCTCTCCGTCGCGGGACGGAGGGCCGCGTGGCCGGACCGACGGCGGAAGCCCGCCGGGTGACGACCCCGCGGGAGACGACTCCGCGGGCGGCGGGCACGACGGACGTACCCGCTCGCCCGGGGGCCGTGCCGCGCCGCCGCCGGGGAGGCGGGACGGCGGGCTGCCCCCGGTGGAACGGCCGCAGGGCCGGGGAGC
>NZ_JAAVJB010000392.1 GCF_012034385.1 Streptomyces spiramenti
GCCCCGGCCCACCGGGGCGCGGCGAACCCGACGGCTCCGGGACCGCCGTGACACCCCGTCCGGACGCGCGACCGTCGTGCGGTGAGAAGAGCGCCGTGCGCTCGTGCGCGCCGTCACGCCCGATCGGGGCGCGGTGACCGGGCGCGCCCGCATCCGGCGGCGCCCGGGACTTGGACCGCAGGTGTACGCCAGACACAGGGGTGGTGAGGAAACCGGCGGGGACCGGCCACGGCCGCTCCGATGCTGCAAGATATGGCCGTGTCCGACAACGCCGCCGACCGCGCCCCGTCCACCGTCACCCCCGTGCCGACCGTGCCCTCGACGCCCGCCGGCTCCCCGCTCCGCCGCCCCGACCCGGCGGCGATGCGCGCCCGCTACCGTGCCGCGGGGCTCAGTGAGGCCGAACTGCCCGCCGAGCCCGTCGCGCTCTTCGGCGACTGGTTCGCCGAGGCCGTCGCCGGAGGGCTGGGCGAACCCAACGCCATGGTGGTGTCCACCGCCGACGGCGAGGGCCGCCCCAGCTCGCGGACGGTCCTGCTCAAGCACTTCGACGAGCGGGGCTTCGTCTTCTTCACCAACTACGCCTCCACCAAGGGCCGCCAACTGACCGTCAACCCGTACGCCTCGCTGCTCTTCCCCTGGCACGACCTGGCCCGGCAGGTCATCGTCTCCGGCACGGTCGAACGGACCGGCCGCGACGAGACGGCGGCCTACTTCCGCACCAGGCCGCACGGTTCCCAACTGGGGGCGTGGGCCAGCGACCAGTCACAGGTCGTGGGCTCCCGCGACGAACTGGACCGCCGCTACGAGGATCTGGCGCGCCGCTATCCCGAGGGGGAGGACGTGCCGGCTCCGGCCAACTGGGGCGGCTACCGGGTGCGCCCCGAATGGGTCGAGTTCTGGCAGGGCCGGGACAACCGGCTGCACGATCGGCTGCGCTTCGTCCGCACCGAGGCCGGCGCCTGGGAGGTCCGACGGCTCTGCCCCTGACGCGGAGCGGGCGTCGCGGCACGTTCCGGCGCCGACCGGGACCACGCCGCTGCGCGCTCACCGGGCCGGGCGCCGCCGCGGAACGCAGACGACCCGCGGGCCTTGGTCCCCAGCCGAGGCTGGGGAGCCGGCCGGACGATACCGGCGGCCCGCGGGTCGGGTGACTGCTCGGGATTGGCCGGCGAAGCCGGCATCCGCACTGATGTGGGACGACGGCCTCAGGCCGCAGTCACCTCACGCGTCCGGTTCTTGATCATCTGCCGAACCACCTCCCTTCTCGTGTACTCACCACGGTAGGCACCCTCGGCGGTCGGTTCAAGTGATTTTCGCCGGGCACCGGCGGGTGCCGCCGCGGCCGAATCACGCCGAAGCCGATGTGACCGCGCACACCATGGAGTTGAATGGTGCGGACCCGTGGACCACCCGGGGCTCCGACCGGGCCCGCGGCTCGGCCGGGCCCCGCGCCCGGCCACCGGCGGTGCCCACCTGGTGGCCCGGGGGAGCGCCGCGCGGCCCGCGCGCGGCGCGGAGGGGGTTCGACGTGACCACGCACTCACAGTCCCAGCCAGGGGCGCACTTCACCGGGGACGGCATTCCCGATCCGTTGCTGCTCGCCTCGCTGCTCGGTGGGATGGACGCGGCGCTCTTCGCCGTGGACCGCGACGGCCGCGTCACCCACTGGAACCAGGAGGCCGAGCGGCTGCTGGGGTGGAGCGCCGCCGAAGCGCTGGGGCGTCGCGGTCTCGGCGGCTGGGTGGTGCGCGAGACGGACGCCGCCGACGTCCACGACCGGCTGCTCGCCGTCACCGGGGACACCGGCGCCGGCGCCCCGCCCCGGCAGGTCCAGGAGTTCCCGTTCGTCACCAAGGACGGCTCCCGCCTGCTGGTCAGGGCGCAGACCGCGGCGGTGAGGGACGCCGCCGGCCGGGTCGCCGGAGCCTACTGCGCGTTCAGCGACGTCCATGCCCAGCTCGACCTCGAACGCCGCATCGCCCTGAGCGAGGCCCTGCTGGCGGGCGCCGCCTGGTCGGTGCTGCTGGTCGACGCCGACCTCCGCACCGTCGCCCTCAACGAGGCGGCCACCCGCGCGCTCGCCGTCTCCCCGGTGGAGATGCTCGGGGAGCCGCTGGCGGAGTTTCTCGGATCCGGCCTCCAGGAACTGGAGGGAGCCCTCGAACACGCGCTCGCCGGCGAGCCGCCCGCCGAGCCGGTCGAGCTGTGGGTCACCCTGCACGAGGACGGCTCGCTGGAGGACGAGCACGGCGAGTCGCGCGGCGGCCTCCCCGGTGGGCGGCGCCGCTGCTGGCTCAGCGGCTTCCTGCCCCTCGGCTCACCACTGGCCACCGAGCCCTCACCGCTGGGTGTCGCCTGGGTCTTCCGCGACGTCACCCTGGAACGCCGCCAGTCGCGCGAGGCCACACGCCGCCGCTTCCGGGACGGCCAGCTCAACCGGGCGAGCCGGGCCGCCGCGGACTGCGCCGACCCGATGGACGCCGCCGCCGTCCACCTGGACTTCGCCCTCGCGGGGTTCGCCGAGCACGCACTGCTCGACCTCGTGCCCTCGGCGCGCCCCGGGGCGGCTGCCCGGACGCCCCGGGCCCAGGGCGACCCGGTGGCGGCGGCGCCCTCCACGACGACCGGCCGCACCCGCCGACCACAGGTCGCCCGGCCGGGGAGCCCCGCCGCGGTGCACACC
>NZ_JAAVJB010000393.1 GCF_012034385.1 Streptomyces spiramenti
CGTGCCGGCCGCCCCGCCGGGACGGGGGCGCCCGACGGCGCGCAGTGGGTGTCGCTCGGCCGCCGACCGCCGGTCGGCACCACCGCGACCTCGGACGCCACCGCCTCGGGCGCGGTCAGCGGCGTGGTCGGTGGCGCGGTCAGTGGTGCGGTCACCGAAGCCGCCGGGGCGGAGGAGGGGCTGGACCTCACCGTGCTCTACCGCGGTCCGCTCGCGTCCTGCGACTACGACTGCCCCTACTGCCCGTTCGCGAAGCGGCGGGACTCGACCGAGCAGCTCCGCGCCGACCGCGCCGCGCTCGAACGGTTCACCGCCTGGGCCGCCTCCCGCACCGGGGACAGCCTGTCGCTGCTCTTCACCCCGTGGGGCGAGGGGCTGGTGCGGTCCTGGTACCGCCGCACGCTCGTCGAGCTCTCCCACCTGCCCCACATCCGCCGCGTCGCGATCCAGACCAACCTCAGCGGGCGCACGGCGTGGACGGCCGAGGCCGACCTCGACACCCTGGCGCTGTGGTGCACCTTCCACCCGGAGCAGACGCCGTACGAGCGGTTCGTGGCCAAGAGCCGGCGGCTCGCCGCGGACGGCGTCCGCCACAGCGTCGGTGTGGTCGGGCTGCCGCAGCACCTGGTCGCGGCCCGCCGCCTCCGGGCCGACCTGCCCGATCACGTCTACCTGTGGATCAACGCGGCCGAGGGGCACAGCTACACGGACGACGAGGCGGCCCAGTGGTCCGCCCTCGACCCGTTGTTCTCCTGGAGCCGCCACCCCCACCCCAGTGCCGGGCGGCCCTGCCGGACCGGCGAGTCGGTGATCTCGGTGGACGGCGACGGCACCGTCCGGCGCTGCCACTTCGTCCGGGAGGAGCTGGGCAACCTGTACGACGGCAGCTACCGCGGAGCGCTGCGCCCCCGTGCCTGCCCGTCGGCGGTCTGCGACTGCCACATCGGCTATGTCCACCTGGAGACGTTGCCGCTGTACGACGTCTTCGCGGGAGGGGTGCTGGAGCGCGTTCCCGCGGGCTGGTGACCGCGGTCCCGGCGGCCGGGTCAGCGGGGCGCGGTCCCTCGGCGGTCCGGGGTGCCCGAATCCGCGCCGACCCCGGCGTCCACCCGGGCACCCGCACCGGAGCCGCCCGCACCGCCACGGCTCCCGTCCGCGCCCGCCGGGCCCCCACCGCAGCCGACAGCGGTACCGACCCCGGCCCCGCCGTCACCACCGGGGCCGCCGCCCGGGCCGCGCACCGCCGTTCCCCCGTCCGCCGGGTCGGCGACCGCGGCGAGCGCCACAGCTGCCGGATCGGGCAGCTGCCCGCCGACAGCGGCCGGCCGGGGAACGGCGGCGATGGCGTCGTCGAGAGGCCGGTGACCCGCGAACGCCAGCAGCAGGCAGATCACGGCCGCCGCGGTCCCCACCGCCAGCGCCGGTCCGTGCCCTGGCCCGTCGACGATCCTGCCGCCCATCGCGGTTCCCCCGGCCATACCGATGGCGATGGCGCTCGACATCCAGGCGAAGCCCTCGGTGAGGCGCGCCCGCGGCAGCAGCCGCTCGATCAGCAGCGAGGCCGTGATCAGTGAGGGAGCCACCGCGCCGCCGCACAGCACCATGCAGACGGCCATCAGCAGCAGGCCGTCCACCCAGGGCAGCGGCAGCGCCGACACGGTGAAGGCCGCCGCGCACAGCAGCAGCCTGCCCGGCAGCCCGATGCGCCAGGTGCTGACGGTGCCCCACGCCAATCCGGCGATCAGGCTGCCGACTGCCACCAGCGCCAGCAGGATCCCGGCGAGGCCGGGGACACCCTGCTCCTCGGCGAAGGCGAGTATCGAGACGTCGATGACGCCGAAGAAGGTGCCCAGCACCACGAAGACGCCCAGCAGCAGCGGCATTCCGGCGTACCTCGGCACTGCCTTGGCGCGCCCGCCGCCGGCGGTCTCCCGCTCGGGCGCCGTCCGCGGGGCGGTGACCGTCAGTATCACCGTGCCCAGCGTCAGCAGGATCAGGGCGCCGACCAGGCCGGCGGCCGGGTGGACCGAGATCGCCAGGGCGGTCGCCAGCAGCGGTCCGATGACGAAGACCGTCTCGTCGACGACGGACTCCAGGGCGTAGGCCGTCGGCAGCCGGGGCGAGCTGCCCAGCATCGCCACCCAGCGGGCGCGCACCAGCGAGCCGACCGGCAGGCAGGTGAAGCCCGACGCCGCCGCCGCGAGCAGCAGCGTCCACAGCGGTGCCTCTCCCACAGCGAGCGCGACGAGCGCCGCCAACCCCACGCCGTGGCCGAGGAGCGTCGTGGGCAGCAGGCGGCGTTGGCCGTGCCGGTCCGAGGCCCTGCCGAGCGCGGGGGCGGCGATGGCCTGGCAGACCGTCATGACGCCCGTCACCAGGCCCGCCTGGGCGTAGGAGCCGGTGGTCGCGGAGACCATCAGCAGGCATCCGAGGATGCGCATGCCGTTCGGCAGCCGCCCGAGGAACCCGCCCAGCACCGAGCTCCGTGCCCCGGGGATCCGGAGCAGCTCGCCGTATGTCCGCATGTCCGCATCGTCCTTCACCGCGATCCGCCCCGCGACGCGTTTTCCCACCACCGGGGCGTGATCTCCGGCACCCGTCCGGGCCCGACGCCGCTCCGGGGGCGGGAGCGCACGCCGACGGCGCCCGCCGCCGCCGCG
>NZ_JAAVJB010000394.1 GCF_012034385.1 Streptomyces spiramenti
CTGCTGCCGTTCGCGGCGGGGGCGGTCGCCGGAGCGGGGGCGGTGGGGCCCGGCGGGACCTCCAGCGGCGCGGGGTGCGAGCCGGCCGAGGTGCGGCGCGAGGCGCGCCGGGACGGCAGCCCCGCGAGGAGGTCCTGGGAGGGTGTCGCCGGTGCCGAGGGCTGCTCCGGCGCCTCGTCGCGCTGGGGGTGGCTGACGACGGCCTGCGGGATGCGGATGAGCACCCCGGTGCCGCCGCGGGCGGAGGGCCGGAACGACACGGCCAGCCCGTGCTTGCGCGCCAGACAGCCGACGACGGCCAGCCCGAGCCGGGTGCCGGAGAGGGCGGAGATGTCCAGGGTGGGCGCGGTGACCGCCTGCTCCGCGCGGCGCAGCGCCACCTCGCCCATGACGAGGCCGCTGTCCTCCACGGTGACGACGATGCCGGAGGGCACCTCCTCGACGTAGACGTGGACCTCGGCGGTGGGCGGCGAGAAGCTGGTCGCGTTGTCCATCAGCTCGGCCAGCGCGTGCATGACGCCCTCGGCGGCGTGGCCGGCGATCGCCGCCGTGCTGGTGGAGTGGAGCCGGACGCGCTGGTAACCGGCGATGCGCCCCATGGCGCCGCGCAGGATCGACTCCATGACGATGGGCTTGGCCCAGCGGCGCCCGGAGCGGGCGCCGGTGAGGACGGCGATGGAGTCGGCGATCCGGCCGGCCTGCGCGGTGCGGTGGTCGAGGTGGAGGAGGTCCGCCAGGACGTCCTCCCCGCCGTGCCGGTGCTCCATCTCGCGGAGGTCGGCGAGCATGCTGGTGGCCAGCGCCTGCATGCGGCCGGCGGCGTTGGCGCCGGCGGCGGTGGTCGCCGCGCGTGCGGCCTCGGCGCGGCCGACCTCCTCCGCCACCTGCCGGAGGACGGACCGGTGGGACTCGTCCTCCGGGGCGGGGCAGGCGGCGAGCGCCGTGTCCGCGGAGTCGCCCGCCCGCAGCCGGTCCAGCAGCGCGGGCACGACCTGCTCGGCGAGTGCCGCGTCGGCCTCCCGGTGGCGTGCGAGTTCGGCCCGGGCCTCCTCGACGGCGGCGCGCCGGCGGCCCGCGACGGCGCGGAAGTACGCGGCGGCGACGACGGCGGCACCGCCGGCCCCGAGCAGCGTGCGGGTGAACCAGGTCGGGTCCCCGGGGGCCACCGTCTCCAGCAGGGCGATGACGAGAGCCACCACCAGGAGCGCCAGGAACGGGTCACGCAGTGGGGGACGCTCCGCCCGGCGGTGGGGCGCGGCGGGTTGCGCTGTCATCAATGAGGTCCTCGGGCGGCCGGTCCTGGCGAGACAGATGTATGGGGAACGAGTCCGTCACTCTGCGCGCACGTGCAATTCGCTGCAACTATAGGAGAGTTATCGTCTGAATGCGTAGAGTTCCTGTGAAGGAATCGATCGCTGCCGATCAGCAAGAGCTGACGTTCCGTCACGCGTGTGACGAGAGGGATCTTTTGGGGGCGCTGGGACCTCCCCGGCGGCCACCCCGGCCGGCCCGGCCCTCCCGCCCGGTCCTCCGACACCGATCCTTTCCCGCCACCGGTACGCCCTCCCCGCCCCGTCGGCCGGCCGCGGACGCTCACCCGTCCGGCCCACCCGCGCACGACACCCCCGACCCGACGACACGGGCACAGCCGGCCGCCAGAGGGCACGCTGGTGACATGGCGAGTGACACCGAGACCACGGAACTGGCGACCGCCCTGCGCGCGGCGGTCCGCGGCGACGTCGCGTTCTCCACCACCGACCGCGCCCTCAACACGATGGACGCCTCCAACTACCGGAGGGTCCCCGACGGCGTCGTCGCCCCGCGCGACGCCGAGGACGTCGCCGCGGCCCTCGCCGTCTGCCGCGACCGGGGCGTCGCCGTCACCGCCCGCGGCGGCGGCACCAGCATCGCCGGGCAGGCGACCGGCACCGGCGTCGTCCTGGACTTCACCCGGCACATGAACCGCGTCCTCGACCTCGACCCCGAACGCGGCACCGCCCGCGTCCAACCCGGCGTCATCTGCGACCGGCTCCGGGACGCCGCGGCCCCGCACGGCCTCACCTTCGGCCCCGACCCCTCCACCCACAGCCGCTGCACCCTCGGCGGGATGATCGCCAACAACTCCTGCGGTTCGCACTCCGTCGCCTGGGGCACCACGGCCGACAACGTCGAAGACCTCACCGTCCTCACCTACCGCGGCGAGCGCGCCCACCTCGCCCCCGGCGGCGCCGACGTCCCCACCACCCTCCGCGCGGCGGGAGAGCGACTCGTCGCCGACCACCTCGCGCTGCTGCGCACCGGCATGCCCGAGCTGCCGCGTCGCATCTCCGGCTACGCCCTCGACCAGCTCCTCCCCGAGCACGGCAGGAACTGGGCCCGCGCCCACACCGGCAGCGAGGGCACCCTCGGCCTCCTCACCGAGGCCACCGTCCGCCTGGTCCCCGCACCGCCCGCCCGCGCCCTCGCCGTCCTCGGCTACCCCGACGAGTCCGCCGCCGCCGAGGCCGCCCCCGGGCTGCTGCCCCTCCACCCCCTCACCGTCGAGGGCATGGCCGCCGACCTCGTCGGCGAC
>NZ_JAAVJB010000395.1 GCF_012034385.1 Streptomyces spiramenti
CCCCCTGTGGCCGTCGCCCCGCCCCGCCCCGCCGGGCGCCGGGCAGAGCGGCTCCGACGCCCCCGCCGCCGCCCCCGCCCAGTGGCGGCCGTGGCGCTTCCGGATGTCCAACGACCTCTGGGGGTCGCCGGTCGTCCGCGCCGGGCTGCTCTACGTCAACTCCTTCGAGGTGCACGCGCTCGACGTCACGACCGGGCGCCGCCACTTCAAGACCCGCGAGGTCGCGTGGTCGATGGCGGTCACCGGCGGCCGGGTCATCGCCTCTGACGGCCCCAGCCTCTACGCGCTGGACTCCACCGACGGCGGGGACCGCTGGCGGGTGCCGGCCGAGGGCTGGATCCACGCGCTGCGCGCGGAACGAGGGACCGTCGTGACCGCGACCCGCGGCGGCGGGGTGCAGGCGTGGGAGGCGGCCAACGGCGAACGGCTCTGGTCGGTCGGCGGGGCCCAGTCCGACTTCGAGGCACCCGACACGGGTCCGGTCATCGAGGGCGGCGTCGTCTACCTGTGGGGCGAGGGGCAGGTACGCGCGCTGGAGGCGCGCACCGGCCGCGAGATGTGGCGCCACCACGTCGGGGACGCCGCCGCGACCGGCGGGGTGCCGGTCCGGGTCCGTCCCGGCCCGGACGGCGTCGTCCACATCGCCGCGGGCTCCCGCGTCCTGGCGCTGGACGCCACCGACGGATCGCCCCGCTGGCACTTCGACGCCCCGGCGGCCGTGCTGTGCCCACCCACCGCCGTGGGCGGACACTCGGGCAGCGGCGGCGTGTACTTCGCCGACCACCTCGGCACCGTCTACGCGCTGGACGCCGCCGACGGCGGCGAGCGCTGGCGGATCCCGACCGAGGGGCGGCAGTCCGCCGATCCGGTTCTCGTCGCCGACGGCCTGGTGCACCTGGGGAGCGGCAGCGCGATGTACACGCTGGACGCGGTCAGCGGTACGCCGCGCTGGAGGTTCGGCGCCGGCGGCGCGCTCGTCGGCTCGCCGGTGGTGGCGGACGGACGCGTCCACTTCGGGTCCGAGGACCGCTGCCTGTACACCGTGGACGCCGTCAGCGGGCGGCTGACCTGGAAGCTGGAGACCGGCGGCGCCATCACCGGCAGCCCCGCGGCGGCCAACGGCATGGTCTTCGCCTGCTCCGCCGACCACTGCGTGTACGCGCTGGACGCGGCGCGCGGCACCCGGATCTCCTCGTCGCCCGCCGCCCCGTCGCCCGCCGACGGCTGACGCCGTACGGCCCCCCCACGTCGCGCGGTCCGGGTCGGGCCCCAGCCTCGCCTGCGACGTGGTACGTGCCGCACGCCTGCACCCCCCCGCGGACGCCCGACAGCAGGACGCACGCACGACGGCGGGGGCCGAGGAGCGTTCCCGCTCCCCGGCCCCCGCCGTCCCGTTCCCGTCCGCGCCGTCCGTGCCTCTCTCCCGGAGCAGTCGGCCCGGACGGTCAGGCGGCGTCCCGGCCGCCGTGTTCCCGGTGGTCGTCCTCCCGGCGTCGGGCGTTCCGCCAGCTGCCGCGCCGCCCGGTGTGCCACGGGCCGTCCACCACGGTCTCGTCGTCCGCGGCGGTCCCCGTCGTGCCGCGATCGGGCGGCGTTGCGGCGGGCGGACCCGGGTCGGCGGGCCGGTTGTTGTGCGGGTCGAACCGGGGGTCGCCCGGGTCCACCGGACGCCCGGGGGCGTACGGGTCGTGCGAGGCGCGCGGGTAGTGGTCGTAGCGCTGGTCCGCGGGACGGTCGGGGTCGTCGTCGTAGCGCTCGCCTCGGTCGTCGTCATCCGTACGCCGGTGGCCACGCCCGTCGTCGACGTGGCGGTGCCGGCCGTGCGCGACGGCCGGATGACGTCCGGCCATCAACGCGGAGCCGATGAGCAGCAGCGCACCGCCGACCAGCGCCCCGGTCGCGCCCCACTGCACACCGTCGCCGCCGATGACCAGGGTGTCGGCGACCTGGTACTGCCGGACCATCCACAACGCGGTGATACCCAGCGCGACCACGCCGGCCAGCGCCACCAGCAGCCGCGATCGCAGCACCACCCCGACCACCGTCAGCACCGCCACCGCCAGCATCACCAGGAAGAGACCGGCGAAGAGATCGGCACGGGCGTCGGTGATACCGGATCCCGAGAACAGCTCCTGAAGCCGGAAATCCCGCCCGGCCCGTCCGTCGTACCAGTCCCGGAATGGACTGATGATGGCGATCGCCGCCCCCACGACGGCGAGCACGGCCCCCAGCACGTTACGCAACATGGCCTGCCTCCAAGGGAGTGGGTCTCGCTGTCGACGCTACGCCGGAGCCCGATACCCCGCATGCGGGGCGTGTTGCGGCCCCGTGCCTGTTCGGCCGCGAGACCGCCGTACTAGCCTCGGCGATCATGCCGCTGCCGCCTTCTTCCTCCGCCGCGTCGCCCGCGCGACGCCCTCCGTCCGAGGCCGGTCCACTCGCTCCGGCCACCACCGCCACCGCCCCCGGGGGCACAGCCCCGTCCGGCGCCGCGGTTCCCGCGCCGGCCGACCCCGGCCGCGGGCCCACCGCGCCC
>NZ_JAAVJB010000396.1 GCF_012034385.1 Streptomyces spiramenti
GGCGACGGGAACGGCCGAGGGCCCGCGCCGGACGGCGCGAGCCCTCGGCCCGGTGCTCGGGTACCCGCTCGGCTCAGCCGGTGCCCCATGCGGCCCGGACCGGCGTGGTGTCCCGTTCGACCAGGAACGCCGGCCGGTCCGGGTGCGCCGGGGCGTTGCTGACGGCGTTGTAGGTGAGGAAGAGCACCGCCCGCCGGTCGTCGGAGGTGTTGTTCGACGAGGCGTGCACGATCGAGGGGTGGAAGGCGGTCACCGCGCCGGCACCGCCGAGGATCTGCCGCGGCGGGTGCTCCACGGCCAGGGCGCGGGCCGCCTCCTCGGAGACCGTGTGCGTGAGGCGGGCCGAGACGTGGGCACGCCAGTCGTCGCCGGCTGCCCCCTGCTCACCGTCACCGACCAGCCCCAGCCGGTGCGACCCGGAGAGCACGGTCAGCGGCCCGTTGGCGGGGTGCACCGCGTCCAGGTTGACCGCGATGTTCACCGCGTGCGGCTCCGGCATCCCGTCCTCGTACGCCCAGAAGGCGAAGTCCTGGTGCCAGGGCCACTCGCGGCCCTCGCGCGGCCCTTTGATGTTGACCTTGAACTGGTACAGGTACACGGGCCCTCCCACCAGCTCCTCGGCCAACCGGACCACGCCCGGATGCCGCACCAGCGCGGCGCAGACCTCGTCGTAGCGGTGGCAGCCGTGCAGCGCCCGGACGGTGTCGGAGTCCTCCTCGTACACGACCTCCGGACGCACCGTCCGGGAGATCGCCTCGACACGTGACCTCACCGAGGCCAGCAGCTCCGGCTCCAGCCCCCACGGTGCCGCGCACCAACCCTGCTCCTCGTAGGCCGACCGGGTACCGATCCCGTCGTGGGGCCGGGTCACCGACATCTCCTTCGTCCTCTCCTGTGGGGCGGGCCGGAAGTGCCCGCCGCGTCCGCGCCCGCTCACGCGCGGCCCGTCGGTGCCACGCCGTCGCCGTCCGCGCCCGCCGCCTCGCACCGCTCCATCACCAGGCCGTGCCAGCGGTCCGCGACGGAGACGGCCGTCTCCGGGGAGATCGCACGCCGCAGGTAGTTGAGGTTGAGGTTGGCCGTCTCGTGGGCGGTGACGACCACCGCTCCCAGGTAGCAGCTCGCGCCCAGGCTGGCCGCGAGCTGAACCCCCGAGAACCGCAGCGACCCGTCCCGCTCGGGAAAGTCGACCCGCCCGAAGTTGGAGAGCGCCAGGTTCTGCGGGTTGGCGGCTTCCGCCGCCTCCAGCAGCCGCAGCACCCCCTTGTCGGCGCGCGGCACCACCCACCGGGAGATGTGGAGCATGCAGAAGTCCTCGCTCTGTTCGCGGCGTTCCCGCATGTCCGTGGTGATGGAGCGGGCCGTCTCCCAGAACTCCCGCTCCGGCCGGTGGTCGACGTTGGTGCGCAGCATCGAGACGAAGGCGCCGACCTCCTGGGGCGCCACCCGCGGCTCCAGGCGGGCGCGGAGGTCCACCGGCGAGCCCAGCGTGATGCGCATCGATCCGTCGGGGCCCGGCCGGTCCTCGGGCGCGAAGAGGTCGGGCGCGTGTTCCGCCGCGGCCCGCACCAGCGCGGCGCCCAGCGCGCCGTGGACCGTCGTCCCCTGACGGCGGCTCTCGGCGAGCAGCGCGTCGAGAGCCGCCGCGGGCACCGACCGGTGGACCAGTCCGGAGCGCCGTTCGGCGAACGGCACGCGCTCGCTCCCGACGATCCGCACCGGGGCCCGCTCCCGGACGCGACGCTGCTCGCGCACCATGGACCGCGCCGTGCGCAGCAGTTCCGCGGGCCGGTAGGTGCGGTGGGCGCGGGGGATCAGCTCCTCCACCGGCGGCAGCACCTCCCGCTCCGGCTCCCGCCCCCGCCCCTGCGGGGCGACGGCGGTGACGCACTCCCGCAACAGCGACACCAGCGAACTGGCGTCCACGACGACGTGCGAGACCACCAGCAGCAGGTCGTGGGTGAGGCCGTCGGGCGTGCTCAGCAGGACCGCCCGGAAGGCCGGGCCGCTCGCCAGGTCCAGCGGCCGGCCCGACTCCCGCTCCTGCAACTCCTCGACCCACTGCTCGTCGAGGTCGGTGAGGGGACCGGTGCGCAACTCGGCGGCCCGGTCGGGGACGGCGACGAACACGGGCCTGCCCTTGGCGTCGGGCCGGACGGCGGCTCGCAGCAGCGGGTGGCGCCGCTGCAACTCGGCGAGGGCGGCGGCGATGTCGTCCGCGGTGAGCTCGCCCCGGACGCGCACGCGGGCCAGGCCGTTGTACGGCGAGACCTGGTCGGCGAGCCAGTACCACCGCTCGGTCGGGCCGAGCGGGCGCATCACGGCGCCGTCCGCGGTCGCCCGCCCGCCGGGGGGCCCGGCGGGCGCGGTGGTGTCGGTCGGTGGTGCGGTCATGGGTTCTCTCCGTCCCGGCCTGCGGCCGGCAGCAGGGGCGGCGCGGCACACGGGCCGGCCGGTGGGGTGTGGTGCGGCGCACCCGGGTCCGGCCGGGTGCGCCGTGAGGTCAGGAGCCGGCCGCCGCCGGTCGGGGC
>NZ_JAAVJB010000397.1 GCF_012034385.1 Streptomyces spiramenti
GACCTGGGTGAAGCCGACGCCCCCGGCGGTGGTCCGGGCGGTGGTCCGGGCGTGGGACCACTCCAGCACGTTCAGCAGCTGGACCGGGCTCTCGACCAGCGCGTACGTTCCGGGCACAGGTCAGACCTGCGCCGGCTCGCGCTCGGCGCGCTCGGCCACGACGCCCTTGACGCGGCGCAGCTTCTTCATCGGGGCCAGCTCGCCCTCGTAGACCCGCTTGACGCCGTCACCGAGGGACTCCTCGATGGTGCGGATGTCGCGGACGAGGCGGTCCAGGCCCTGGGGCTCGACCGAGGCGGCCTGGTCCGAGCCCCACATGGCGCGGTCCAGGGTGATGTGGCGCTCGACGAAGACGGCGCCGAGGGCCACGGCGGCGAGGGTGGTCTGGAGACCGGTCTCGTGGCCGGAGTAGCCGATCGGCACGTTGGGGTACTCGGCCTGGAGGGTGTGGATGGCCCGGAGGTTCAGCTCCTCGGCCTTGGCCGGGTACGTCGAGGTGGCGTGGAGCAGCACGATGTTCTCGCTGCCCAGGACCTCGACGGCGTGGCGGATCTGCTGCGGGGTGGACATGCCGGTGGAGAGGATGATCGTCCGGCCGGTGGCGCGCAGGGCGCGCAGCAGCTCGTCGTCGGTCAGCGACGCGGAGGCCACCTTGTGGGCGGGCAGGTCGAACTTCTCCAGGAACTCGACGGCCTCGACGTCCCAGGGGGAGGCGAACCAGTGGATGTTCCGCTTGCGGCAGTACGCGTCGATGGCGCGGTACTGCTCCTCGTCGAACTCCACGCGGTGGCGGTAGTCGATGTAGGTCATCCGGCCCCAGGGGGTGTCACGCTCGATGTCCCACTGGTCGCGGGGGGTGCAGATCTCCGGGGTCCGCTTCTGGAACTTGACGGCGTCGCAGCCGGCGTCGGCGGCGGCGTCGATCAGCGCGAAGGCGTTGTCGAGGTCGCCGTTGTGGTTGATGCCGATCTCGCCGGTGACGTAGACCGGGCGGCCGGGACCGACCGGGCGGTCACCGAGGTGGCGGAGACGGACGCCGGCGGCGGTCTGCTGGGTCGGTGCGTTCATGAGGACGTGAGTTCCTTTCCGAGGATCCACGAGGCGATCTCGCGGATCGCGCCGGCCCCTCCGGGCGTGGAGGTGACCGCACGGGCTGCGGCGCGGACGACGTCGTGCGCGCTCGCGACGGCGACGGGCCAGCCGACCAGTCCGAAGCAGGGCAGGTCGTTGACGTCGTTCCCGACGTAGAGCACCCGTTCGGGCGCCACGCCGTTCTCCTCGCACCACTGCTTGAGGGCGAGGTCCTTCCGGTCGATGCCGTGCAGCACGGGGACGCGCAGCTTGCGCGCCCGGGCGGCCACGACCGGGTTCTGTTCCGTGGAGAGGATCAGCAGCGGCACCCCTGCGCGGCGGAGCGCGGCGATACCGAGGCCGTCGCCGCGGTGCACGGCGACCAGTTCCCTTCCTTCGGAGTCGATCAGCACCCGGTCGTCGGTCTGGGTGCCGTCGAAGTCGATGACCACCGCGTCGATGTCGTCGCGCCGGGGCAGCGGCCCCTGGGCGAACGGCGGTGGGGGGCTGCCGGGGATGCCGTCCAGCAGCGGCGCGAGGGCGCGGGCCCGCGCGAGGTCGTGCGGGTCGTCGATCTCCAGGACGCGCGCCGGGTCGGTGCGCACGAGCTCGGTGCGGCCGAAGAAGCGGTGGCGCTCGGTGCGGAAGCCGTCGGCGCGCATGGCGTAGGCGGCGCCGGTCTCCAGCAGGTCCTCGGGTCGGTCCTGGCGGCGGGGGCGGTACGCCTTGTCGTGGTTGACGCCGTGACCGCCCGCACCGCCGCGGGGGGCGCCCGCGGTGTCGCGCCAGATGAAGCCGTGGAACGGGGCGACGGTCAGCGCGGTGTCGGCGCCGTCCAGGACAGCCCCGGCGACCTTGTCGATGTCGTCGCGGGTGAGGAACGGGCTGGTGCACTGCACCAGCAGCACCACGTCCACAGTGGTCTCGTGGCGCTCCTCGTAGGTGTCGAGCGCGTGGAGCAGCGCGGCCTCGCTGGTCGCGGCGTCGCCGGAGAGCTCGGCGGGGCGTTCGACGGACTCGGCGCCGGCGGCGCGGGCGGCGGCGGCTATGCCGGGGTCGTCGGTGGTGACGACGACGGCACCGATGTTGCGGGCGCCGAGGCACTCGCGGACAGCGCGCGCCACCAGGGGCACGTCGCCGACCTGGGCGAGGTTCTTGCCGGGCACTCCCTTGGAACCCCCGCGGGCGGGGATCACGGCGAGCACGGTGGTCATGGGTGGGGACGTCCCGTTCGTGTCGGTGGCGGTTGCGGGCGCGGGGCGGTGGTCGGCGCCGGTGCGCCGGGTGGTGCGCCGGGGCCGGGGAGTATGCGCACCCGGGTGCGCTGGGACGGTCACAGCCGCCCCCAGCGGCGGATCAGGGGGGCGACGCGCTGCACACCGGTGCGGTACGCGCGGCGTGCGCCGCGGCGCGCGAGGCGGCCGACGGGGCCGGGGGGCCGCGGGTCGGTGCGGCCC
>NZ_JAAVJB010000398.1 GCF_012034385.1 Streptomyces spiramenti
GTGGTCGATCCCGCGCGTGGCGCCCGGCGCCGCGGCGCCCCATTCCATCGGACATCCGTCCCGCCTCCCTGGTCGGCGCTTCTCCCCGCGACTGTAGGCCGGTGCGGATCCCGTGCGCGGTGTCCCGGCGCGGCGAACGGGTGACATCCGGCCGCCGCGCGACCCCGGCACGTGGCGGGCGCGCCGGGTCAGCCGGGGCCGGCGCCGGTGCGGTAGGCCAGCAGCGCGATGCCCGAGCGGAAGGTGCGGGAGCGGACGAGCCGCAGCGGCGGCAGCGCGGTCCCCGGCGGGAACAGCCGCCGGCCCCGCCCCACCACGACCGGGTACACGAACAGCCGGTACTCGTCGACCAGCCCCGCGGCGATGAGCTGGTGGGTGACCGAGATGCTGCCGGTGACGCAGATGTCACGCCCGGGGCGCCGCCGCAGCGCGAGGACGTTCTCGGTGAGAGAGCCGGAGAGCACGGTGGCGTTGTGCCAGCCCGGGTCGAGCTGTGAACTGGACACCACGTACTTGCGCACCTCGTGGAGATGGGCCGCGACCCCGGTGGTGTCGTCGGTGCGGTTCGGCCAGTAGCCGCGGAAGTCCTCGTAGGTGCCGCGCCCCAGGAGCAGCGCGTCCTCGGCGGCCATCTGCTCGCGCAGCTCCTCGACCACGTCCTCGGTCCCGCGGGAGTCGTCGGCCGGGTCGAACCAGCCGTCCACCATTTCGATCACGCCGTCGAGGGTGATGTTCTGCACGACCACCAGCGACCGTCCGGTCCCTGCCATGTCAGCCTCCCTCACCCGGCCGCGTTGCCCGGGAGGTCGCCTCTCGCCGCCTGCCACTCCAGTCTAGGAGCCGGACCGCGCGGCGGCCCGAGGGCGCGGTCCCCGGCATCGGCGCAGGGGCGGACGGTCGACTGTCGAGCTGCAATCGCTTGCAGATTTCTCGGTCGGAGCTCTTGTCATGCTCCGGAGGGCAGCGGCAGCATGTCCGCCAATCCGGCCCGGACCTCGCCGCCCGGGCTGCAACCTGTTGCAGAGATGTGGAGTGAGCCGCCGATGCGATCCAGATCCAAGCTGCTGGTGGGTGCGTGTGCCGCCATCGTTCTCGCCGGGGCCGTGCCCGCGGTGACCGCCGCCGCCCCCGGCGGTGCCGCCGCGACGGCGACCGCCGCCAAGGGGCCCGCCCGGGGGACCGACCTGGGGTACGAGACGCTCGGAGCACGCGACGGCTGGGGCGCCTACGGGGCGGGTACCAGCGGCGGTGCCTCCGCGGCGCCGGAGAACGTCCACACCGTCACCGACCGCGAGGAGCTCCTGGCGGCCCTCGGCGACGTCGCCGACGACACCCCCTCGATCATCTACGTCAAGGGCACCGTCGACATGAACGTCGACGCCCAGGGAGCCGCGCTCACCTGCGACGACCTCGCCGACCCCGGGTACGACCTCGACGCCTACCTCGACGCGTACGACCCGGAGACCTGGGGATGGGACGAGGAGCCCTCCGGACCGCTGGAGGAGGCGCGTGACCGCTCCTACCGCAACCAGTCGGCGCACTCGGTGTACTCGATCCCCTCGAACACGACCCTGGTCGGCCTCGGCAAGGACGCGCGGGTGCTGGGCGGCGCCATGTACGTGCGCGGCGTCAGCAACGTCATCATCCGCAACATCAGCTTCGAGGCGGTCGAGGACTGCTTCCCGCAGTGGGACCCCACCGACGGACAGGAGGGGAACTGGAACTCCGAGTACGACGCGATCTGGCTCCACAGCTCCACCAACGTCTGGCTCGACCACAACACCTACCGCGGCGGCGGACGGCCCGACACCGAGCACTTCGGCCGGCCGTACATGGTCTACGACGGCTCCGTGGACATCACACGCGGCTCGGACCTGGTGACGGTCTCCTACAACCACTACGTCGACTACGACAAGGGCATGCTGGTCGGCGGTGGTGACAGTCACCCCGAGGACCCGGGCAAGCTGCGCGTCACCTACCACCACAACCTCTTCGAGAACGTGCTCCAGCGCTCTCCGCGGGTCCGCCGCGGCGAGGTGCACGTCTACAACAACGTCTACGAGGTCAACGACCGGGCGGCCTACCCGTTCGAGTACGCCTGGGGCGTCGGTCTGGAGTCGAGCATCCACGCCGCCAACAACTACTTCGAGGGCGACATCCGGCCCGGGACCATCGCGCGCCGCTTCAACGGCACCGACCTCCACGAGACCGGCACGTACCTGAACGGCTTCGGCAAGCGGCACCTGGTCGAGGTCGTCGCCGAGCACAACGTCCTGCGCCCCGACGGCCCGCTGGGCACCGACGTGGGCTGGACGCCGTGGCTCTACGACACGATCGAGCCCGTCGCCAAGGCCACCCGCGACGTGCAGCGGAACGCCGGCGCCGGCAACCTGCGCTGAGCCGCGCCGACGGCGGGTGACGCACCTCCCCGGCGCCTCCCGCCCGGCCGCCCCGCCCGTGCTGCACGGGCGGGGCG
>NZ_JAAVJB010000399.1 GCF_012034385.1 Streptomyces spiramenti
CTGCCCGACCGGGTCGGGCGCGCCGCTTCGCCGGGCGATCCGCGGATCGACCGGCTGCGGGGATCGCGGCCCGCCCGGTACGCCGTCGACCGTGCCCGGCGCCGTCTCCGCGACGGCCCCCGCCCCGGTGGTCCCACCCGGGGCCCCGGCACCCGTGGCCGGTCCGTGTCGGTCGGCGGAGGCCGGGCCGCAGGAGGGGAACGGCAGTCCCGCCGATTCGGCCTCCAGGTCGAGCAGCTCCACGGCCCGGCGGCTGACCCCGGCGACGACGGAGGGCGGCAGCCAGCCGTCGCCACGGGTGAACAGTGCCGCCGCGCCCGCACCGTCGGTCAGCTCGGCGGCCAGCGCCGCCGGGGCCGGCCGGTCGGCGGCCGTCTTGGACAGGCAGCGCTCGACCACCGGCCGCAGCGCGTCCGGGACGTCGTCGAGCTCCGGTGTCTCGTACGCGATCCGGTAGAGGACGTGGGCCGGGGTGTCGCCGGGGAACGGCGGGTGGCCGGTGGTCGCGAAGACGAGGACCGACCCGAAGGCGAAGATGTCGGAGGCGGGCCCGCTGTCGCCGTGGAGGAGTTGTTCGGGCGCCATGTAGCCGGGCGAACCGACGTGGACCCCGGTCTCGGTGAGGGTGCCGCCCGCGTCGCTGGCGCGGGCTATGCCGAAGTCGATCAGGCGGGGGCCGTCGAGGGCCAGCATCACGTTGGACGGTTTGACGTCCCGGTGGACCAGGCCGAGCCCGTGGACCGCGGCGAGCGCCTCCGCGAGGCCGGCGGCCAGGGCGCGCGCCGTTCTCGGCGGCAGCGGGCCCTCGTCGGTGACCACCTGCTGGAGGTCGGGCCCGGCGACGTATCCGGTGGCGACCCACGGCACGTCGGCGTCCGGGTCCGCGTCCAGGACGGGGGCGGTCCAGTCGCCGCCGACCCGCCGGGCGGCTGCCACCTCGCGTGCGAACCGGGCGCGGAACGCCCCGTCCTCGGCGAAGTGCGGGTGCACGATCTTGACCGCGACGGTCCGGCCGCGCACGTTGCGGCCCAGGTAGACGCGGCCCATGCCGCCGCTGCCGATGCGGCGCAGCAACCGGTAGTCGCCGACGGTGCGCGGGTCGTCCGGTCTCAGCGGTTCCATGGTGCGCGCTCCCCCTTGTGCGTCGGCGCCCCCGGCCCGGCGTCGGATGCCGGGCGCTGCGGGCGCCGCCGTGTCGTGTCGATGCGTCCACCTCTCGGTGACGCGAACCGCCTCGTGGGGCGGTTCCCGGGCGCCTACCCCGTGACGCGCGGATCGCGCGCCCGGCACCGGCCCGCCGCCGGGTCCTGTCCGGTGAACAGCGCCAGTGAGGCCCGCGATGCTCCGACGCGGCGAGATGTCGTGCCAGGCGCCGTGGGCCGGGCGGGATCCGCCAGACAGGGCCCAAGCCCCCAGTGCAGCCGCTCCGGCCACGGGCCGCCACCGATGGGCGGTCGCCCGCCGAGGGCCGACCCGGCCGGGGTCACTCCGGCGGCAGCAGTTCGACGCGCGCGCCCTCGATGTCGCCGGTGAGGCGCGCGAACTCCGCCGCGCCCGCGAGCTGGCGCTCGCCGAGCCGGAAGTCGAGGGTGGTGAAGTAGCGCCGCAGGAGGTCCGCGTCGAACGCCTCCCAGCGCGCGGCCTGCTCCGCGACCTTGTCGACCTCGGTCAGCGAGAGGTCGCGGGACTCGATGAACGCGCGGTGCACGTCACGGACGGTGTCCGGGTGCTCGGCGAGGTAGTCGCGGCGGACGGCCCAGAGCGCGAAGACGAACGGCAGCCCGGTCCATTCCTTCCACATCGCGCCGAGGTCGTGGACCCGCAGGCCGAGCCGGGGCGCGTCGTGGAGGGAGGCGCGCAGCGCGGCGTCGCCGATCAGGACCGCGGCGTCCGCCTCTCTCATCATTTCGGAGAGATCGGGGGGGCAGGTGAAGTAGCGCGGTTGCACGCCGTAGCGCTCGGCGAGCAACAGTCGCGCCAGGCGCACGGAAGTGCGGGAGGTGGAACCGAGGGCGACGCGCGCTCCGTCGAGATCTTCGATCGGCCCCTCGGAGACGATCACGCAGGACATCACGGGGCCGTCGCAGCCGACCGCGATGTCGGGCAGTGCGACCAGCTGTTCCGCGTGCCGAAGGAACTCCACGAGGGTGACGGGGCCGATGTCGAGATCGCCTCGGGCCAGTTGTTCGCTGAGCTTTTCCGGAGTGTCCTTGGTCAGCTCCAGATCGAGCAGGCTGCCCGTGCGCGCCAGCCCCCAGTACAGCGGGAGGCAGTTGAGGAACTGGATGTGTCCGACGCGGGGGCGTGCCATGTTCGATGCGCTCACGTCTCGCAGGGTACGCCCGGCGCGTGGCGGCCCGCCGGGCGGGAGCGGCACATGGGGGGCACGGCCTGCCGCCGCTGCTGCCCCGGGGCGCGGGGAGGGCTCGGCGCCGGTGTCGGCGCCACCGGCCCCGTCC
>NZ_JAAVJB010000039.1 GCF_012034385.1 Streptomyces spiramenti
GGGGTAAGGCTCCCTGTAGACGACAGGGTTGATAGGCCAGATATGGAAGCCCAGTAATGGGTGGAGTTGACTGGTACTAATAGGCCGAGGGCTTGTCCATAGTTGCTTGCGTCCACTGTGTTGGTTCTGAAACCACAACTGGTTACTGCCCTGCTTGGGGGTGGTCTGGTTGGTTGTGTTTCACCGTGTTTCGGTGGTCATGGCGAGAGGGAAACGCCCGGTAACATTTCGAACCCGGAAGCTAAGCCTTTCAGCGCCGATGGTACTGCATGGGGGACCGTGTGGGAGAGTAGGTCGCCGCCGAACAAATTGTGTGGGAGAGGGTCTCACTGGAACTACGGTTCCGGTGGGGCCCTTTTCTGCGTTCCCGGGAACACCCCGCGCGCTCCCGGAAGGCTTTTCTCCTGACGGTGCCGCGTCTCTCCGAGCCACCGCACCGCCGGCGGTTCGCCACGGCTACCGCGTCGGCCCCTCGGTTACGCTCGGCGGATGGCTTCCGACAGCACCACCCCGAACGACCCTGAACAGCCCTTCGTCCCCGGCGACTTCACCATCCCCGGGGCGCTGGTGACGGACCGCTTCAGGTTGGAACCGCTCAGCACCGACCACAACGAGGCCGACCTCGCCGCCTGGAGCGGCAGCATCGAGCACATCCGGGCCACCCCGGGCTTCGCGGACCGTGACTGGCCCACCGAAGGCATGACGCCGGAGGAGAACCACGAGGACCTGCGGCAGCACGCCGAGGACTTCGAGCGGCGGGTCGGTTTCACCTACACCGTCCTCCAGCCCGATCAGGGCGAGACCGACGACGGTGACGTCCTCGGCTGCGTGTACATCTACCCGGCCGACGCGGACGACGAGAAGCACGACGCGTCGGTGCGCTCCTGGGTCCGCGCGGAACGCGCGGAGTTGGACCTGCCGCTGTACGAGTCGGTGCTGAGCTGGCTCAGCGAGGAGTGGCCGTTCCGCTCCCCGCGGTACGCGGAGCGCTGAGCCGGGCGGAGCGGCGGACCTCTCAGAGCGTGTGTGAGACCACACGCCGGGCCCGCGACGCCGGCTACGGCCATCTGCTGCGTTGTCAGGAACACCCGAACACAACCCGGTACGAGAGCGCCCCTCCGCCCGCCGTGCAGCTGACCGCATCCGACGCCGTGAGCCGATCCGACGCGGGGTCTCACACACGCTCTCAGAGCTTGCCGGCAGCCTTGAGCGACAGGTAGGCGTCGGCGACTGCGGGCGGCAGCCTGTCCGGCGACGCGTCCACCACGGTCGCCCCGAGACGCCGCAGTCGCTCCGCGGCCCGGCGGCGCTCGCCGGCGTGCCGTTCGGCAGCCGCCGCCCCGTAGACGGCGGCGACGGTGCCGCGGCCGGCCGCCATCTCCTCCACGCCCGGGTCGGCGACGGATGCCACGACGACGTTGTGGCGGCGGATCAGCCGGGGCAGCACCGGCAGCAGCCCTTCTTCCAGGACGCCGCCGTCCAGAGCGGTGAAGAGCACCACCAGGGAGCGGCGGGGCGCCGCCGCCAGCGCCGCGGCGACGAGCGACTGCGGATCGGTCTCGACCAACCGCGGCTCCAGCGGCGTGAGCGCCCGGGTCACCGCCGGAAGGACGTCGCGCCCGCTGTGGCCGCGTACCGAGACCCTGGTGGCGCGGTCGTGGGCGAGCAGGTCGACACGGTCGCCCGCACGTGAGGCGAGCGCGGTGAGGAGCAGTGCCGCGTCCATCGACGCGTCGAGCCGCGGTACGTCCCCCACCCGCCCGGCGGAGGTCCGGCCGGTGTCGAGCACGAGGAGGAGGTGGCGGTCGCGCTCGGGGCGCCAGGTCCGGCTGGTCACCTCGGACCGGCGGGCCGTGGCCCGCCAGTCGATCGACCGCACGTCGTCCCCGGGCACGTAGGGGCGCAGGCTGTCGAACTCGGTGCCCTCGCCGCGGATCAGCACCGACGTGCGGCCGTCGAGCTCCCGCAGCCGCGCCAGCTTGCCGGGGAGGTGCTTCCTCGATGCGAACGGGGGCAGTACCCGCACCGACCACGGCACCCGGTGGCGGCCCTGGCGGGCGGCGAAGCCCAGCGGGCCGTGGGAGCGGACGGCGACCACCTCGGCGTGCCGCTCACCCCGACGGGTGGGGGTCAGGACCGTGGTGAGCCGCCGGCGTTCGCCCGCGGGAACCGACAGCGACTGCCGGGACCCGTCGTAGGAGGTGCCAGGTGCCCAGCTGCTGGGCGGCCACGCGTCGCGCACCTCGGCGCGGAGCGGCCGGCCGGACGGGTTGGTGACGGTCAGGTCGACGCGCGCCTCGTCGCCCTGTCGGACGGTGGTGGCACCGGACCGCTCCAGCAGCAGCGATCGCACCGGGGCCGCCAGGGCGAGGTCCAGCAGTACGAGGAGGACGAGCGGCACCGTCACCAGGGCGATGCCCGACCACCCGGGCACCAGCCACACGACGACCGCGCCGAGAGCGGCGAGGAGAGCCGCGCGTCCCGAGAGAGCCATGGCGGCGACTCAGCGGGGGACCGCGACGCGGGCCAGGATGCCGTTCAGCACGCTGTCGGTGCCCACGCCCTCCATCTCGGCCTCGGGCCGCAGCCGCAGCCGGTGGCGGAGCGTCGGAAGCGCCAGCGCCTTCACGTCGTCCGGGGTGACGAACTCGCGGCCCGAGAGCCAGGCCCACGCCCGGGAGGTGGAGAGCAGTGCGGTGGCGCCGCGGGGCGAGGCCCCCATCGCGAGCGACGGCGACTCACGGGTGGCTCGACAGACGTCCACGATGTAGCCCGCGACCTCGTCCGTCACCGTGATCCGGGCGACGGCCTCCCGCGCGGCGGCCAGCTCGGCCGGCCCGGCGACGGGGCGGATCCCCGCGGCGGCCAGGTCACCGGGGCTGAACCCGTCGGCGTGGCGGCGCAGCACGGTGATCTCCTGGTCCCGCTCGGGGACCGGCAGGTGCAGCTTCAGCAGGAACCGGTCCAACTGGGCCTCGGGCAACGGGTAGGTGCCCTCGTACTCGACCGGGTTCTGGGTGGCGGCGACCAGGAACGGCTCCGGGAGCGGACGCGGCGCGCCGTCCACCGAGACCTGCCGCTCCTCCATCGCCTCCAGGAGCGACGCCTGCGTCTTGGGGGGCGTCCGGTTGATCTCGTCCGCCAGCAGCAGATTGGTGAAGACCGGGCCCTCCTGGAAGGAGAACTGGGCGGTGCGGGCGTCGTACACCAGGGAGCCCGTGACGTCGCTGGGCATGAGGTCCGGGGTGAACTGCACGCGCTTGGTGTCCAGTTCGAGCGAGGCGGCCAACGCCCGTACCAGCAGCGTCTTCGCGACGCCCGGTACGCCCTCCAGGAGGACGTGGCCCCGGCAGAGCAGGGCGACGACCAGCCCCGCGACCGCGGCGTCCTGGCCGACGACCGCCTTGGCGATCTCGCCGCGGACGGCCTCCAGCGCGGCGCGGTGGGTGGCGGTGGTCTCTTCCGTCACGGGGTGTCCTTCTTCGGTGGGGCGGGCGGGCGGCCGGGGGCGGCCGGGGGCTGCGACGGTGGCGCGGGGGTGCGTCGGGCGGGCCCGGTCGCGGCGTCGGGCACCTGTGCCACCTGTCTCTCCAGCGCGTCCAGACGGTCGGCGAGCGCGATCAGCGCCGGGTCGTCGGCAGGCTCCGGGCCGGTCAGCAGGGCTTCGACCTCGGCGGACGGCAGGCCCGTCCGATCGCCCACGGCCCGCACGAGTTCGGCCGCGGGGGCGGTCGGACGGACCCCCACGAGCGGGGCCAGCCGGTCACGGGCGGACTCGCGGAGCGCGTCGGCGGCTCGGCCCCTGGCGTTGGCACGGTGGTAGAGGCGGGCGCGCCCCTCGGTGGTCTCCGCGGCGCGGACCCGTACGGGCAGCCGTTCCGACACGGCCGGCCCGAGGCGGCGCATCCGCCACACCGCGGCGAACAGGACGGCGATCACCAGTTGACCGGCCGCCCAGCGCCAGTTGTCGCCGGCGAGGTCGAACAGGCTCAGCTCGTCCTGCTCGGGCGGCGGTTCAGACCCGTCCGGCACGTACCAGAGGAGCTGGTCGCGCGAGCCGAGGAGGCCCAGCGCGAGGGCGGCGTTGCCGTCGTCGGCGAGGGCGTCGTTGGTCAGGAACTCCGGCGAGCCGAGCAGGACGGTCTCGGGGCGGGTGCCCGCGTCGCCGTCGCTCGCGTCGAGCACCGCGAGCGTGGCGAGTGCGCCCTGCCCGTAGCAGCCGGTGACGTCCTCCGCCGCCGACAGGTCCAGGACCCGGCCGCCGAGGGTCGCGGCGCCCGCGCGGCGTGCCGTCGGGTCGTCGCACCCCGGCTGCCGCTCGGAGACCTCGGCCTCGCCGGCGACCTCGACGCCGGGGGCGACCCGCGCCACCGCGCCGGAGCCGGGGGAGACCAGCACCAGGCGGGCGTCGGCGCGGGCGGCCTCCCGGCGGAGGTCCGTGAGCCGGCTCGGGGAGACGGAGTTGGGGAAGGCCACCAGCAGCGTGGTGTCCGGCCCCAGGGCCGCTCGGGCGTCCGCGGCGGTGCCCACGGGGGTCGTGGTGACCCCCTCTTCCTCCAGCAGCGTGGACAGCGCGAGTGCCCCGGCGGGGGTGGGGGAGTCGTGGCGCAGCGCCCCGCTCTCCCCCGACCGCAGCACGGCGAGCACCAGGCCGGCGAGCAGGACGACGACGATCCCGAGCAGCGGTCCCCGGCCGCCGCGCCACAGGGCGCGGGCGTCCGGGGAGACCGCGGTGGAGCCGGCGCTCACCGCGGGGCTCCGGCGAAGGGGGCTCCGCCCGGGGGAGTGGACGGTCCGGCCAGGCTCGGACGGGTACGGCGCACGGTGTCGTCGAGCTCCAGCAGGCGTCGGTGGTCGTCCTCGGCGGCGGGCGCGTCGCCGTAGGTGACCGCGTCGAACAGCCGGGCCGCGGCCCGCATGCGGTCGGCGAGTTCGGGGAGGACGGTGCCTGCCTCGGTGGCGGCCTCGTCCGCGGTCCGGCCCGGTCGGGCGTCGAGGAGGGTGCGTTCCTCCAGGGAGCGCACCAAGGCGCGCATCCTGTCCCGCACCGCCTCGCGCCAGGCCCCGGACGCGGCGTGGGCGTCCGCGGCTGCCCGGTACTCCGCGGCGGTACGGGTGGTGTCACCGAAGACGTCGGCGTCACCCGGCCGGCTCTTCCCCGTCCGTAGCCGGCCGAGCCGCAGTCGCAGCGCGATGAGCAGCGCGACAGCGACGCCGACGAGGATGATCACACCGAGCCAGCCGCCGGGGGCGAAGGCGACGCTGAGGAGCTTGCCGAGCTGCTCCCACACCCAGTCGAACGCCTGCCGGAGCGGGCCCGGGCGGTGGTCGGCGTAGATCTGCCGCGACAGTTCGCGGCGGGCGGCCTCGCGCGCCGCTTCGCGGTCGGTGTCGACGGGCACGACGCGCGGGAGGACGGCGAGCAGCACTCCGGCGGTCGCCGTGGTCATCCGTTCACCGTCCCCTCGTCGTGCCGCCCGCGGCGGCCTGCTCGCTCGATCCCTGCTCCGTGCCGTTACCGCGTCAGTACGCGGGGCCGGTGGGAGGGGAGTCCGGGTCGGCGAGCCCCGCCGCCCGTGCCAGCTCCAGGTCGAGCGCCTCGCGGCGGATGCGGCGGTCCATGTACAGCAGTGCGGTGACGCCGGCGGTCAGCGGCAGGGCGATGACCGAGCCGAGGACGGCTCCGACGCCGTTGATGAGCAGCGGGGTCCACTCGGTGCTGGGCGCCAGCGTGGAGGGGGACTCGGTGAAGAGCGCCGCCAGCATGGTCGTCGGTACCTGGACGATCGAGGTGACGAGCAGGATCAGCAGCAGGATGAGCAGCTGGATGCCGAAGACGCGCCACCACGAGCCGGTGACCAGGTGCCACGAACGGCGCATCGCGGTGAAGACGCCCTGCCGCTCCAGCATGAGCGCGGGGGCGGCCAGCGAGAGGCTGACCCAGACCCACACGGCGAGGGCCAGTCCGGCGAGGACGCCGACGACGACGAACGGACCCATGCCGGTGGCAGCCGTCATCAGCACCAGGGCGACGACGGGCAGGGCGGTGGCGAGGCCGACGGTGACGACCAGGCCGAACAGCCGGAGCAGTCGTCCCCGGGAGTCGGCCCACGCCTCGCCGACGGTGACGCCGTGCCCGAGGACGGCGCGGCTGACGACGATGGTCAGCATCGCCGTGGCCAGCACCGATCCGATCATCGCGGTGACCGCCATGAGGCTGCCGGCGAAGAGGCCCGACGACAGCGCGTCCAGGACCTCCTGCTCGGTCGGGTCGGGGTTGGTCTCCAGCGCCGTCATGGCCTCGCTGTTCAGCCAGAGGCGCGAGGCGATGACCCCCATGGCCTCGGTCAGCAGCGCGATGCCGAGGGCGATGGCGAGGACGGGCCGCCAGTGCGCGCGGGCGGTGGAGACAGCGCCGTCGAGGATCTCGCCGACGCCCAGCGGGCGGAGCGGGATCACGCCCGGCTTGGCGGCCTGCGGCTGCTGCCAGCCGTGGGGGCCGTTGTTCCAGCCGTAGCCGCCGGGGCCCTGGCTCCAGTGCTGCTCACCCCCGTAGGGGGGCGTGCCGCCGCCCGGCGGCGTGCTCCAGTTCTGCTGCTGCGGGCCCTGCGGGCCGCCCCAGCCCTGCGGTGGCGGGGTCTGCTTGTCCAGGGAGTGCTGCTCGCCCGGACCGTGACCCTGACCGTTCTCGTCGGGACCCTCCCCCGGTGCCGGGTCGCCCGGCGGGGTCCAGCGGTCGTTCATCCATCGCTCCTTCACAAGCCTCGGCCTACATCGTGCCACGCCGTGGCCAGGGCACCGTGGTGCGGGCGCCCGCGGTCCGGCCCGCGGAGCGGATCGACTTCGCGGCGCGCACCTCGTGGACCCCCCTGGCCCCACCCGTCCGTTCCGGCACGGCGGGCCGGTCGCGGTACGGGGGCATGACCCCTTGTGTTTCCCTGCCCACGGCCCGACACGCGCACACCCGTGCGCCGGACGGGCGGGGCGTGCACCTGCGGGGCCGCCGGGCGCCGGGCTCGGGACGTCCGACCCCGGCGCCCGGCGGGCGGTTGCGGGCAGACTGTGCGGATGGCTGATGACATGACCGCGGTGCTGCGGTGGGCGGACGAGACGGAGGGCGGCCCCGCGGTCGTGCTCCTCGACCAGACGCGGCTGCCGGCGCACGAGGAGGAACGCTGGTGCCGGGACGTTCCCGCGCTGGTGGGGGCGATCCGGGAGCTCGCCGTCCGTGGCGCGCCCGTCCTCGGCCTCGCCGGTGCGTACGGGGTGGCGCTGGCTGCCGCGCGGGGCGACGGGGTCGAGGCGGCGGCCGGGGAGCTGGCCGAGGCGCGACCCACCGCGGTGAACCTGCGTCACGGTGTGGAGCGGGCCCGCGCCGCCTGGCGGGCGGCGCGACCGGGCGACGCCGCGGCAGCTGCGCTCGGAGCGGCGCGGGAGCTGCACGCCGAGGACGCGCGGGCCAGCGCCGCCATGGCCGGGCACGGCCTGGAGCTGCTGACCGGGCTGCTCCCCGCGCGTGCGGCCGGCTGGCGACTGCTGACCCACTGCAACACCGGCGCCCTTGTCTCCGGCGGCGGTGGCACCGCGCTGGCGGTCGTCCGCGCCGCCCACACGGCGGGGCGGCTGGAGCGGCTCTGGGTCGACGAGACGCGGCCACTGCTCCAGGGAGCGCGCCTCACGACCTGGGAGGCGGCCCGGTGGGGACTGCCGCACACCCTCCTCGCCGACAACGCGGCGGGTTCGCTGTTCGCGGCGGGCCAGGTGGACGCGGTCCTCATCGGTGCGGACCGGGTGAGCGCCGACGGCTCGGTCGCCAACAAGGTCGGCAGTTATCCGCTGGCGGTGCTCGCCCGGCACCACGGGGTGCCGTTCGTCGTGGTGGCACCGGTCAGTACTGTCGACCCCGACACGGCCCGGGGCGCGGACATCATCATCGAGCAGCGTGATGCGGAGGAGGTCACCGGGACCGGTGACGGCCGCCACGCCCCGGCGGGGGTCGCCGTGCACAACCCCGCCTTCGACGTGACCCCGCCGGACCTGGTGTCCGCGCTGGTCACGGAGCGCGGCACCGTGGGTCCGATGGACGCGCGGCGGCTCGCGGCGGTGTGTGACGGTCCACGTGCGACGGAGCTGCGCGAAGCTGATGGGATGATGAAGGCATGAAGGGACGCGTACTCGTCGTCGACGACGACACCGCTCTGGCGGAGATGCTGGGGATCGTGCTGCGCGGCGAGGGCTTCGAGCCGTCGTTCGTGGCGGACGGCGACAAGGCGCTCGCCGCGTTCAGGGAGGTCAAGCCGGACCTGGTCCTGCTCGACCTGATGCTCCCGGGGCGCGACGGCATCGAGGTCTGCCGGCTGATCCGTGCCGAGTCCGGCATCCCGATCGTGATGCTGACCGCCAAGAGCGACACCGTGGACGTGGTGGTGGGCCTGGAGTCCGGGGCCGACGACTACGTCGTCAAGCCGTTCAAGCCCAAGGAACTGGTCGCCCGCATCCGGGCACGGCTGCGCAGGTCGGAGGAGCCCGCGCCCGAGCAGCTCGCCATCGGCGACCTGGTCATCGACGTCGCCGGCCACTCCGTGAAGCGGGCCGGAGCGCCGATCTCTCTCACACCGCTGGAGTTCGACCTGCTGGTGGCCCTCGCGCGCAAGCCCTGGCAGGTCTTCACCCGCGAGGTGCTGCTGGAGCAGGTGTGGGGCTACCGGCACGCCGCGGACACCCGGCTGGTCAACGTGCACGTGCAGCGGCTCCGCTCGAAGATCGAGCGCGACCCCGAGCGGCCCGAGATCGTGGTGACCGTCCGCGGCGTCGGCTACAAGGCCGGATTCAGCTGACGTGTCGCTGACCCCGGGGCGCTCCTGGCGGAACGCCCGGCTGCTGCCCGAAGGGGCGACAGGCAGCCGGGCCCAGCCCGCCATGCGCATCGTGGGGCGGCTGGCCCGGGGTCCGCTGCTGCCGGTCACCCGGCTGTGGCGACGCAATATCCAGCTGCGGGTCGTCGCCTCGACCCTGCTGCTCTCCCTGGCCGTGGTGCTGGTGCTGGGCGTCGTGGTCATCGGACAGGTCCGCAACGGGCTGCTGGACGCCAAGCGCCAGACGGCGCAGAGCCAGGCCGAGGGCGGGTTCGCCGTCGCGGCGGACGCGGCGGGCGCCGGAGAGGACGTGCTCGACGGGCGGGTCGTCGACCCGGGTGTGTGGCTGACCGGCATGGTCCAGCAGCTCGCCAGCGGCGGGCAGGGCGTCTACTCGGTGGTGGCGCTCCCGAGCGAGCGCACCGCCGCGACCGTCGGTGAGGGCGTTCCGGGTGCGCCGCGCGGGCCTCGCGCCTCGCGGGACGTGCGTCCGGAGGAGAGCATCTCCGCCGAGCTGCGCGCGGCCGTCGACGCGGAACTGGTGCCGCAGCGCCAGTACGGCACCGTGGTCCGGCCGGACGGGACGTCCGAGGCGGCGCTGGTCGTCGGCAAGCGGCTCAACGACAACCACGGCAACCAGTACCAGCTCTACTACCTCTTCCCGTTCACCCAGGAGGAGAAGTCACTGGCCCTGGTCAAGGGCACCATCGCCACGGCCGGGGTGTTCCTCGTGGCGCTGCTGGGCGCCATCGCCTGGCTGGTGGTCCGGCAGGTCGTCACCCCTGTCAGGATGGCGGCCCGGATCGCCGAGCGGTTGGCGGCCGGGCGCCTGCAGGAGCGGATGAAGGTCAGCGGCGAGGACGACATCGCCCGGCTGGGCGAGTCCTTCAACAAGATGGCCCGCAACCTGCAGACCAAGATCCACCAGCTGGAGGAGCTGTCGCGGATGCAGCGGCGGTTCGTCTCCGACGTCTCGCACGAACTCCGCACGCCGCTGACGACCGTCCGGATGGCGGCCGACATCATCCACCAGTCCAAGGACGAGTTCGACGCCGTCACCTCGCGCTCCGCCGAACTGCTCATCGACCAGCTGGACCGCTTCGAGTCGCTGCTGGCCGACCTGCTGGAGATCAGCCGGTTCGACGCGGGCGCCGCGCTGCTGGAGGCGGATGCGACCGACCTCCGCGCCGTGGTGCGCCGCGTCGTCGAGGGCGCCGAACCGCTGGCGGAACGCAAGGGGAGCCGGCTGCTGGTGCTGGGTGAGGAGAGCCCGGTGGTGGCCGAGGTCGACGCGCGCCGGGTGGAGCGGGTGCTGCGCAACCTCGTGGACAACGCCGTCGAGCACGGCGAGGGCCGGGACGTGGTGGTCCGGTTGGCCAACTCGCCCGGCGGGGGCGACGCCGTCGCGGTCGCCGTCCGCGACTACGGCATCGGCCTGCGGCCGGGCGAGGCCGAGCGGGTGTTCAACCGGTTCTGGCGCGCCGACCCCGCCAGGGCCCGGACCACAGGCGGCACCGGGCTGGGGCTCTCCATCGCCGCCGAGGACGCCCATCTGCACGGTGGGCGGCTGGACGCCTGGGGCGAGCCCGGTGGTGGCGCGCACTTCCGGCTGACGCTCCCCTCGACGGTGGGGGCGCCGCTGCGCGGCTCCCCGATCGAACTGGTGCCGGCGGACTCCGAGGCGGCGCGTATCGCGAAGGCGGCACCGCCCGCGGACGAACCGGCCGCGGCGCTCACGCCCGCACCGGCGGAGGAAGGCGGTGTCCGGCGTGGCTGAGACCAGGGAGAGCGGCGCGCCGCGGGGCGCGGGCCACCCGCGCCCGCAGGCGGCGCCCTACGGCAGGCGCCCGATACCGGGGCGTCGCGGTGCCGTCCGCCGGGCGGGCCGCGGCGTGGTGCTGCTGGCGGTCGGGGCGATGCTCGCTTCGGGGTGCGCCTCGATGCCGGGCGGTGGCGACGTGCAGCGCGTGGACCCGGCGATACGGGCCGACGGCGACTCCCAGGTCCGGGTCTTCGGGGTCAGCCCGCAGGAGGGCGCCCAGCCCGAGCAGATCGTGCGCGGTTTCCTGGAGGCCGTCACCAGCGACGAGGCGGACTTCGCGACGGCCCGGGAGTACCTGACGCAGGAGGCCGACGCCGCCTGGCGGCCGTCGGCCGGCACGTCCGTCCTCTCGGACGGTCCCGGGCTTCCCGCGGAGCCCGGCGAGTCCTCCCCGGACGGCAGCACCGTGCGGTTCGAGGTCAGCGGCGAGCGGCTCGCCGTCGTGGACGAGCAGCACGTGTACCGGCCGGACGACGGCACCCACCGCGCGGCGTTCGAGCTGAGCCGGGTCGACGAGGAGTGGCGCATCGCCGACCTCCCCGACGGGCTCATCCTGGGGGAGCAGGACTTCCTGCGGATATACCGCTCGGTGAGCACCTACTTCTACGCGGCGCACTCCACCGCCGCCGTCGCCACCCCGCAGGCGAACAGCACCCTGGTCGCCGATCCGATCTATCTCCGGCACCGCGTCGACCTGGTGGGGGAGGCGGTCAAGGCGCTGCTGGCAGGCCCGAGCGAATGGCTGGACCCGGTGGTCCGCAGCCAGTTCCCCGACGAGGTCGCACTCGTCCCCGGCGCCAGGCCGGTGGTCGACGAGGAGGGCGTGCTGACGGTGCGGCTGACCGGGCTGCCCCCGGCGGTGCAGCCCGCGGCGTGCTCGCGGATGGCGGCCCAGCTGTACTACACGGTGCGCGACCTCGGGACCTCCGAGGTCACCGAGGTACGGGTCTCCGGGGGGAGCGGCGCCATCTGCTCGCTCACTGCCGGCGAGGCCCGCGACAACGCGCCGGGGCTGCTCATCGGTGAACAGGACCGCCAGTACTTCATCGACGACGACAGCCGCGTCACGGTCGTCCAGGACGAGGACGACCCCCGTGCGGTGGCCGGCCCGCTGGGCAGGGGCGAGGTCGCGCTCCGCTCCGTCGCGGTCGCCCGTGACGGCCGGCGTGCCGCCGCCGTCTCCGCCGACGGGAGCTCGCTCTACATCGACGCGCTCTCCGGTACCGATCCGCTGGGACCGCCGGTGCACACCGCGCCGGGCGGCGGCCCGGAGGACGGGATCTCCCCGCCCAGCTGGGACGGGCTCGGCGACCTGTGGTTCGTGGACCGCGACCCGAGCGGCCCGCGGGTGATGCGGATGACCGGCGGGACCGGCGCCGCCACCGAGATCGAGGTCGCCGGGGTGGGCGGGGGCCGCACCGTGGAGGCGCTGCGCGTCGCCTCGGACGGCGTGCGGATCGCGCTGCTGGTCCGGGACGAGGAGGACCGCACCACGCTCCAGCTCGGCCGCATCGAGCGTTGGGTCGACGAGGAGCAGCTCCAGATGCGGGTCGAGGGGCTGCGCCCCGTCGCGCCCCATCTGGAGAACGTGGTCGCGGTGGCGTGGGCGGGAGGCAGCCGGCTGGTGGTCGTCGGCCGGCCGGCGGGTGGTGCCGAGCAGATGAGCTACGTCAACACCGACGGCTCGACGGTGAACGCGACCAGTGTCGCCGGACCGAGCGAGATCACGGGGGTGGCCGCCTCCGAGCAGGAGGAGCAGCCCCTGCTGGCGCGGTCGGGGGACGGGATCGCGCGGCAGCACCAGGACGGGACCTGGCGCATCGTCAGCCCGGAGGGTGCCAGCCCGGCGTACCCGGGCTGACCGCCCCGCCGGGGCCGCCTTGCCGGGACCGTCCGTCGGGGCCCTCCGTCGGGACCGGGCGGGCCGGACCGAGCGGGCGGCGGGGCCGGTGGGACCGGGTCGGTCGGCCCGGTCGTGCACCGCCGCGCTCCGGGGTTGTCCACAGGGGTTGCGGGGGGTGTGCCGCCGCGCGACGGTAGGGACATGCGAGGCACCTGGCAGGAGTTGGCGTCGCTGCTGCTCCCGGTGGCGTGCTCGGGATGCGACGGCGTGGGCGGGCCGCTGTGCACCCGCTGTGCGGGCGCGCTCGGAGCGCTCCGCCCCACCCGGGTGGGCGTCGGCCCGGACGGTGCGCCGACCGCGCTGTGGAGCGGTGGCGGTTACGGCGGTCCGCTCCGCGGTGCGTTGCTCGCGCACAAGGAGCGCGGTGTCCTCCCGCTGTGCCGTCCGCTCGGCGCCGTGCTGGCGGCGGCGGTCGTGGCGGCGCTGGCCGACTGCGGTCACCGGGCGAGGGACGGCCCGGTGCTGCTGGTCCCCGCCCCCTCGGCGAGGTCCGCGGTGGCGCGGCGCGGCCACGACCCGCTGCGGCGGGTGTGCTGCGCGGCGGCGGGTCGGCTGCGCGCCGACGGCCGGAGGGTCGGCGTGGCGTCGCTGCTGCGGCACCGGCGTGCGGTGGCGGACCAGGTCGGCCTGGACGCCCGCGGTCGTCGCGCGAACCTGGACCACGCGCTGGTGGCCGCGTCACCGGGGCGACGGGCTCGGGTCGTCGTGGTCGACGACCTGCTGACCACGGGGGCGACGCTGGCCGAGTCCTGCCGGGCGCTGCGGGCGGCAGGGGCGGGCGCAGCGCCGATCGCCGCCGCCGTCATCGCGACGCCTCGGCGTTACCCGATCGGGGGTACGCGCCGGTAAGGGTGCCGGTGGTCCACCGTTGGGGGTACTTTCGAGTGAAGGGGTCGGTCCGCCGGCTCCGCCGAAACTCCATACCCGGTCCTGTCACCACGACGAGTGGCAGCGCCATCGCCCCACCTCAGGGGGAATGCTCTCCACGAGGCTGGGGAGAAGGAGGTGACAGCCGCAACTCGACGTCGCCGGAGGGCAACGGCCTACGGATCGGGCCGTCCGGCAAGAGTGCACCCAAGGGCGCGCTACCGCCTCGTCAGCGGGGCCGTCCGGAACGGAGTTCTGCGTGGACATCGTCGTCAAGGGCCGCAAGACCGAGGTGCCGGAACGCTTCCGGCGGCACGTGGCCGACAAGCTGAAGCTTGACAAGATCCAGAGGATCGACTCCAAGGTGATCCGTCTCGACGTGGAGGTGTCCAAGGAGCCCAACCCGCGGCAGGCGGACCGGTCGGACCGGGTGGAGATCACCCTCCGGCACCGCGGCCCGGTCATCCGGGCGGAGGCCGCCGCCGCCGACCCCTACGGCGCGCTCGACCTCGCGGTGGAGAAGCTGGAGACGCGGCTGCGCCGGACACACGACAAGCGGACCTCCCGGCGCGGCAAGCGCCGCATCCCGGCCAGCGAGGTCGGTTCGGTCGTCGCGGGTGCCGCCGTCATCAACGGCAACGGCGAGCTCGGGGAGAACGGCGCCGTCGACGAGGGCGAGGACCGCCCGGAGCAGCACCGCGCGGGTCCGCTGGAGGTCGACGGCGACGGGCCGCTGGTCGTCCGCGAGAAGGTGCACGCCGCGGCTCCCATGTCGTTGGACCAGGCGCTCTACGAGATGGAGCTGGTGGGCCACGACTTCTACCTGTTCGTGGAGTCCGACACCAAGCAGCCCAGCGTGGTGTACCGGCGGCACGCCTACGACTACGGCGTGATCCGGCTGGAGACGGACCCGCTGGCCGTCAACGAGCCGCACGAGGCGGGGGACGCGCTGGCAGGGTGACACCCCCCGGCGCCCGACGGTGACCGCGCGCCGGTCCCGCGGCCCTCGCAAGCCCCCTCGGAGAGCCGAACACCGCCACCCCTGGGGGTGAAGCCCACTCCTCCGGCGCCCTTGGCCGAATCCATCGATTCGGCCAAGGGCGCCGTCGTGGAATCATGAGGAGCGTCCGGCCGGTCAGGGTGAGCCGGTGAGGAGAGGTGTGCAGGGGGAGTGCAGATGGTCGAGGGCTTCGGACCGACGATGGGCCGGGGGACGTACGGCGGTCCCGGGTCGGACGGGCGGTCCCCGGCCTCCGGGCAGCAGCCCCGTGACCCGATCCGTGTGCTGGTCGTGGACGACCACGAGTTGTTCCGGCGAGGACTGGAGATCGTCCTCGCGCAGGAGGAGGACATCGAGGTCGTCGGCGAGGCCGGTGACGGCGCCGAGGCCGTGGAGAAGGCTGCCGACCTGCTCCCTGACATCGTCCTCATGGACGTCCGGATGCCGCGTCGCGGCGGGATCGAGGCGTGCACCACCATCAAGGAGGTCGCGCCCAGCGCCCGGATCATCATGCTGACGATCAGCGACGAGGAGGCCGACCTCTACGACGCGATCAAGGCGGGGGCCACGGGCTACCTGCTGAAGGAGATCTCGACCGACGAGGTGACCGCGGCGATCCGCGCCGTGGCGGACGGCCAGTCCCAGATCAGCCCGTCGATGGCGGCCAAGCTGCTCACCGAGTTCAAGTCGATGATCCAACGCAACGGCGAGGACCAGCGGTTGGTGCCGGCGCCGCGGTTGACCAGCCGGGAGCTGGAGGTGCTGCGGCTCGTCGCCACGGGGCGGAACAACCGCGACATCGCGCGCGTGCTGTTCATCAGCGAGAACACCGTGAAGAACCACGTGCGCAACATCCTGGAGAAGCTCCAGCTGCACTCCAGGATGGAGGCGGTCGTCTACGCGATGCGGGAGAAGATCCTGGACCTGGAGAACGGCTGAGCGACACCGGCGCCGCCGACACCGACCGCGCGAGCGGTGGCCGGTCGCGCGGCCCATCCGGTCAGCCGCCCGCGGCCACCGCCGCCACCACCGCCGGGCGGGCCGCCGCCGGCTCGACCCGATCGACCCGCACCTCGCCGCAGCCGACCCAGCGCGCCGCCTCCCGCAGGGCGTCCGCGACCTGTCCGGCGGCCCGCTCCGCGCCGTTCGCCCCGCCCTCCAGCGTGACCCGCCGCGCCACCAGCACGTCGCCCTCGCGGGCCGGGTCGACACGGGCGACCAGCCCGCCGCCCGCCAGTACCGGCATGGCGAAGTACCCGTACCGCCGCTTCGGCGCGGGAACGTACGCCTCCAGGCGGTGCTCCATGCCGAAGACGCGCTCCGTGCGGGCCCGGTCCCACACCAGTGAGTCGAAGGGCGACAGCAGCGTCGTGCGGTGGCGCCCGCGGGCGCCGGCCGCCAGCGCCGCCGGGTCGGCCCAGGCCCGGTTGCGGGCGCCGCGCTCCGGCCAGCCGGCGACGCTCACCCGGACCAGCCCGCTGTCGGCGACGACAGCCGCGACCTGGGCGGCCCGCAGCCGGTGATGGTCGGCGAGGTCGGCCTCGGTGGCGACGCCGAGCGCGGCACCGGCCTGGCCGACCAGGCGGCGGAGGCACGCGGCGTCGTCGAGGTCGTCGTGGAACAGCTCCGTCGGGACGGCGCGTTCGGCCAGGTCGTAGACGCGTTTCCAGCCCCGCCGCCGAGTGCAGACGACCTCGCCGGTGTCGAGCATCCACTCCACCGCGATCTTCGTCTGCGACCAGTCCCACCAGGGGCCTCCGCGCTTGGCGCCGCCGAGTTCGGGGGCGGTCAGCGGCCCCTCCGCGGTCAGGCGGTCGCGGATCGCCGCGACGCTGCCGTCCCGGTCGTCGAGGTGGTGCCACCGGTGGCCGCGGGCCCGCAGGGCGCGCCGCCGGAACGCGAACAGCGGCCATTCCTCGATCGGCAGGACACACGCGGCGTGCGACCAGTACTCGAAGGCGCTGTCGCCCGACCAGTAGGCCGACTCCACCGCGCGACTGCCGACCGGGCCGAGCCGGGCGTAGGGGACCAGCTCGTGCGAGCGGGCCAGGACCGAGATGGTGTCCAACTGCACGGCTCCCAGCCGACGCAGCACACCCCGCACGCCTCCCCGCCGGTCTGGGGCCCCGAGCAGGCCCTGAGCACGCAGCGCGATCCGCCGTGCCTCGTCCGTGGTCAGGTGCAGGGGTGCGGTGGTCATAGGGTGGATCGTAGGGCGCAGCACTGACACCCCGGTGTGCCCTCGCATACGATGGCCGGTGCGGCGCGGGGCCCCGCGCTGTCGGGAAGCCGCGCCCAAGCATCCGACCGGCAAGGAGACAAGCCCTCGTGTCCGTCTTCAACAAGCTCATGCGAGCAGGCGAAGGAAAGATCCTCCGCAAGCTGCACCGCATCGCCAATCAGGTCAACTCCATTGAAGAGGACTTCCTGAACCTGACGGATGCGGAACTGCGGGCACTCACGGACGAGTACCGGGAACGTCTCGCCGAGGGAGAGACGCTCAACGACCTCATGCCCGAGGCCTTCGCGACCGTCCGCGAGGCGGCCAAGCGGGTACTGGGCCAGCGTCACTACGACGTGCAGATCATGGGCGGCGCGGCCATGCACCTCGGCCACGTCGCCGAGATGAAGACCGGTGAGGGCAAGACCCTGGTCTCCACGCTGCCGGTCTACCTCAACGCCCTCGCGGGCAAGGGTGTCCACCAGATCACGGTCAACGACTACCTCGCGCAGCGTGACTCCGAGTGGATGGGCCGGGTGCACAAGTTCCTCGGCCTCTCCGTGGGCTGCATCACCGGTGGCATGCCCCCGGCCAAGCGCCGCGAGCAGTACGCCTGCGACGTGACGCACGGCACCAACAACGAGTTCGGCTTCGACTACCTGCGCGACAACATGGCGTGGTCCAAGGACGAGCTGGTGCAGCGCGGCCACTTCTTCGCCGTGGTCGACGAGGCGGACTCGATCCTCATCGACGAGGCCCGGACCCCGCTGATCATCTCCGGCCCCGCCGACCAGGCGACCAAGTGGTACGCCGACTTCTCGAAGCTGGTGAAGCGCCTGGACAAGGGCGAGCCGGCGGTTCCCTCGCGCCAGGTCGTCGAGACCGGCGACTACGACGTGGACGAGAAGAAGCGCACCGTCGCCATCCACGACGCCGGTGTCGCCAAGGTCGAGGACTGGCTCGGCATCGACAACCTCTACGAGTCGGTGAACACCCCCCTGGTCGGCTACCTCAACAACGCCATCAAGGCGAAGGAGCTGTACAAGGCGGACAAGGACTACGTCGTCGTCGACGGCGAGGTCGTCATCGTCGACGAGCACACCGGCCGTATCCTCGCGGGCCGCCGCTACAACGAGGGCATGCACCAGGCGATCGAGGCGAAGGAGGGTGTGAAGATCAAGGACGAGAACCAGACGCTCGCCAAGATCACCCTCCAGAACTACTTCCGCCTCTACGACACCCTGGCCGGCATGACCGGTACGGCGATGACCGAGGCCGCGGAGCTCCACCAGATCTACAAGCTCGGCGTGGTGCCGATCCCGACCCACCGGGGCCAGGCCCGTGTCGACCAGGCCGACCTGATCTACCGCACCGAGGTCGCCAAGTTCGCGGCGGTCGTCGAGGACGTGGTGGAGAAGCACGCCAGCGGGCAGCCGGTGCTGGTCGGCACCACCTCCGTGGAGAAGTCCGAGTACCTCTCGCAGCAGCTCAACAAGCGTGGTGTGCGGCACGAGGTCCTCAACGCCAAGAACCACGAGCGGGAGGCGTCGATCGTCTCCAACGCGGGTCGGCGCGGCGCGGTGACGGTCGCCACCAACATGGCCGGCCGTGGCACCGACATCAAGCTCGGTGGCAACCCCGACGACATCGCCGAGACCGAGCTGCGCGCCAAGGGGCTGGACCCGGTCGAGCACCTGGACGAGTGGGCGGCGGCGCTGCCCGAGGCGCTGGAGCGCGCGGAGCGGTCCGTGGCCACCGAGAACGACGAGGTCAAGGACCTCGGCGGGCTCTACGTGCTGGGCACCGAGCGTCACGAGTCGCGGCGGATCGACAACCAGCTCCGCGGTCGTTCCGGCCGCCAGGGAGACCCGGGCGAGTCCCGCTTCTACCTCTCGCTCGGCGACGACCTGATGCGGCTGTTCAAGGCGGCCATGGTCGAGCGCGTGATGTCGATGGCGAACGTGCCGGACGACGTCCCGATCGAGAACAAGATGGTGACCCGCGCGATCGCCTCCGCGCAGGGCCAGGTCGAGCAGCAGAACTTCGAGATCCGCAAGAACGTCCTGAAGTACGACGAGGTCCTGAACCGCCAGCGTGAGGTGATCTACACCGAGCGTCGCCGGGTGCTGGAGGGCGAGGACCTGCACGAGCAGGTGCGCTTCTTCATGGACGACACCATCGACGCCTACGTGCAGGCGGAGACGGTCGAGGGGTTCGCGGAAGAGTGGGACCTCGACCGGCTGTGGGGTGCGTTCAAGCAGCTGTACCCCATCGCGGTCACGGTCGACGAGCTCGACGACGCGGTCGGCGACCGCGAGGGGCTGACGGCGGAGTTCATCGCCGAGTCGGTCAAGAAGGACGTGTACGACCAGTACGACGCCCGGGAGAAGGAGCTGGGCGCGGAGGTCATGCGCGAGCTGGAGCGCCGCGTGGTGCTCTCCGTGCTCGACCGGAAGTGGCGTGAGCACCTCTACGAGATGGACTACCTCCAGGAGGGCATCGGCCTGCGCGCGATGGCGCAGCGCGACCCCGTGGTGGAGTTCCAGCGCGAGGGCTTCGACATGTTCACCGCCATGATGGAGGCCATCAAGGAGGAGTCGGTCGGCTACCTGTTCAACCTGGAGGTCCAGGTCGAGCGGAAGGTCGAGGAGGTGCCGGTCGCCGACGGGGAGAAGGCCCCCCGTGCGGCCGAGGCACCCGCGATCAAGGCCAAGGGTCTGGAGGCGCCGCAGCGCACCGACCGGCTGCACTTCTCCGCGCCGTCGGTGGACGGCGAGGGCGGCGTGGTCGAGGGCGACTTCGACGCGGCGGGCGGCAGCACCACCGAGGGCACCGGCCGTGCGGAGCGCCGCAAGGCACAGAAGGGCGGCCGTCGCCGCAAGAAGTGACCGACTGCCCGGCACGGTCCGGGCACAGCACGGCGTGCGGGCGGCGCGCGCTCAGCCGCCGGTGGGGACGCGGGCCCGGCGGCGGGGACCGGGGCCCAGTTCGACGGCGCTGCACCACCACCGGCCGCGGTGCTGCTCCAGCCGGAAGGCGAGCGCCTGGACCCGTTCCGCGGAGCCGATCCGGGCGAAGACCTCCAGCACCCCGGTGGCGGGTCGGCAGAAGCCGACCTGCCGGACGGCGGCGGGGGCTCCGCCGCCGTGCAGCGGAGCGGCGTCCGCCAGTCGGACGAGCTGCTCGAAGGCGCCGGGACGGACGTGGCCGAGCAGCGTGTGGACCGGAACGCGACCGCTGAGGACCTGGAAGAGCCGTTCGGCGAACCAGTCGTGCGGTCGCGCCGGATCCGGCATGCCCGGTCGGCGCGGCAGCCCGCCTCGGCCCGGCCCCGGCCCGGCCGGCCCTCGCGGTGCGGTGACGCCACCCGGTCGGCGCGTTCCCCCGGTCGTGCCCGGACGGCGTGTACTGACCCCCATGAAAACCCCTCCCCGTGTGCTACCCCTCAGTAACAACTGCGGAGTGTAATCAATCGGACACGCGCAAGGCAACCGCTCCGGGCCGGTGTCGCCCGGTCGGCGCGGCGGCGACCCCGCGGGGGCGGGCCGGGGCGGGCCCGGGGCGCCGGTCGACGCGATCGGCCGACCGTATCCTTGAGGGCATGCGCGTCTACCTCCCTCTGACCGTCCCCCGGCTGGCCGAGCTGCACCGCACCGGTGCGGTGGCACCCGCGCCGGTGACCGCCCACGCCGTCACCCCGGCGCTGCGCGCGTGGGACCCCGGCGCCGGTGACGAGGAGCTGGAGTACGAGGCCCTGGGGCGGGCCGCGCACGCAGCCCTGGCGCAGCTCGTTGCCGACCCCGCGGCCCCGCCCCGCCGGGTGGTGCTGGCGGCGGACGTGCCCGACGGCGTCGTGCGGCCCGGCTCCCCGGCGGACCCCGAGGCCGTGAGCGAGGTGGTCCTCGACGCGGTCGTCCCGCTCGCCGACATCGCCGCCGTCCACGTCGACGCGGACGACGCGGCGGACGTCGTCGCCGCCGCCGTCGCGGTCCTCGCCGAACCCGGCCGTGGCGGCGACGCCCCCCGTTCGGCCGTGGACGACGCCGAGGACCACGAACTGCTCTGGTACGGCGTCCAGGAGATCGACACCCTGCTCTGAGTCGTCCGCCCGGCTCCCGCGGCGCGGCCCGCCCCGGCGGGACCCGGCCGGCGGCGGCCGTGTCCGGGCCCTCACGTACGGTCGAGTCATGGATCAGCTGCCACCGGGGGCCCCGCACCCGACGACGCCCACGCCCGTGCCCGGCCCCGCGGAGCCGCCCCCGGCCCCGGCCGTCGTCGTGGCGGCGGCCGGGCGGCCGGCGACGGGCGGCACCGCCTGGGACGGTGCCCACATCGTCTGGGACTGGAACGGCACCCTGCTCCACGACATCGATGTCGTCCTGGAGGCCACCAACGCCTCGTTCCAGGAGATCGGCATGCCGCCGATCACGCTGGAGCACTACCGGGAGCTGTACTGCGTCCCCATCCCGAGGTTCTACCAGCGGCTGCTGGGACGCGTTCCGAGCGCGGCCGAGTACGAGGTGATGGACGGCGCGTTCCACCGCCACTACTTCGCCCGCTGCGAGCGGGCCGGCCTCGCGGCCGACTGCGCCGACCTGCTGGCCGACTGGACCGCCGGCGGCGGCACCCAGTCGGTCTGCTCCCTCGCGCCGCACGACCGGCTGCTGCCCTGGGTCGCCCGACTCGGCATCGAGCGCCACTTCCTCCGTGTGGACGGCGACCTCGGCACCGGGACGCGCGAGGGCAAGGCCGCCGCGATGGCGCGGCACATCGCGGAGCTTCCCGACGTGTCGGCCGGCCGCACGGTCGTCATCGGCGACGCGGCGGACGACGCCCGCGCCGCCCGCCACTCCGGGGCCAAGGCCGTGCTCTACACCGGCGGTTCGCACAGCCGCGCCAGTCTGGAGAAGGTCGGCGTCCCGGTGGTCGACACCCTGACCGAGGCGGTCGCGGTGGCGCGGACGCTGGTGGTCTGACGGTGCGACGCACCCGCCCCACCGGCGGTTCTGTCCGGAAGGGCCAACTTTCGGCGCGGGTCTTGCCCACTGCGGACATGTTCGGCCCCGGGGGCCGAGGCGATAGCCTGGCAGGCGTGATCAGTGCGAGACCCGCCGGGGGCAGAGCCGCCCCCCGTGCCGTGCCCGCCCCCGCGGATCCGCGGGGGCCCACGGTGGGTGGACCACCGATCCCGTCGCCGCCCGCCCGCACCTCACGGCCGGAGCACGGCCGATGTCGCGCGGGATGAGCGGCGACGACGGCGCCGGCCGCAGAGCGCAGGCGCCGCCCACCCAGACGCCCGACACGACGTCCCGCAACGGCGCGCGACAGGAGCTTCGAGGAATGCACAGCAAGCTGGATGAAGGCAAGGCCGAACAACTGGAGCGTGCCGCCGAAGTGGCGGACCGGGGGCCCAACAACGGCCAGCCCTCGCACGGGATGGACGCGGCCGCACTCCGTGCCTACCTGCAGCGCTACTACCTCTTCGTGGCACCGGAGGACCTCGCCGGCCGTGACCCGGTCGACGTCTGCGGCACCGCCCTCTCCCACTTCAGGCTCGCCGGCACCCGCCCGCAGGGCACCGCCAACGTCCGCGTGTACACGCCCACCGTCGACGAGATGGGCTGGACCTGCAGCCACACCGTCGTGGAGGTCGTCACCGACGACATGCCGTTCCTGGTGGACTCCGTCACCAACGAACTGTCACGGCAGGACCGCGGCATCCACATCGTGGTGCACCCGCAGATGATCGTCCGCCGGGACATCACCGGCAAGCTGCTGGAGGTGCTCGACGCCGGCCGCGACCCGTACGGCGAGAGCGCCACCAACTACGAGCCGGAGGACCTGCCGGACGACGCCGTCATCGAGTCCTGGATCCACGTCGAGATCGACCGCGAGACCGACCGCGAGGACCTCAGGGAGATCGAGGCCGATCTCCGCCGCGTCCTCAGCGACGTCCGCGAGGCGGTGGAGGACTGGCAGAAGATGCGCGGCCAGGCGCTCCGCATCGCCGACGGCCTCCCCGAGGACGTGCCCGGCGACCGCATCGCCGACCAGGAGGTCGAGGAGGCCCGCGAGCTGCTCCGCTGGCTGGCCAACGACCACTTCACCTTCATCGGCTACCGCGAGTACCGGCTGGACCGCCGCAAGAACGGCGCCGGGAACGACCAGCTCACCGCCGTCCCCGGCAGCGGGCTCGGCGTGCTCCGCTCCGACCCCACGCACTACCCCGCGGGCAACCCGCCCTACCACCCCGGCGTCGAGAAGGCCGCCTCCCCGGCGTTCGACCGGCTCTCCGCCGCCGCCCGCGCCAAGGCCCGCGAGCCCCGGGTCCTGGTTCTCACCAAGGCCAACAGCCGCGCCACCGTGCACCGGCGGTCCTACCTGGACTACGTCGGCGTGAAGACCTTCGACGCCGACGGCAACGTCACGGGCGAACGCCGCTTCCTCGGCCTGTTCTCCTCCGCCGCGTACACCGAGTCGGTGCGCCGGGTCCCGGTGATCCGCCGGAAGGTCTCCGAGGTGCTCGCCGCCGCCGGGTTCGCCCCCGACGGCCACAGCGGACGCGACCTGCTCCAGATCCTGGAGACCTACCCCCGCGACGAGCTGTTCCAGACCCCGGTCGACACCCTCCGCTCGATCGCCACCGCCGTCCTCCAGCTCCAGGAGCGCCGCCGGCTGCGGCTGTTCCTCCGGCAGGACGAGTACGGCCGCTACTACTCGGCCCTCGTCTACCTGCCCCGCGACCGCTACACCACCTCGGTGCGGCTGCGGCTGGTCGACATCCTCAGTGAGGAACTCGGCGGCACGAACGTCGACTTCACCGCGTGGAACACCGAGTCGGTTCTCTCCCGGCTGCACTTCGTCATCCGCGTCCAGCCGGGCACCGAACTCGCCGAGACGACCGAGGCGGACGTCGACCGCATCGAGACCAGGCTCGCCGAGGCGTCCCGCTCCTGGACCGACGGCTTCGCCGAGGCGCTCCTCGCGGAGTGCGGGGAGGAGCAGGCGGCCGAGGTCGGCCGCCGCTTCCACAACGCCTTCCCCGAGGGCTACAAGGCGGACTTCCCGCCGCGCGCGGCCGTCGCCGACCTCCAGTACGTCCTCGAACTCGGCCAGGACTCCGACGCCACGAGTTCGCCCGCCCCCGGCGGCGACGGGCGCCACCCGTTCGCGCTGAGCCTCTACGAGCCGGTCAGCGCGGCCCCCGGCGAGCGACGCCTCAAGATCTACCGCACCGGCGCCCCCGTCTCGCTCTCCGCCGTGCTGCCCGTGCTGCACTGCCTGGGCGTGGAGGTCGTCGACGAGCGCCCCTACGAACTGCGGCCCTCCGACGGGTCCGCCGCCTGGATCTACGACTTCGGGCTGCGCATCCCCGAGCATCTCGCCGCCGGGCTGACCAGCGACACCCGCGAACGGTTCCAGGACGCCTTCTCCGCCGCCTGGACCGGCGCCGCCGAGAACGACGGCATCAACGCGCTGGTGCTCGCCGCCGGGCTGACCTGGCGCCAGGCCATGGTGCTGCGGTCCTACGCCAAGTACCTCTGGCAGGCGGGCGCCCGCTTCTCCCGCGAGAACATGGAGGAGACGCTCCGCAAGAACGTCCACACCACGCGGCTGCTGGTCTCCCTCTTCGAGGCCCGCCTCAACCCCGAGCGGCAGACCGCCGGCCGTGAGCTGACCGACGGCATCCTGGAGGAGTTGGACGGCGCACTCGACCAGGTCTCCAACCTGGACGAGGACCGCATCCTGCGGGCCTTCCGCACCGTCATCACCGCCACGCTCCGCTCCAACTACTTCCAGACCGGCGAGGACGGCCTGCCGCACCCCTACCTCTCCACCAAGCTGGACCCGCAGGCCATCACGGACCTCCCCGAGCCGCGACCCGCCTACGAGATCTGGGTGTACTCGCCGCGGGTGGAGGGCGTCCACCTCCGCTTCGGCAAGGTCGCCCGGGGCGGGCTGCGCTGGTCGGACCGGAGGGAGGACTTCCGGACCGAGATCCTCGGCCTGGTCAAGGCGCAGGAGGTCAAGAACACGGTCATCGTGCCGGTCGGCGCCAAGGGCGGATTCGTCGCCAAGCGACTCCCCGCCCCCTCGGACCGCGACGCCTGGCTGGCGGAGGGCATCGCCTGCTACCGGACCTTCATCTCCGGTCTGCTCGACATCACCGACAACCTGGTGGAGGGCGAGGTCGTCCCGCCGCGCGGCGTCGTGCGCCACGACGGCGACGACACCTACCTGGTGGTCGCGGCCGACAAGGGGACCGCCACCTTCTCCGACATCGCCAACGAGGTCGCCCAGTCCTACGGCTTCTGGCTCGGTGACGCGTTCGCCTCCGGCGGCTCCGCCGGCTACGACCACAAGGGCATGGGCATCACCGCCCGCGGCGCCTGGGTGTCGGTCGAGCGCCACTTCCGCGAGCTGGGGCACAACACCCAGACGCAGGAGTTCACCGTCGCCGGCATCGGCGACATGTCCGGCGACGTCTTCGGCAACGGCATGCTGCTGTCGGAGAAGATCCGGCTGGTCGCCGCCTTCGACCACCGCCACATCTTCATCGACCCCGACCCGGACGCGGCCACCGGCTTCGCCGAGCGCCGCCGCCTGTTCGAGATGCCCCGCTCCTCCTGGGCGGAGTACGACACCTCGCTGATCTCCAAGGGCGGCGGCATCCACCCGCGCACCGCCAAGTCGATCCCCGTCACCCCGCAGGTCCGTGCCGCACTCGGCATCCCCGGCCGTGCGCCGACGATGACCCCCAACGAGCTGATGCAGGCGGTGCTGCGGGCGCCGGTCGACCTCCTCTGGAACGGCGGCATCGGTACCTACGTCAAGTCCTCGCAGGAGAGCCAGGCCGACGCCGGCGACCGCGCCAACGACGCCATCCGCGTCGACGGCCGCGAGCTGCGGGCCAAGGTCATCGGCGAGGGCGGCAACCTCGGCATGACCCAGCTGGGTCGCATCGAGTTCGCGGAACGCGGCGGCCACTGCAACACCGACGCCATCGACAACAGCGCCGGTGTGGACACCTCCGACCACGAGGTCAACATCAAGATCCTCCTCAACGGCGTCGTCGCCAACGGGGACCAGACCGTCAAGCAGCGCAACCGACTGCTCGCCCGCATGACCGACGAGGTCGCGGAGATCGTGCTGCGCAACAACTACGCGCAGAACGTCGCCCTCGCCAACGACCTCACCACCTCGCCCGGCCTGCTCCTCGCCCACCAGCGGCTCATCCGGCGGCTGGAGGCCGACGGCCACCTCGACCGCAAACTGGAGTTCCTGCCCGACGACGAGCAGATCCACGAGCGGCTGCACGCGGGGGAGGGGCTCACCCAGCCCGAACTCTCCGTCCTGCTGGCCTACTCCAAGCTCGCCATCACCGAGGAGCTGATGGGGACCGGCCTCCCGGACGACCCCTACGCGCAGCGGCTGCTCCAGCTGTACTTCCCCGCCCCGCTGCGGAAGAAGTTCCCCGAGCGGGTCGCCGGCCACGCGCTGCGCCGCGAGATCATCAACACGATGCTGGTCAACGACACCATCAACGTGGGCGGTTCGTCGTTCGTCCACCGGATGCACGAGGAGTCCGGCGCCTCCACCGAGGAGATCCTGCGGGCCCACACCGCGGCGCGTGCGATCTTCGCGCTCAACCAGATCTGGGACACCGCCGAGCGCCTGGACAACCAGGTGGACGCCGCGACGCTCACCCGCATCCGGCTGCACTCGCGGCGCATGGTGGAGCGGGCCGCGCGCTGGCTGCTCAACAACCGCCCGCAGCCGCTGCAACTGGCCGAGACCATCGACCTGTTCGCCGGCCGGGTGGGCCAGGTCTGGCAGGAGCTGCCCAAGCTGCTGCGCGGCCAGGACCTCGAATGGCACACCTCCGTCCAGGACGAGCTGGTGGAGCAGGGCGTCCCGGGCGAACTCGCCCAGCAGGTGGCCGGGTTCTCCGCCGCGTTCCCCGCGCTCGACGTGGTGGCCGTCGCCGACCGCACCGGCCGGGAGCTGCTGGACGTCGCGCAGGTGTACTACCACCTCGCCGACCAGCTGGGCATCTCCCGGCTCCAGGACCGCATCAGCGAGCTGCCGCGGGCGGACCGCTGGCAGTCGATGGCGCGCACCGCGATCCGGGAGGACCTCTACGCCGCGCACCAGCTGATCACCGCGGACGTGCTGGCGGCCGGCGAGGCCAGCGACGCGCCCGAGGAGCGGTTCGCCGCGTGGAGCGAGCGAAACCAGGCCATCCTCGGCCGTGCCCGCGCCACCCTCCGGGAGATCCAGGAGTCCGACACGTTCGACCTGGCCAACCTCTCGGTGGCGATGCGGACCATGCGGACCCTCCTCCGCTCCAACCGCTGATCGCTGACTGCTGACGGCTCGCCCTCCGCCGCCGCTTCCCCCGGGAACGGCGGCCGGGGCACCGCGCACCGCACGGGCGGCCCGGGACGACACCTCCCGGGCCGCCCGTCCGCTTTTTCCCAGGGCGGGCGGTGCGGCGACGCGGGTCACCCGGCCGGCGCAGTCGGTAACCCGTACCGCCCGTCCGAGGGGTGCGCTCCGCGGGCAGTGCCTAGCGTTGCCGCATGGAGTCAGCGCGCACCACCACCGGGACGGGCACCACGCGGCTGCCGGGCTGGTCCGGCGCGGCGGTGCCGCTCACCGGGCGCCCCGCCCGCCGGCGCCCCCGGGTGTTGCCGGCCGAGTGGGCGGCGACGCCGCTGACGGTGGTGATGCCCACCTACGACGAGGCGCTGACGCTCACCGTGGTCGCGGACGCGCTGCTGGCGCTGCCGCTGCCCGGTCTGCGGCTGCTGGTGGTCGACGACGCGAGCCCGGACGGGACCGGCCGGCTCGCCGAACGGCTGGCGCTGCGTCACAACACACCCGGGCGCCCCTGGCGAATGGCGGTGCTCCACCGCCCCGCGAAGACGGGGCTGGGCCGGGCGTACGCGGCCGGGATGGGCCGGGCGCTGGCCGAGCAGGGCGGCGGCTACGTGCTCCAGATGGACGCCGACGGCAGCCACCCGGTGGCCGCCGTCCCCGAGCTGCTCGGGGTGGCGCGGTCGCTCGGGGCGGGGTTGGTGGTCGGCAGCCGCTACGTCCCCGGCGGGGTGCTGTCCACCCGCTGGGGGCTGCACCGCCGGCTGCTCTCGGGGTGCGGGAACCGGTACGCGCAGACCGTCCTCCGCTCCCGGGTCCGCGACCTCACGGGAGGGTTCAACCTGTGGAGCGCGGAGACGCTGCGGCGGCTGCGCCCCGCCACGGCCGGCAGCACCGGGTACGCCTTCCAGGTGGAGATCAAGCACCGGGCGCTGCGAGCGGGCTGCCGGGCGGTGGAGGTGCCCATCACCTTCGCGGAGCGCCGGGCCGGCGTCTCGAAGATGTCGTTCGCGGTGCAGGCGGAGGCCGCGGCACTGCCGTGGCGGCTCCGGTTGCGGGACCTGCGGGAGGCGCGTGGCCCGGGGGAGCGGTCCGTCGCCCCGGGGCCCGCCGACCGGACGGTCGTCGTTCGGCCGCCGTCCGGTCGGCGGTGACGCCGTCGGCGCGCGTGCCGGGCGAGATGGTCTACAACTACTTCGACATGGCGCACCCCCACACCCCGGCACGGCTGGGCAGGCTGCT
>NZ_JAAVJB010000003.1:0-53677 GCF_012034385.1 Streptomyces spiramenti
CCTCGGCGGCCACCGTGGCGAGCACCGCCGCGTTGCCCGCCCCTCCCCGGGTGCTGCCGCTCACCAGCAACAGGGACTTCATCCGCCACGCTCCCGCCCGGCACCCGGTGGCGGACGTGACGGTACTCACGGCCGTGCGACGGAGTGCTATGCCCGGCCTTGTGTACTACTGTCCGGCACGGCGTGCCAGATTTTTTGGGTTCGGCCGACCCCGAGTGCACTAAGTGGCCTCTGATGGGGGACAGTGGAAACAGTCAGGGCACCTCGAAGAAGAGGCACGACGTCGGTGAGGGATAGACGTGAGCGAACACCGCGCAAGTGATGACGCAGTAGTGGTCAAGTACTCCGGCAGCGAGTACCGGTACCCGCTGGTGGACTCGACGGTCGGCGACCGTGGTTTCGACATCGGCAAGCTGCGTGCCGAGACCGGTCTGGTGACCCTGGACTCCGGTTACGGCAACACCGCCGCGTACAAGTCGGGGGTCACCTATCTCGACGGCGAGCAGGGGATCCTGCGTTACCGCGGGTACCCGATCGAGCAGCTGGCAGAGCACGGCACCTTCCTGGAGACGGCGTACCTGCTGATCAACGGTGAGCTGCCGTCCGCGGACGAGCTTTCCGGCTTCCGCAGCGAGATCACGCAGCACACCCTCCTCCACGAGGACGTGAAGCGCTTCTACGACGGGTTCCCCCGGGACGCCCACCCGATGGCCATGCTGTCGTCGGTCGTGAGCGCGCTGTCCACCTTCTACCAGGACAGCCACAACCCGTTCGACGAGCGGCAGCGTCACATCTCGACGATCCGGCTGCTGGCCAAGCTGCCCACGATCGCCGCGTACGCGTACAAGAAGTCGGTCGGCCACCCCGTGGTCTACCCCAGCAACGAGCTGGGCTACGTGGAGAACTTCCTCCGGATGACCTTCTCGGTCCCGGCGGAGGAGTACATCCCCGACCCGGTCGTCGTGGCCGCGCTGGACAAGCTGCTCATCCTGCACGCGGACCACGAGCAGAACTGCTCGACCTCCACGGTGCGTCTGGTGGGCTCCTCGCAGGCCAACCTGTTCGCCTCGATCTCGGCCGGCATCAACGCGCTCTGGGGCCCGCTGCACGGCGGCGCCAACCAGGCCGTGCTGGAGATGCTGGAGCAGATCCAGGCGTCCGGCGGCGACGTGGACACCTTCATCCGCAAGGTGAAGGACAAGGAGGACGGCGTACGCCTGATGGGCTTCGGCCACCGGGTGTACAAGAGCTTCGACCCGCGCGCCAAGATCATCAAGGAGGCGGCGCACGACGTGCTGTCGGCGCTCGGCAAGTCCGACGAGCTGCTCGACATCGCCCTGGCGCTGGAGGAGCGCGCGCTCAACGACGACTACTTCGTCTCGCGCAACCTCTACCCCAACGTGGACTTCTACACCGGTCTGATCTACCGGGCCATGGGCTTCCCGAACTCCATGTTCACGGTGCTCTTCGCCCTCGGCCGGCTGCCCGGCTGGGTCGCCCAGTGGCACGAGATGATCAAGGAGCCCGGCTCCCGGATCGGCCGTCCGCGCCAGGTCTACACCGGCGTCGTCGAGCGGGACTACATCCCCGTCGAGCAGCGCTGATCACCCCGCCGGCACCTCTCGGGGTGCCGGCCGGGTGAAGGATCTTCACCGCTCCCCCGTAAATGTGACGCAGGTCACACGTGCGGGGGAGCAACTTTTTGCTCGCGGGGAGGTCTTATGGAGTGACATCGTCGCGGTTTCGGCTGGATCCGTGACGGTGGCCGTCGTGGCCGGGGTCCCGTGGGGGGACACTCTGCGCAGACGGCACAGAAGCGCCTCGCGTCGGGCCCTGTGGGGGGACCCGGCACGGGGCGCTTCGCATGTCCGGGGAGGGGTCCGGACGCACGGAGCGCCACCGTGCCGCGCGCGGGGTGCTTCGCGCCGTCTCGGCGGAAGCGGTGCGGACCACGCGCCGCTCTCGCGGCGCAAGGGGCCGTTCGCCTCCAACGGTTCTCGTGCCCGATGTCCGGCTGTGGAAACGCTCGTTCACCGAATGTGTCCATCTTCGCCGGACAGTTCACCCGCTCGTGTACAGCCGCCGGCGGCGGGCGGGGTTCTCCGGGGCTGCCGGAGGTCGCGCCCGTCCGTGGGGCCGGGGTGAGGCCGCCGCGGCGCCAGGGGTGCCCCGGGCGCCCGGTGGGCGGCTGCGGGGCTCGGGGAGTCCTGGCTCCCCTGGGCCCCGACCCGGGGCCCAGGGGAGCGTCGCTCGGCTTCTGCGCCGCGGGACTCGTACCCCGTCGTACTCGCGCGAGGCTCCGACGCGGCGAGATGCCGTGCCGGGCGCCGCGGGCCAGGCGGGACTCATCAGGCAGGGCCTAGGCGCGACCGGTGACCTCGTAGCCGGCCTCGTCGACGGCGGCGCGGACGGCCTCGTCGGTGAGGGGTTCCGCCGACTCCACGGTCACCGTGCCGGTGTCCGCCTTCGCCGTCACCGCGGAGACGCCCGGCAGCGCCGAGAGCTCCTCGGAGATCGCGTTCTCGCAGTGACCGCAACTCATTCCCGTGACCTGGTAGGTGACGGTGCTCATGGTGGCGCTCCTTCGGGGGAGTGGTCGAGTCCGATCGACCGACCGGTCGCCCCCGCCGCGCGGTCGGCGCGGCCGGGGCCGTCCGGGTGGGGCCGCTCGGGGGCGGGGTGCCCCGCCGCTGTCGAATGATACCCCCAAGGGGTATTCGATCCCGAGGTGCGCGGGGGTGGACCGGGGGCACCCGCGGCCTGGTGCCGGGTCGTTCGGTGCGCCGGGGCCGACGGGTGCGGGGGGTGGTGGCGGTCCGGCCGATCGGCAGGGCCGTGAGCCGTACGATCCGTACCGCGCGCACCGCCGGTACCGCCCTGGACGTGTCCTGCGGATCGTGCGTGGGGCCGCCGCGCCTACCCCGCGTCACCGGATCGCGCGAGTGCGGCCCGTATGGGCTGCGATCGGGCGCCGTGCGACGCGCCGCACGGCTGCCGCGGCCGGGTCCGCGAGGATCGGGGCGAAACGCTCTACCCGCGCCGCCAGCCGTGGCCCGGGCGGCGGCTCACCCAGTGGTGGATCGTCTCGGCGTACCAGAGGGGGCGACCGCGTTCGACGACGTCCGGTTCCGGCAGCAGGGCGTGTTTGCGGTAGGAGCGCACGGTGTCCGGCCGCACCCCGATGTGTGCGGCGATCTCGCGGTAGGACCAGAGGTCACGGCGGTCCGTCACGTCATTCCACCTCCCGCCCCGCGCCGCGTCGGGGGGTGGGGGCCGCCCGGGGGCCGCGGGCGGCGGCTGCTCGTGGTCCGAGAGCCTCGCGCGGGGCCGAGCCCCCGGCCGGCGCGGGACCCGGCCCTGTCGGCGCCCTGTGACACGCGGCCGGTGATCCGGTGACAATTGTGACCGCGCTGTCACCTGAGGTGACGGGACGGGTGTGCGAGGACCCACCAGGACGGGTGACGGGCGGTCTCCCTGCACACCCGACGGTCTCCCTGCACACCCGACGGCCGCGGCGCCGCCCGGGCCGCCGGCCCGGTCCCGGCCTGGCCCCGGCCCGGTCCCGGCACGGGCTGTCTCGCCGGGGTCAGCGTCGCCGGGTCAGCTGTTGCCGGGGAACCCGAGGTCGATGCCCGCGTCGGCCGGGTCCGGCCAACGGGTCGTCACCACCTTGCCGCGGGTGTAGAACCGCACGCCGTCCTCGCCGTAGACGTGGTGGTCGCCGAAGAGCGAGTCCTTCCAGCCGCCGAAGGAGTGGTAGCCCACCGGTACCGGCACCGGCACGTTCACCCCGACCATCCCGGCCTCCACCTCCAGCTGGAACCGGCGCGCGGCGCCGCCGTCCCGGGTGAAGACCGCGGCGCCGTTGCCCCACGGCGAGGCGTTGACCAGGGCGACCGCCTCCTCGTAGGAGTCGGCGCGGACCACGCAGAGCACCGGGCCGAAGATCTCGTCCCGGTAGGCGTCGCACTCCGTCGGCACCCGGTCCAGCAGCGAGACGCCGAGGAAGTAGCCGTCCTCGTGGCCCGGCACCCGCAGGCCGGTGCCGTCGACCACGACCTCCGCCCCCTGCGCGCGGGCCCGGTCGACGTACCCCGCCACCCGGTCGCGGTGCTCCGCCGTGATCAGCGGGCCCATCTCCGACGCCGGGTCGTCCCCGGGCCCGACCCGGACCGCCCGCGCGCGTTCCGCGATGCGTGCCACCAGGTCGTCCCCGACCGCGCCCACGGCCACGACGACCGAGACCGCCATGCACCGTTCGCCCGCCGACCCGTAGGCGGCGTTGACGGCACCGTCGGCCGCCAGGTCCAGGTCCGCGTCGGGCAGCACCACCATGTGGTTCTTCGCCCCGCCCAGCGCCTGCACCCGCTTCCCCGCGGCCACCGCGCGCCGCTGCACCTCCCGGGCCACCGGCGTGGAACCCACGAAGGAGACCGCCGAGACGTCCGGATGGTCCAGCAGACGCTCCACCGCCTCACGGTCGCCGTTGACGACGTTCAGCACGCCGTCCGGCAGCCCGGCCTCGGTCGCCAGCGACGCCAGCAGCACGGCGGCGGACGGGTCCTTCTCGCTCGGCTTCAGCACGAAGGTGTTGCCGCACGCGACGGCCAGCGGGAACATCCACAGCGGCACCATCGCCGGGAAGTTGAAGGGGGTGATCCCGGCGACGACGCCGACCGGCTGCCGCAGCGAGGCGACGTCGACCCGCGCGGAGACCTCCGTGGACAGCTCGCCCTTCAGCAACTGCGGCACCCCGCACGCCAGGTCCACGATCTCCAGCCCGCGCGCCACCTCCCCCATGGCGTCGGAGAGGACCTTGCCGTGCTCGGCCGAGATCAGCCGCGCCAGCTCCTCCCGCCGGGAGTGGAGCAGCGCCCGGTAGGCGAAGAGCACCGAGGCGCGCCGGGCCAGCGAACTCCCCGACCAGTCGGGCAGCGCCAGACGGGCGGCCGACACCGCGCGGTCGACCTCCGCGGCGGAGGCGACGGCCAGCCGGGCGGTCGCGGCGCCCGTCGCCGGGTCGTGCACCGTCAGCGTCCGCCCGGAGTCACCGGGTACGGCGGCTCCGGCGATCCAGTGACCGATGGTCTGCTTCATCTTCGGCCGGCCTCTCTCTCGGGAATCGGGCCCCGCCGCACCACGGCGGGGCCGCTCGGGACCAGGGCGCGGCGTCGCGCGCCGGGTGCCCCGCTCACAGGTGGTGGCGGCGCATCGACCGCAACCGCCGGTACTCCTCCGACGCCGTCCGGGCGGCCGGGCGGCGGGAGACCTCCGCCACCGGCACGTCCCACCACGCCTGCGCGGCCGGCACCGTCGGCTCGGGATCGGTCTCCACGTAGACGCATGTCGGCCCGTGGGAGGTCCGTGCCCAGGTCAGCGCCGCCCGCAACTCACCCACGGTGGAGGCGCGTTCTACCGCCAGCCCCAGGGAGGCGGCGTTGGCCGCCAGGTCGACCGGCAGCGGATCGCCGGTGAACGTGCCGTCCTCCGCGCGGAACCGGTAGTCGGTTCCCAGGCGTTCGCCGCCGGTGGCCTCCGACAACCCGCCGATCGACGCGTAGCCGTGGTTCTGCACCAGCACCACCGTGATCGGCAGCCGCTCCTGCACGGCGGTGACCAGCTCGGTCGGCATCATCAGGTACGTGCCGTCGCCGACGAGCGCCCACACCGGGGTGTCGGGGGCGGCCAGCCGCACCCCGATCGCGGCCGGGATCTCGTAGCCCATGCAGGAGTAGCCGTACTCCAGGTGGTACTGGCGGGGCGACCTCGGCCGCCACAGTTTGTGGAGGTCGCCGGGGAGCGAACCGGCGGCGTTGACGACGACGTCCTCGTCGCCGACGGTCTCGGCCAGCAACCCGATGACCTGCGCCTGGGTGGGGCGGGAGGTGTCCTCGGGGGTGGCGAGCGCCGCCCCGGCGACCGTCTCCCAGTCGGCCCGGCCCGCCGCGTACTCCGCCTCGTAGGCCGGCTCCACGTGGTGGCCCTCCAGCGCGGCGGTCAGCGCGGTCAGCCCGGTGCGGGCGTCGGCGACCAGCGGCAGCGCGGCCAGCTTGTGGGCGTCGTGGGAGGTGATGTTGAGGTTCAGGAACCGCACGCCCTCGCCGGCGAACAGCGTCCGGGAGGCGGTGGTGAAGTCCGTGTAGCGCGTGCCGACCCCGATGACCAGGTCCGCGTGGCGCGCCAGCGAATTGGCGACGGCGGTGCCGGTGTGCCCGATCCCGCCGGTCTCCGAGGCGTGGTCGTACCGCAGCGCGCCGGTGCCCGCCTGGGTGACGGCAACAGGGATGCCGGTGGCGTCCACCAGCTCCCGCAGCGCGTCGTGGGCCTCGCTGTGGTGGACACCGCCGCCCGCCACGATCAGCGGGCGGCGAGCCGCCCGCACCGCGGCGACGGCCGCCGCGAGCGCATCGGGGTCCGGCGCGGGCCGGTCGATCCGCCAGACCCGCTCGGCGAAGAACTCCGCGGGCCAGTCGTACGCCTCCGCCTGCACGTCCTGCGGCAGCGCCAGTGTGACGGCGCCGGTCTCCGCCGGGTCGGTCAGCACCCGCATCGCCTGGAGCGCCGCCGGCACCAGCTGCTCGGGCCGGACGATCCGGTCGAACCAGCGGGAGACCGGCCGCAGCGTGTCGTTGACGGAGATGTCGCCGCCGGAGGGGTGCTCCAACTGCTGGAGCACCGGGTCGGAGGGCCGGGTGGCGAAGACGTCGCCGGGCAGCAGCAGGACCGGGATCCGGTTGATCGTCGCCAGCGCCGCGCCCGTCACCAGGTTGGTGGCGCCGGGGCCGATGGACGTGGTGACCGCCTGCGCCCGCAGCCGGCCGGAGTGGCGCGCGAACCCGACGGCGGCGTGCACCATGGCCTGCTCGTTGCGGCCCTGGAGGTAGCGCATCCGGTCGCGGTACTCGACGAGGGCCTGGCCCACGCCGGCGACGTTGCCGTGCCCGAAGACCCCCCACATCGACTCGACGAACCGCCGCCGGACACCGTCACGTTCGGTGTGTTGGGCGGCGAGGAACCTCACCAGCGCCTGGGCGACGGTGAGCCGCTCCGTGGCCGGTCCGGTGCCGGGTGACAGCTCGCTCATGCCTCACGCGTCCCTTCTCCGGCGGGCCCGCTGCCCGCCGCGTCCCCGCGGACCTCGCGGTCCTCGCCGTGCCGTGCCCCGCCGTCCCCGCTCCCGGTCGTGCCGCCGTCCCCGTCGCCGTCCCCGTCGCCGTCGCCGTCGCGATCGCCGTCGTGGTCGCCCGGCGCCGCGGACAGCGGCAGCCGGGGGTCCACCGGCGTCGCCGGCCAGGTCGCGCGCACCCAGGTGTGGTCGGGGTGGTCGCTGATCAGCCACGCCCGCTCCGGGCTCGGCCCCGCCATGACGTTCAGGTAGTACATGTGGTGGCCGGGCGCGGCGACGGACGGGCCGTGCCAGCCGTCGGGGATGACGGCCGCGTCCCCGTCGCGGACCTCCGCCAGCACCTCCGTGCCGCGGCCCCGCCCGGAGGACGACACCCGCTGGTAGCCGAACCCGGGAGTGCCCGGCGGCGTTCCGGCGGTCTCGTCGGCGGTGAACTCGTAGTAGTAGACCTCCTCCAGCACCGACTCCTCCCCGGGCCGGTCCTCGTCGTGCTTGTGCGGCGGGTAGGAGGACCAGTTGCCGCCCGGGGTGAAGACCTCCACGGCGATCAGCCGGTCCGCCTCGAACACGTCCGCCGCGGCGAAGTTGTGCACCTGCCGCGAGCAGACGCCGCTGCCGCGCATCTCCACCGGCACGTCCTCCGCCCGGCCCGACCGCACCGGCAGCCGTCGCTCGCAGCGGGCACCGGCCAGCGCCAGGCGCGCGCCGCCCGCCGAAGTGACGGTGACCTCGGCGTCACGCGGGACGTAGGCGAAGTCCGACGGCCCGGCGAACACGGACGCCCGGCCGCGCAGTTCCAGCCGCTCCCCCTCGGCGGAGACGGTCGCGCCGCCCGACAGCGGCAGCACGATCCACTCGCTGTCGGCCGTGCGGAAGGTGTGGGACCCGCCTGCGTCCAGATGGAGCACGCGCAGCGCGCTGTGCGCCCAGCCGGCCCGCTCGGGGCTGATGTCCAGGTGGTACGGCCCGGTGGCGGTGGTGCCCGCCGGAAGGTGGTAGGTCATGGCCCGCTCTCCTCGATGGCGCGCTCCGGACGGGGACCGGCGCTGCCGGGTCCCGCCCGGCGCCCGCCGGTGCCGGGGCCGGTCCCGATGCGGTGACCGGCCCACTCCACTGTCGTCGCGGCGGGGCCGCCGCGCGAGGCCTCAGCGCGTGTGTGAGACCCCACGCCGGGCCCGCGACGCCGGCTACGGCCATCTGCCGCGGTGTCGGGAACACCCGAAGACACCCCGGTATGAGGGCGCCCCTCCGCCGTGCAGCTGACCGCATCCGACGCCGCGAGCTGATCCGACGCGGGGTCGCAAACACGCTCTCACAACAGTCCGACCGCCGTGTCCACGGCACGGGCCACGTCGTCGTCGGCCGGATAGAGCAGGGAACGCCCCGCCACCAGGCCCTGGACCGTCGGCAGCCGCAGCGCGTGCCGCCACCGGTGGAACACCTCGCCCGGATCCGGCCCCAGGTCCCCGCCCAGCAGGACGGCCGGCAGGGACGACGCCTCCAGGACCGGGCCCATGTCGTCGGGATCCGCGGTGACGGGCACCTTCAGCCAGGTGTAGGCCGAGGTGCCGCCCAGGCCGGACGCGATCGCCACCGAGGTGGTCACCGCCTCCGGGGAGACGTCGTTGACCAGCCGCCCCCGCTCGTCCCGACAGGAGAGGAAGGGCTCGACGAAGACCGGCAGCCGTCGCTCCGCCATGGCGTCCACCGCGCGCGCCGTGGCGTGCAGGGTGTTCAGCGAACCGGGGTCGTCGCGGTCGATGCGCAGCAGCAGCTTGCCCGCGTCGAACCGCATGCGGGCCAGGTCCTCCGCCCGGTGCCCGGTGAACCGGTCGTCGGCCTCGAACGACGAGCCGGCCAGGCCGCCCCGGTTCATGGAACCGAGCACGACCTTGCCCTCCAGCGCGCCGAGGAGCAGCAGGTCCTCCAGGATGTCGGCAGTGGCCAGCACCCCGTCGACGCCGGGCCGGGAGAGAGCGAGCACCAGGCGGCGCAGCAGCTCCCCCCGGTTCGCCATGGCCAGCGGCCGGCCGCCGGCCGAGAGCGCGCCGCGCGCGGGGTGGTCCGCGGCGACGATCATGAGCCGGCCGCTCTCCCCGAGCAACGGGCGGCGGACCCGCCGCCGGGCCGCCTCCTCGATCGCCTCCGGGGTGCGGCTGCGCACCGCCGGCAGGTCCGCGATGGTGATGGTCACGGGGATTCCCCCTTCGGGTCGTGCACGTCGTCAGGGGAGGCGGGTGCCGCGCCGTCCTCGCCGCGGCCCGTGGTCCCCTCCTCGCCGATCAGTTCGGCGACCTCCTCGGCGGTGGGCATCGCGGCGGAGCAGGACAACCGGGAGGCGACGAGCGCCCCCGCGGCGTTGGCGTGGCGGACGGTCCGCTCCAACTCCCAGCCGGCCAGCAGGCCGTGGCAGAGCGCGCCGCCGAACGCGTCCCCCGCGCCGAGGCCGTTGACGACCTCCACCGGGTGCGGCGGCACCTCGGCGCGGTCGCCGTCGCGGTGGACGGCGAGCACCCCGCGCGGCCCCTGCTTGACCACGGCCAGCTCCACGCCGCGATCCAGCAACGCCCGTGCACAGGATTCCGGTTCGGTCTCGCCGGTGGCGACCGCGCACTCCTCCAGGTTGCCCACGGCGACGGTGGCGTGGGCGAGCGCCTGCTCGTAGTGGGTGCGGGCCCCGTCGGGACCCGACTCCCAGAACATCGGCCGCCAGTCGAGGTCGAAGACGGTGGCGACCTGTCCCGACCGGTCGGCGCGGCGGGTCTCCAGCGCGGCGAGGGTGGCGGCCCGACTCGGCTCCGCGCACAGCCCGGTGCCGGTCATCCAGAAGACCGCCGCCTCCCGGATCGCCTCCCGGTCCAACTCCGCCGGGTGGATCTCCAGATCCGGCGCCTTGGGCTCCCGGTAGAAGTACAGCGGGAAGTGGTCCGGCGGGAAGATCTCGCAGAAGGTGACGGGCGTCGGGTACTCGGGGACCTCCGTCACCCAGCGGCCGTCCACCCCGAACTCGGCCAGCGCCTGACGGCAGTACGCCCCGAAGGGGTCGCGGCCGGTGCGGCTGACCACTGCGGTGCGGCGGCCCAACCGGGCGGCGGCCACCGCCACGTTGGTGGCCGAGCCGCCCAGGTACTTGGCGAAGGTCTCCACCCGCGCGAGCGACACCCCGGTCTGCAGGGGGTAGATGTCCACCCCGATGCGACCCATGGTGATCAGCTCGTACCGGGTGTCGCCCGCCGGCCGGGGGCCGGCGTCGTCGGTCCGTGGTGCTCCCACCGCTGCTCCCTCCGACGCCGGCTCCGGCACGTTCACCGGGCCAGCTGCACGGTCGCGATCTCCCACGCGCCGACCGGGACGGTCAGCACGCCGTCCTCGACGGTCAGTTCCTCTCCCGGGCGACCCAGCAGGTCCGCGCTGCGTGCGCGGCCGAAGTCGCCGGCGATGCGCGCGCGGGTGGCCGAGCCGCCCTCGGCGACGAACCGCACCTCGGTCCACCCCTCGTCACGGGCGCGGACCGCGGTCAGCGCCACGCCGTGACCGGTGACCGACAGGCCGGTGACGGGCTCCGGCAGTCGCCCGCCGCGCGGCCCGCGACCGGGAACCCCGTACAGGCCGTGCCGGAACTCCTCCGCGGAGCGCAGCACGTCGCCGTCCTGCCAGTCGCCCGCGTACGGTGCCACCGCGAGGGTCACCGTCCGGCCGCCGCGCACCTGCGCGCCGGGAGTCGGTACCTGCGGGCCGGCCGGCTCGTCGCGGTACACATGGCGGTTGCGGGAGATGCTCCCCACTGCTCGCAGCAGCGTCAGCGCCAACTCGTCCCCTCCATCGATGAGTTCGTACTCGCTGTATTCCTCCAGCAGCACGGCCAGCCCGCCCGCCGCGACGAAGCCGGCGGCCGGGAACGTCGCGACCGGCTCCTCGCCGCCCCCGCCCTCGGCGGTGAGACCGCGCTCCACGACGGCGAACTGTCCCTCCGCGAACGAGGAGAGCGCCCGTCGCGGCAGCGGGAGCCGCAGCCGCAGCCTGTGGTCCTCGCAGCGGTTGTCGAACTCCACGGTCAGCCGAACGAACCGCTCACCGGCCCGCAGCTCCACCTCGGTGGCCACCGTGACCGGCTCGGTCCGCGCCGTGCGCCCACCGGTCGCGAAGTCGCCCGCCGCCGGCCAGCGGTAGTCGCGCTCGATCCGCAGCGCCGAGGTCAGCGGCGACCGGCGAACCGCCGAGACCCGGACCTCGTCGGGGTCGCCCACGACCACGTCCGCCTGCGGCGGCGCGTAGTTGTAGGTGTCGCCCAGGTCCCCGCCGTCCTCCAGCGCGCCCACTCCGGCGGTGCGGACGCCGTCGGCGTCGAGCGTGAGGGTGCCGTCGGCCGCGACCTCGACCCGGAGCAGCCCGTTGTCGAGCGTCCGGCCGTCGGCGCGCACGTCGTGCGGCGGCAGCGCCGGCACGGCACCGGCCGCGGGCGCGCGCACCGCGGTGTGGCCCAGCGGCGGCACCTCCACCCAGACCGGCACCTCCTCCTCGGGCAGCGCCAGGATCCGCACCCGGAGCTCGTCCGCCGGCCAGTCGCCACCGCGCCGCGTCAGGGCCTCGCGCACCTCGGAGACGTCGAACGGCAGCGAGGTGTGGCGGGCGACGCGGAAGGTCAGGGTGTCGCCGGTGAGGTCCCAGGCGGTGATGTGCCGCCCGTAGAGCTCGGTACCGTGCACCCGTGCCAGCGCCACCGCGCCGGGGACGCGGTCGTCCGCCAGGATCTCGCCGCCGTCCCGCTCCGCCGCCACCATGACCACGCCGGAACGCGGGTGCGGGGAGGGGTTGACCACCAGCAGCGCGTCCTGCGGCACCTGCGCCGCCAGCCGCCGCCCGATCATGTCGCAGACCGCCTGGCCGAGTTGCTCGGCCTCCGCCATCCGCGCGCCGACCTGGACGGCCGTCTCGTCGCAGCCGCACCCGGTGACCGAGTCGTGGCCGGAGACGGCGATGAGCCGCTGCCACGCCATGTCGAGGAAGCGCTGCTCGCTGCCGTCGCCGTACAGCGCGGCCAGCGGCTCGGCGTACCGCTCGACGGCCCGCTCCGCGTGGCTCATCGCCCGCTTCAGCTGCGGCCGGACCGAGTTCACCCCCGGGAGGATGTTGGCGCGGGCGTGGGAGCGCAGCTCGCCGTGGACGGCAGGCAGGCCGTCCACCGACTCCGGCAGCTCCGCGAAGAACGCGGCCAGCGTCTCCAACCGCGTCGGGACACCGGTGCGGGCGGACGCCGCGGCCAGCTGGTCCGGGGCCTCCGGCGCGGGCGCGGTGTGGTCCGAGCCGAGCATCCCCAGCAGCGGGGCGGTGGTGCCGGGCAGCGCCCAGGGCGTCATCCGCTCCGACAGCTCCGCGACGCGTTCAGCCACCGAGTCGGCGTCGGCGAGCAGCCCGGCCGCGTTGCCGTACCCGCCCGCCGCGAGGTAGCGGGTCCGCACGGCGGTGCCGTCCGGCGCCGTCCACGCGAACGAGTCGGTGGTGACCGAGGTCGGCACCCCGCGGTGGACGCACGCGTGGTGCAGCCCCGCGCGGCGCAGGATCTGCGGCATCTGCGCGATGTGGCCGAACATGTCCGGCAGGTAGCCGACGGGCATGACGCCGCCAAGCTCCGTGGAACGGCGGATTCCGCGTTCCAGGTTGCGGACGATCTGCTCACCCGAGCAGAGGAACTCGTCCATCAGGATGTCCCACGGTCCGATCGCCAGCCGGCCGTCCCGCACCAGGGAGACCACCCGCTCCCTCGCCTCGGGCCGTACCTCCAGGTAGTCGTCGACGGCGGCGAGTTGACCGTCCAGGGTGAACCTGTGGCGGTCGTCCTGCTCCATCGTTTCCAGCAACTCGTCGAGCAGGCCGACCAGCTGCAGGCGGAATCGCTGGAACGGCAGGTACCACTCCCGGTCCCAGTGGGTGTGCGGAACGATGACGAGATCACGCATGGGCTGCTTCCCCGGTCAGTGCGTAGCCGTGCGCGGCGGCGAGCCGCGCGACGGCCTGTTGGGCGAAGGTGATGTCGGCGGCGGCCTCGTTGACGCCGGACAGCGGGGGCGTGCCCCGGGTGGCCAGCTCGTGGAACGCCAGGAGCTCGGCCTCGAAACCCCCGGTGGGGGAGGTGTGGACGGTGCGGTGCTCGCTCTCGTCGCAACCACCGCTCACGGTGAGCGTGGTGGGGACGTTCAGCCGGTACGGCGAGGGGAACACCAGCTCCGAGGAGCCGGTCCCGTGGTGCACCGCCACCGTCTCCCGGTACGCCGGGTAGTCCGGTTGGTACAGCCAGCGGATGCCGAACCGGCCGCCGTGGGCCAGGGTGCCCGACAGCTCGGCCGAGGGCGGGTCGCCCTCGCCGGCGGAGGGCGCACGCCACAGTGCGGCGTGGTCCACGCCGGCCGGGGCTCCCGCCAACAGCCTGATCAGCGACAGCTCGTGGCAGACACTGTTCATCGTGATGCCGTAGAGGGTGCGCACCTCCGGCGACGCGTCCGCGCCGACCGCGGCGGTCAGCGGCAGTTGCTGCGCGGTGGCCAGCGCCGCGAGGACCGCCGGGTCCACGTCCCCCGGAGGGGCGGGCAGCCGGGCGAAGGCCAGCTGCGCCTCGGCCGAGGGGTGGAGCACCGTGACGTCGATGCTGTGCACCGCCTCCGGGCCGCCGACCTCCGCCAGCAGCGCCGCGAGCCGCCGAGTCGCCGGGTCGTACTGCTTCATGTAGCCGACCATCAGCCGGTCGGCGAGCCCCGCGTCGGGGCCGTCCGCGGCGAGCAGTCCGGCCAGCTCGCCGTGGGCGTAGCCGAGCGGCTTCTCCGCCAGCACGGTGTGGCCGCGCCGCAGCGCGTCCACCGCGTCCGGGACGTGCGAGCCGGAGGTCAGCAGCAGTACCGCGTCGAAGCCCCCGTGGTCCAGCATCGCGCCGACCTCGGTGAACCGCCGCTCCGCGGGCACGCCGTGGCGCTCGCCGGTGCTGCGCAGCCGACCGGGGGAGAGGTCGGCGAGCGCGGTGACGGCGAAGCGGTCGGCAAGCCGTTCCAACAGCGGCAGGTGGACGGTCTGCGCGACGGTGCCGAGCCCCGCGACCGCGACCCGCACCACCTCGGGCCGGACACCGCCGGCCGGTGCGGACGGGGCGGTCACAGGCCGGCCTTCCGCAGCGCCGCGCGGTTGGTGCACTGGTCCGCGAGGAGCGACGCGGGCGCGCGGCCGTTGGCCGGCGCGTCCTGTTCGACGACGACCCAGCCCGTGTAGTCGATCTCGCGCAGCACGGCGACGGTGTCGGCCGGGTCGAGGTCGCCCTCGCCGAGCACGGAGAACCCGCCCTCGGCGACGAGCCGGTCGAAGTCCAGCCCGGCCTCTCGACAGCGCTCGGTCAGGGCGCGGGAGCCGTCCTTGATGTGGACCTGTTTGACACGGGGCGCCCAGCGGCGGAGCGCCGACAGCGGTTCCCCACCGGCCAGGTAGAGGTGCCCGGTGTCCAGGCAGAGGGAGACGTCGGTGGCGTCCAGGAGCCGGTCCACCTCGGCCTCGCTCTCCACCAGGGTCCCCAGGTGGTGGTGGTACACGGCCTCCAGGCCGCGGTCCCGGCAGCGGTCGGCGGTGGCCTGGAGCCGCCGAGCGAAGCCACTCCGGTCCTCGATGCCGCCCAGCGCCAGGCCGGGGCGGGCGAACCGCACCGGATCGGCGGGCAGCGAGAGGGTGGGGCGCGGCGCGAACCTCGGGTCGTCCACCTCGACGGCGGTGAAGACGTCGAGGGCGGCGTCGAGTCCGGCGAGGTCCTCCCGCCAGCCGTCCTCGTCGGTGAACCGCAGGTCCACCCAGCCGCCGGCGAGGTGCAGCCCGGTCTCGGCGAGGCGCGCGCGCAGCGTGTCGCCGGTGCCGAGGTAGCCGATCGGGCCGGAGTCGACGCCCGCGTACCCGGCGTCGGCCAGCGCGGCGAGGAGTTCGGGGGCGGTGAACGGCGCGCTGTCCGGCTGGTAGATGCCGAAGTTGACGGGGGCGTTGGCCACCCGGATGGTCACTGACACAGTGCGATCACCTCGTTCTCGTAGGTCTCCAGACGGTGGGGACCGGTTCCGGCAGCCACGGTGGCGCGGTCGCCGCGGACCACGGCGCGGGTCCCGTCGGGGCGGACGAGGACGAGGCCGTCCGCGTCGCGCGCGAGCAGTTCGGTGCCGTAGCGCAGCAGGAGCGGTGCGCGCGGGCCCGCGGAGACCGCGGTGCGTCCGGCCGCCAGCGCCGCGACCACCGCGGCGGGTGAGGGGTCCTCGGCCAGCACCCAGGTGGTGGGCGCCCCCGGGGTCTTGCCCTCCCCGGGGCGGTGGAAGTCGCTGCCGCCCAGGGCGACGGTGTCCGTGCGCCAGGCGCGCGCCCAGGACAGCGGCGCGCCCCACCGGCGATCCGTCCAGCTGGAATGCCACAGCTCGGCGTGGCGGGGCCGGTCCTCGACGGGCAGGCGCCACGCGCAGTCCCCGCTGAGCGGGTGGTTGACCGACATCACCCCTCCGCCTTCCCGCGCGGCGCGGTACCAGTCGTCGGCCGGTCGGCGGAAGTCGACGAAGCCGGTGTCGCCGAAGACGTTGGCGTGCCCGTCGTCGCGGGTGACCTCCTGTCCCGGGACCAGCTCGATGCCGTGCCGGGCACCGGCCGCGGGGAGGTGGGGGTGGTGGCTGGTGGTGTTGTGGTCGGTGACGGCCAGGAAGTCCAGCCCCTCGCCCGCGGCGAGCGAGGCCAGTTCGTCGATGGTGAGCGAGCCGTCGCTGTGCACGGTGTGGGCGTGGAGGTCCCCGGCGTACCAGCGGAGCCCGCCACCCTCGGCGCGCAGTTCGGGCAGGTCCCGCCGGGGCGGACGTTCCCGGGCGGGGGGTGCGGGCCGCGGTGCCGGTTCCGGCGGCGCCGCGCCGTGGGTGGTGACCCGGACCGTGTACTCCAGCCCCTCCGGGGGGACCCGGTGGAGTCGCAGCAGGACCTGCCAGGTGCCGGGTTCCGGTGCTCCGGGCAGGTAGCCGGGGGTCGCCCAGCGCTCCGCGACGGTGAAACGGTCGCGGGCCCCGCCGGACCAGCCCCGGTAGCCGTCGGCGCCCTCGCAGCCGAGGTCGAGCACGCCCTGAGCGCGGTCGTACTCCAACTCGACCGTCACGCGCGCGGCTCCGGGAGCCACCTCGAAGGGCAGCTCCCGGAGGATCGCGTCGAGCCGGTCCGTCAGGGACCAGCGCCCGCGGTGCACGGCGACCTCGCGGTTCACGTCGCGCCCGTGGCCCGCGCCCCGGCGGTGAGCCCGGTCGGGTCGGCCCCCGCGGTGACCAGTTCCCCGTCGCGGTAGACCAGCGCCCGGTCCTGACGGGGGACGGCGAAGCCGCGGTCACCGAGGGCCACCGGGGTGTCCTCGTCCACCACCAGCTGGACGAAGCCCGCCGGGCCCTCCAACGTCACCAGCTGGGCGTGGCCCAGGTTCTCCACGACGCGCACCTCGCCGGTCAGCGAGCCGGGGACGGCGGTGGGCGAGTGGACCAGGTACTCGGGCCGGATGCCGTAGACGACCTTCTCGCCGTCGACGAGCCGGCCGGCCGGCTCCGGGGGCGTCGGCAGCAGCTCGCCGCCGACCTCGATCCCGCGCGACCGGACCACACCGTCGAGAAGGTTCATCGGCGTGGAGCCGATGAACGACGCCACGAAGGTGTTGGCCGGCCGGCGGAACACCTCGCTGGGCGTGCCGAGCTGCCGGATGCGGCCGCTCTCCATGACGGCGATGCGGTCCGCGAGGGCCAGCGCCTCCGCCTGGTCGTGGGTGACGAAGACCGTGGTGACGCCCAACTCCCGTTGGAGCCGCTTCAGGAAGGTGCGCGCCTCCAGCCGCATCCTCGCGTCCAGGTTGGACAGCGGCTCGTCGAAGAGGAAGACCCGCGGATGGCAGGCCATGGCGCGCGCCAGCGCCACCCGCTGCTGCTGACCGCCGGAGAGCTGCCCGGGGCGGCGCTCCAGGTAGTCGGCCAGCCCCAGCTCGCCCGCGGTCGCCGCAGCCTTCTCGGTGCGCTTGCCGCGGGCGACCTTCTTGATGCGCAGCGGGTAGGCGACGTTCTCGGCGACCGTCATGTGGGGGAAGAGGGCGTAGTCCTGGAAGACCATCGCCACGTCACGGCTGCCCGGCGGGGTACGGGTGACGTCCACGTCGCCGATGCGCAGGCTGCCGCCGGAGGACTCCTCCAGCCCGGCGATGGTGCGCAGCAGGGTGGTCTTGCCGCACCCGGAGGGGCCGAGCAGCGCGAAGAACTCACCGTCCTCGACGGTGAGGTCGATCTCGTCCAGGGCGCGTACCCCGCCCGGGTAGACCTTGGTGAGCCGGTCCATCGTGATGGCTGCCATCAGCGCTTGATACCTCCGTGGAAACGGAATCCGTAACGGGAACTGACGAACAGGAACATCAGGATCACCGGGACGGAGTAGAGCAGGGAGAAGGTCGAGATCAGGGCCAGGTTGGCCTGCCCGCCCTCGGTGTAGAACGTGTACATCACGACGGCGGCCGGGTACTGGTCCGGCGAGCGCAGCAGCAGGAACGGGATGAGGAAGTTGCCCCACACCTGCGCCACCGACCACACGCCGATGGTGGCCAGCCCCGGGCGGACCACCGGCACGACGATGTCCCGCATGATCTGGAAGGGCGAGGCGCCGAAGACCCGCGCGGACTCCTCGTAGGACCGCGGGGTGCCGTCCATGAAGTCCTTGAGGATGAAGATGGCGCTGGGCAGCAGCCCGCCGCTGAGGACCAGGATGACCCCGAGCTGGGAGTCGATCAGGCGCAGCTCGGTCGCGAGGTTGAACAGCGGGACCATCGCCGCGGTGCCGGTCACGATCGACGACAGCAGCAGCAGGACGTACAGCAGCATGTCGCGGCCCGGCAGCCGGACCCGGCTGAGCGCGTAGGCGGCGAGCGCGGCGAAGGTCACCACCAGCAGACCGGTACCACCGGCCAGGATGACCGAGTTGCCCAGCGACCGCATCGCGTACGGGTTGTCCCACAGGACCTGGAAGTTCTGGAGGGTGAACTCCGGCAGCGACGCCGACAGGCCGGGGTTGGCGTCGAACGGCGCGACGGCCAGCCACAGCAGCGGCAGCGAGAAGAACGCCAGCACCAGGCTGACGAAGGTGTAGAAGCCGATCTGGGCGACCGTCCTGCGGGCACCCTCGCGGCCCGCCGCCCGCTGCGCCTCGCGGCGGCGGTGCTCGGTGTCGGAGGGCGGCGGACCGGCCGGGGCGGTCGCTACGGCGACCGGAGCGGCGTCCGAGGCGCTGGGGACGGCGGCGTGGTCGGGGGGAGGGGTCATGCGCTCGCGTCCTTCCGCTGCCTGAGCAGTCGCATGTAGACCAGTGCGATCACCAGGTTGATCAGCAGCATCAAGACCGAGATCGCCGCGCCGAAGCCCAGCTCACCGCTCTCCAGGGCGATCCGGTAGATGAAGACCGGCATGATCTCGGTGCGGTTCTCCGGGCCGCCGGCCGTCAGGAGGAACGGTGTGAAGTCGTTGAACGTCCACAGGCTGATCAGCAGGAGATTGGTCAGCACATGGCCCTTGATCCGGGGGAAGACCACGTCGCGCAGCTGCTGGAACGTGCCCGCGCCGGCGAGGCGCGCGGTCTCCAGGTGCGACGGCGGCACGTTCCCCAGCGCCGCCGCGTAGAGCATCATCGAGAAGGCGGCGCCCTTCCAGATGTTGAAGACGATGATCGAGGCCATCGGGTACTCGAGCAGCCACGCGGTGCCCGGGGTGTTCAGCAGCGCGTTGAGCGTCCCGCCGTCCCGGTCGAGCAGCGCGATCCACAGGAAGGTGATGACGGAGCTGGGCAGAATCCACGCCAGCAGGACCAGTGCCTCCACCGTGCGGCGCAGCGCGCCCACCCGGTTGCGCATCAACCACGCGATGGCGAAACCCAGCACCGCCTGGCCGAGTACGGCCGATCCCAGCACGAACTGGAGCGTCAGCACGAGGGAGTTGGAGAACCGGTCGTCGCCGAGCGCCCGGTCGTAGTTCTCCAGGCCGACCACCTGCGGGTTCGCCGCGGCGAACCCGGTCAACTGGTAGTCGGTCAGCCCGAGGTACACCGTCCACAGCGCCGGGAAGAGCAGGAACGCCACGATCAGCAGCATCGCCGGGGCGACGAACCCCGCCGCCCGGCGACGGCCGAGCCCCGCCGCGTCCGAGCCGCCCGTGCGCCCGGCGGGGGCGCCCGCGAGCGGGCGCCCCTTCGATCCGTTCACCGACGTGCCGGAGTCGGAATCAGTTGCTGATGTTGCCGGCACCGCCGACGACCCCTTCCAGCTTCTCGCGGTACGAGGCCGCGACGTCCTCGGCGCTGCTTCCCGAGACCACCGAGGCGGTGGCCTCCTGGAGCAGGGTGGAGACCCGGGTGTACTCCGCCAGGCCGGGCCGGTAGGCGGTGATCGGCAGCACCTCGTCGGCGACGAAGGTGAGCATCGGGTCGTCCTTGAGGACGTCGGCGTTGGTGTCGGTACGGGCCGTGATGCGGGCCTCGCCCTCCAGCAGCGCCTTCAGCGCCTCGTCGGAGTTCATGAAGGTGAGCAGCTCGAAGGCCAGCTCCGGGTTGTCGGTCTCCGGGTTGACGACACGCGCCGAACCGCCGGACATCGAGGCGAAGTCCTGGCCGTGGATGCCCTTGCCGGGCTCGATCGCGGGGATCTTGGCGTAGCCGACGACCTCGTCGCGGTCCTCCATCGGCGCGATGCCGAGCTCGGGGTGGACCACGGAACGCCAGAAGTAGTCGCCCTCCAACAGGATGCCGATGCGGCCGTCGGCGAACTGCTCGAAGGACTTGTCCCGCCCCTGCGCCTCCTGCTGGAGCAGCGGGTCGCCGAGCCCGTCGGCGAAGATCTTCTCGTAGAGGCCGAGGGTCTCTGTGACGGCGTCGGACTCGCCGCGCCACTTGCCCTTGTCCCAGATGTGCTCGCCCGCGCCCGCCAGCAGCGGCAGGAAGCCCTGCATGGTGGTGGCCTCACCCATCGCCGTACCGGCGTTGAGCTGGACCGGGGTCACCCCGTCGATGCCACCGAGGGCCTCGGCCGCCTCGACCAGTTCGTCCCAGCCGGCCGGCTGCCACTCGCGGTCCAGCCCGGCCTGCTCGAAGAGGTCCTTGTTGTAGTACAGCACTCGGCCGTCGGTACCGGCGGGGATGCCGTACCGCTCGTTCTCGAAGGAGCCGAGCTTCTGCACGGCCTCCGGGATCTGGTCCCAGCCCTCCCAGAAGTCCGCCTGGGTGACGACCTCGGTGAGCGGCTTGATGTAGCCGGCCTGCGCGAACTCACCGATCCAGATGCCGTCGAGGGTCATGATGTCCGGGCCGGAACCGCCCTGGAGGTCCAGCGCCAGCTTGGTCTTGTACTGCTCGTCGTCCACGCCACTGGCGTCGAAGGAGACGGAGACGTCGACGTCGTCCTGTTCCTTCTTCTGGTCGACGAAGTTGGGTATGACCCACTCCTCGATCCACTTCGCCTCTTGCTCGTTCTTTCCGCCGGCGATGGCGTTCGCGGAGATGACCAGGCTGTCGGTGTCGGAGCCGGAGCCGCCACCGGAGCCGCACGCGGTGAGGGTGAGCGAGACGGCCGCGGCTGCGCCGGTCATCGCCACAGCACGTCTGGTGAACACAGTCATGTGGGGGTTCTCCTTGGTGAAGCGTTTCGCGAGAGTTTCACAGCGACGCGGCGACGTAAAGACCTGATGTCCTAACATCTGGACAACACGGTTCCGACGAGAGGGAGTCACCGCTATGACGAGGCACGACACATCCGCGCTCGGGCTCAGCGTCGACCGAGCCAGCCCGGTCCCCCTCTACTTCCAGCTCTCCCAGAAGTTGGAAGAGGCGATCGAACAGGGCAGGCTGCCACCTGGCTCGTTACTGGGCAACGAGATCGAACTGGCCACCCGGCTGGGCCTGTCGCGGCCTACGGTACGCCAGGCGATACAACTACTTGTCGAGAAGGGGTTGTTGCTCAGGCGTCGGGGAGTGGGCACCCAGGTCGTCCACAGCAGGATACGAAGATCGCTCGAACTCAGCAGCCTCTACGAGGACTTGGAAGCCGCAGGTCAGCGGCCCGCGACGCGCGTGCTTCGCCTGGAGGAGGTCGCCGCGCCCCCCGAGGTCGCCGCCGCGCTCAACCTCGCCGAGGGGGCGCGGGTGCACCACGTGGAGCGACTGCGCCTCACCCACGGTGAGCCGATCGCCCGGCTCTGCAACTACCTGCCCGACGACGTGATCCGGCCGCGCCGGGCCGATCTGGCGGCGACCGGGCTCTACCGGCTGCTGCGCGACGCCGGGGTGGTGCTCCACAGCGCCGGGCAGCGCATCGGTGCCCGCGCCGCGACCGCCGCGGAGGGCGAACTGCTCGACGAGGACGACGGGGCGCCGCTACTGACGATGGAGCGGACCGCCTACGACGAGACCGGCCGCGCGGTGGAGTACGGCTCCCACCTCTACCGGGCGTCGCGCCACAGCTTCGAACTGCGGCTGCTGGTGCGCCGCTGACGCCTCCCTCCGACCCGAGGACATGCGGGCAACGCGCCCGGCCGTCGACCCCGGCACCGCGATCAGCGCGCGGCGCCGGCGCTCCGCACGCTCAGAGCGTGTGTGAGACTCCACGCCGGGCCCGCGACGCCGGCTACGGCCATCTGCTGCGTTGTCGGGAACATCCGAATACAACCCGGTGTGAGGGTGCCCCTCCGCCTTGCAGCTGACCGCATCTGGCGCCGCGAGCCGATCCGACGTGGGGTCTCAAACACGCTGCTCAGCCGTGGCCGGGCCGCTCGCCCGGCTCCAACGCGGCCGTGTCCGTTCCGTCGGCGAAAGCGTGCCCGGAGAGAACCGCCGCCCGGGCCAGCGTCATCCCACCGACGGCCGATGTCGCCAGTTGCAGTACGACGGCGATGAAGAGCTTCGCCAGGTCGGAAACCGTCGGAGAGGTCAGGACGGACCCGCCGACCACCAGCACCACCCCGACACCGGCGGCGGTGGCGACGGCGGAGGTCCGCATGTACGGGTCGCGCAGCCGCAGCAGTCCGACCCCGGCAGCCACGAAGACGAGGCCGCCAAGCACGGCCATCGCTTGGCCGAGCACATCGAGGAAGGCGGTCATCGTGCCCCCCGGGTGAGTGCACGGGCGAGAGAGACGGCGGCGAGGAACGCCACCAGCGTGGCGACGAGCACCAGGTCCATCGTGGCGCCGCTGCCCAGTCGTGTCCCCACCGCGGCGATCAACCCGATCACGGCGAACGACAGTAGATCGGCCGCGATCGCGCGGTCCGCCGGCGTGGGGCCGCGCACGATGCGGTACGCCGCGATGAGCGCCGCCGCTCCGCAGCAGGCAGCGGCGAAGTCGATACCGGTCATGACCGTCCCTTCCAGGTGAAGGCGTGGAGCATCCGCTTCTCCATGTCGCGGAGGTCGGCCAGCGCCGACGCCGCGTCCGGGTGGTACATCGAATGGACCGCCAGGTGTCTCGCACCGTTCCCGCCGCGTGTCACGCCGAGCGTCAGCGTCCCGGGAGTCAGGGTGATCAACGAGGCGATCAGGGTGACGTGTCCGTCGAGCTCCGACTCCAGTGGCATGTCGACGACCCGCGGTCGGGAGCGGCGCCCGGTGGTCAGGACGTCGCGCAGCACGGCGTACGAGGACTTCACGACCTCGGCGGCGAACCACAGGGAGAACGCCACGAGGCGGAGGGGGAGAGAGAACAGCGGGGTCATCCGAGCACCGCCTGGACGTAGGGGGCCGTGTCGATCAGGCCGGCGGCGGCTGTCGACGCCAGCGAGAGCAGGAGCTCGGCGCCCAGGCCGAGGAAGAGGGTGACGCCGGCCAGTGCCAGCGCGGGCAGGGAACCGAGGATCCCCACGCGCGGGATCTCGGTCCGCTCACGGACCGACACCCCGGCGCCGCCGCCTGCGCCGCCCGTGTCCTCGCCCGTGTCCTCGCGCGAGACGAAGACCGCGTTCCAGATCTTCAGCATGGACAACAGGGTCACCAGGCTCACCACGATGGCGACCACGGCAGCGGCGACCTGTCCGGCGTCGAGTGCCGCCAGGATCAGCGTCAGTTTCGCGACGAACCCGGAGAAGGGCGGAAGTCCCGCCAGCGAGAGCGCGGCCATCAGGAAGGCCGCCGCGAGGAGCGGCTCACGCCGCGCGAAGCCCCTGAGCCGGTCCAGCCGTCCTTCACCCGCCCGCACCTCGATGGCACCGGTGGAGAGGAAGAGGGACGCCTTCACGACCATGTGGTGAAGCAGGTAGAAGATGCCCGCGGCCAGGCCGGCGGGCGTGAACAGGGCCACGCCCAACAGGATGTACCCGATCTGACTGACCATGTGGAACGCGAGGATCGAACGCATCGTGTCCTCGCCCACGGCCCCGAGCACACCGACGGCCATGGTGGCGCTGAAAACCACCACGCCGATCCACAGGTACCGCTGGTCGCCCTCGAACACCACGGCGTACACGCGGTAGATCGCGTAGATCGCGACCTTGGTGTGCAGGCCGGAGAAGAGAGCCGTCACAGCGGGGGAGGTGGATGGATAGGCGCGGGCCAGCCATCCGTGGGTCGGCACCACCGCGGCTTTCATGCCAAGGGCGAACAGACAGACGGCCGTGGCCGCCGCGACCAGCGGTGAGGAGCGCGCCGCACCCGCGAGCTCGGCGAGGTTGACGGTCCCCGCGGTGCCGTATACGAAGGCGACGCCGGCGAGGAAGACCGTCGAGACGAACAGGTTGAAGGTGACGTACAGCCGGGAGCCGACGACGGAGCCCAACGTTCCCCGGCCGCGCCTCGCCAGGATCAGGAGCCCGTACGACGGCAGCAGCATGACCTCGATGAAGACGAACATGTTGAAGATGTCCGCGGTCAGCAGCGCACCGTTCACCCCCGCGGTGAGCGTCAGTACCAAGGGAGCGAACAACCGCACCGCGCCGAGGCCGGTGTTGAGAGCGAACGCTGAGCAGACCAGGGTCAGCAGACCGGTCACCACCAGCATCAGTGCCGAGAGCGTGTCACCGACGAACGGGATGGAGATTCCCCCGGGCCAGCCGCCGACGCCGTGGGCGAGGACACCGCCGGACCGGGTCGTCACGACGAGCCACAGCGCCCCGGAGAGGTTGAGTGACAGCGCCGCGATCAGCACCACGGACGGCCAGCGCGCGCCCTGGCGCGCGAGCGCGGTGAGTCCGGCCGCCGCCAGGGGAAGCCCCACCAGCAGCGGGAGCAGGGTCGGGCTCATGCGCGGCTCTCCTCGTCGGTGGAGCGGGGTGCGGCCCCGGTGCGGCCGTCCGTGTTCGGGGCGTCCGTCTCCGCTGCGTCCGGAGCCGCGGCCTCTCCGTCCCCCTCGGCCTGCGCTTCCTCGTCGGCACGCCCGGTCACGGCCAGGACCAGCATGTAAACGGTGATCGCGAAGGCGATGACGATCGCGGTCAGCACGAACGCCTGCGGCAGCGCGTCAGCCGTCACGGCCGGGTCCGGCTCGCTCCCCAGCGGTTCCGTGCGGCGCAGGATGCCCCCCGAGCTGAACAGCAGCAGGTTCACCGCGTGCCCGAGGAGTACGAAGCCGATGACGACCCGGAGGAACGTGCGGTCCAGCATCAAGTAGGCGGCCCCGGCAACCAGGGCGCCCACGGACAGGGCGAGCATCATCGCTGTGCCTCCTCGGTTGCGCGGCTGTCGTGGTCCGCGCGGACGGAAGCCGCCGCGGATGCGCCGGCGGTCGGACGCGGCGGTGGGTGCGAACCGGCGCGGGCACGGCCGCGCGGCCCGTCGTCCAGGGGAGGCATCCCCAGGAGGTTGATCGCGGCCAGGATCACGCCGAACACCGCAAGGTAGACACCCAGGTCGAAGACGAGAGCCGTGGTCAGGTGCACGCCGAGCAGGTCCGCGTGGAGAGGACGCAGGAACGATCCGTCCGCGAGCCCCAGGACACCGCTGCCGACGGCGACGAGGATGCCGGTGCCGGTGATCGACAGATAGGGCAGGCGCAGTGGTGCGGCGCGGTCGGAGACCGCGGCCAGGTACAGCAACGCAAGCGCGGACGCACCCAGCAGGGCGGCGATGAGACCGCCGCCTGGCGCGTTGTGTCCCCGCCACAGGGCGTAGAGCGAGCCCAGAACCATCAGAGGCACCAGCGGGCGCGCCAGCGACCGGAGGAACACCGTGTTCAACGCCGGGTCCGAGAGTGGGCCCGGCAGGGGGGCGGCCACCTCCCCACCGACCGGGGACCGGGCGGTGAGCAGCGCGGTCATCGCGAGAGCCGCGATGCCCAGCACGACCAGCTCGCCCAGCGTGTCCAGAGCTCTGAAGTCCACGAGGATGGTGTTGACCACATTGGTGCCTCCAGTCTCTTCCTCGGCCAGGTCGAGGAAGAACTCCCCGGCCGAGGACAGCGGCCGACCACCGGTCAGCGCCAGTGTGCCGACGGTCGCGACGCATCCGGCTGCGACCGCGACGACTCCGCCGGTGAGACGGCCTCGTGCGCTGCGCCGCCGGAACGTGGCGGGGAGCCGCCGCAGCACCAGCACCATGACGACCACCGTGAGGATCTCCACCAGCAGTTGTGTCAGAGCCACGTCCGCCGCGCCGAGGGAGTAGTACCACAGTGCGACGGTGAATCCGACGATCCCCGCGGCGATCACCGCGCCGAGCCGGGTACGCGAGGCGATCGCCGCTGCCACACCCACCACGATCAGCAGTGTCAGCCCGATGTCCGCCACGGCCGCGCCCCCGTCGGCGCTCCAGCTGCCGACGGTCAGCCCGGCGGCGAGCAGGCCGCCCCCCGCGATCACGGTCAGCGGCACCGCCAGGTGTGCGGCGGGCAGATCCGTCCGGGTGAGGTCACCGACGCGACGACCGCCGGCGATCGTCGCCGTTTGCGTGCGCGTGACCGCGGCGACGCCCGTGAAGGGGAAGAGCGGACGGTCCAACGCGGAGTCCACCCGGGAGCGCTGCCACACGGCGACCGCGCCTCCTCCGACGGCGACCGCAGACAGCAGCAGCGCGAGGTTCACGCCGTGCCACAGCGACAGCGGGTACAAGTCGCCCACCGCCGTACCGGTGGCGTTCGCCGCGGCGGGCAGTACCACCGGGTCGAGGAAACCGACCAGGAGTCCGCCCACGGCGCCGGCCACCGCGGTGACGCCGACCGCCACCGCCATGGAGACCGTGCCGCGGGCAGGTTTCAGCTCCATCGGCCGTCCTGGCAGCGTTCGAACCACCACACGCGCGCTGTAGGCGACCGTCCCGACGCTCGCAGCCGTCGCCGCCAGGGCGATCACCAGTCCCACCGCGGCCCCGGCCGGCGAGTGGGCCATTGCGTCGAGCACCAGCTCCTTGCTGGCAAAGCCGAGCAGCGGTGGCAGCCCCGCCATGCCCGCCACACCCAGGACGGCCATTGCGGAGGTCCACGGCATGGCCCGCGCCAGCCCCTGCAACTCGCGGATGTCCCGTGTACCGGCGCGCTTCTCGACGAGGCCGACGTACATGAAACCGGAAGACTTGAAGAGCGCGTGCGCCACCACGTGGAGCGAAGCCGCGGTCAGGGCCTCCGGTGTGCCGACGCCGATCACCGCGACGAGCAGTCCCAGCTGGCTGACGGTCGAGTAGGCGAACAACTCCTTCAGGTCGGTTCGCTGGAGGGCGAACACCGCGCCCATGATCGCGGTCACCAGGCCGATGGTCACCAGAACCACCGGCCACACCCAGGTGGCGGAAGCAGCCTCGGAGAACCGCATCAGCAGGTAGATGCCCGCCTTCACCATCGCCGCCGCGTGCAGGTAGGCGCTCACCGGCGCCGGCGCGACCATGGCGTCCGGGAGCCATGCGTGGAAGGGGAACTGCGCCGACTTCGTCATCGCCGCGAGGGCCACCAGCGCAGCCACGACCCCCGCGAAGACCGGGTCGTCCTGCCACACCTGGTCGTTGAGCACAGCGGTCAACTCGGTGGTGCCGGTGCGGACGACGAGCGCGGTCACCGCGCCGAGCAGCGCGAGGCCACCACCTGCCGTCACCAGCAGGGTTCGGCCCGCCGGGGCCGCCGCGTCGGGAGACGACCGCAGAATCAGGAGGTAGGAACAGAGCGTCGTGAGTTCCCACGCCACGAACAGCACCACGATGTCGTCCGCGAGGACGAGGGCGAGCATCGCGAAGGCGAAGAACGCCATCAACAGGTAGAAGCCCGGCGCTCGATCCTTCACGTAGGCGGCGGAGTAGAGCATCACCACGGCGCCGACGCCGAGTACCACCATCGCGAAGAGAAAGGACAGGCCGTCGAGTTGCAGCCGGAGTGAGATGTCCGCCGTCGGGATCCACTCCACCGCGGCGGTCAGGGCACCCTCCGCGGGCCGCAGCGCGAACAGCGCCGCGGTGAGCGACGCCAGTGCCGCTCCGACGAACCAGCCGGCCCGGCCGCCGAGGGGGCGGGCCACCGCGGGAGCGAGTGCGGCCAGCGTCCCCGACGCGGCGAGAAGGAGCACGAGTGTCATGCCTGGCACCGTCCCCGGTTCGACGCGGAGTACTCGCACGTGGCCGCCCCGACAGCGGGGGCACAGGAGTGAGGATCAGCGGCTGTACAGGGCCCGGGGGCACCGACGTCCAGCGGGCGGCGCAGGGCGGAACAGGGAGGCACGAGCGGCCCTTTCGCGGTCGACAAAAGACGTCGCCGACCAGGCTTCCCGGCACACCATTTCGGACACCCTAGCCCATGTGGCCTCACGGCCAGGGGTGACCCATCTCATGGTGTGTGACCGGCCTCGACGGGAAGGCGATGGGGTTTCCCGCAGGTTAGCGGCCCGTGGCGCCACACTTCCACCACTCGGCCGTGCGCGGACCCGAGGAGATGCGTGTGCGGTGACCGTCGAAAAACGGCCGACCGACACCTTGTGCACCGCCGCCCTGCCCAGCACGTCACAGCCCTGTCACCAACAGGTCCCGTTCCCGCCCGATCGGTGGTGGCAACCGCGCTACCTGGCATATAAACGGTAGGAGCCATGACAGGGGGATGGGACACATGGGGGAGTTCTTCACGGCCGCGCTCACGTATCCGGCCGTCGTCTTCACGTTCCCGCTGCTCGTCGTCGTCGCGTACTGGCTGATCGCCGCCGTCACCGGCCTCGCGGGCGACCTCTTCGACGGCGGTGACACCGCGGAGGGGGGCTCCGCGGACACCGCCGGCGTCACCGGCGCGCTCAGCGCGCTGGGCCTGGGCGGCGTCCCCGTCACCGTCGTGCTCTCGCTGGTCGTCGCCATCGCATGGTTCACCGCACTGGTCGGCACCGTGCTCCTCGACGGCGTCCTGCTCCGCACCGTCGCCCTGCTGGTGGCGCTCTACGCCGGCTGGCAGGCCACCTGGCTGCTCGCCCGCCCGCTGCGCCGCGCCCTGCGCACCACCTCGGCATCCCGCAACGCCGACCTGGTGGGCCAGGTGTGCGAGGTGCGGGTGGGCTGCGCCCCGGGCCGCTTCGGGCAGGGGCTCGTGCCCCTCCCCGGCGGCGGCACCGCCCTCATCGACATCCGCAGTGAGGAACCCGAACCGGTCCCGGCCGGGAGCCACGCCCTCATCTACGACTACGACGCGGCGGAGGACTTCTACCGCGTCGCCCCGGCCGGTGCCGCCGCCGACCCGCTCGGCTGAGCGCACCGCCACCCACCGGTCCCGGCCCCGCGAGCCGGCCCGCGCCCGACACCACTGCAGGACCTGACCCACGAAGGACGTACCAGGATGGACACATCCATCGGCCAGGGACTCGGCGTCCTCATCGCCGTCTCGCTGCTCATACTGTTCGTACTGCTCTTCGCCGTCACCCGGCTCTTCCGCAAGGTCGAACAGGGCAAGGCGCTGATCGTCTCCAAGATGCGCAAGGTCGACGTGACCTTCACGGGCACTGTCGTGCTCCCGGTCCTCCACAAGGCCGAGACCATGGACATCTCCCTGAAGGCCCTCGACATCAGCCGTGAGGGCAAGGACGGCCTGATCTGCGCGGACAACATCCGCGCCGACATCCGCATCTCGTTCTACGTCCGTGTCAACAACACGGTCGAGGACGTCATCAAGGTCGCGCAGTCCATCGGCACCGAGCGCGCCAGCAACCAGGTCACCCTCCAGGAGCTCTTCAACTCCAAGTTCTCCGAGGCGCTGAAGACCGTCGGAAAGCAGCTGGAGTTCGAGGCGCTGTACGACCGGCGCGACGAGCTGAAGCAGCGGATCATCAACGAGATCGGCCGCGACCTCAACGGCTACCGCCTGGAGGACGTCGCCGTCGACTACCTGGAGCAGACCCCGCTCGGGCACCTGGACCGCCACAACATCCTCGACGCCCAGGGCATCCGGAAGATCACCGAGCTCACCGCCGCGCAGAACATCCTCACCAACGACTTCCGTCGCAACGAGGAGAAGGAGATCACGCGCCAGAACGTCGACGCGCGTGAGGCCGTGCTGGAGCTGGAGCGCCGCCAGGCGGACGCCGAGATCAAGCAGACCCGTGAGATCGAGTCGGTGCGCGCCCGCGAGGAGGCCGAGGTCGCCCGCGTCCAGGCCGAGGAGCGGCTCCGCTCCCAGACCGCCGCGATCAAGACCGACGAGCAGATCGGGGTCCAGAACGAGAACCGGGCCCGCGAGGTCGCCGTCGCCCAGCTGAACCGCGAGCGGGTCGTCGCCGTCGAGAACGAGCGCATCGAGAAGGACCGCCAGCTGGAGGTCATCGCCCGCGAGCGCGAGACCGAGCTCCACCGCATCTCCAAGGACAAGGAGCTGGAGGGCGAGCGCCGCGAGATCGCCGACGTCATCCGCGAGCGCATCGCGGTCGAGAAGACCGTGGCGCAGCAGGAGGAGGACATCAAGAAGCTGCGGGCAGTCGAGGAGGCCGAGCGCAACCGCCAGGCGATCGTGATCGCCGCCGAGGCCGAGGCGCAGGAGCAGCTCGTCAAGGACATCAAGGCCGCCGAGGCCGCCGAGCAGTCCGCCGGCCACCGCGCCGCCGAGGAGCTCACCATGGCCGAGGCGCGGCGCAAGACCGCCGAGCTCGACACCCAGGCCGCCATCCGGCTCGCCGAGGGCAAGCAGGCCGAAGCGGCTGCCCAGGGCCTCGCCGAGGCGCAGGTCCGGGAGCGGGCCGCGGAGGCCATCGCCAAGGTCGGTGCGGCCGAGGCCGACGTCGACCGCAAGAAGCGCCTCGCCGAGGCCGAAGGCGTGCGCGAGCAGCTGACCGCCGAGGCCGAGGGTCTCAAGGTCAAGCTCCAGGCCGAGGCCGAGGGCATGAAGGAGAAGATGCAGGCGGAGGCCGAGGGCCTCACCGAGAAGGCCGCCGCCATGGCCGCCCTCGACGCCGCCAGCCGCGAGCACGAGGAGTACCGACTGCGGCTGGAAGCGGAGAAGGAGATCCGCATCGCCGGCATCGACGTCCACCACAAGATCGCCGAGTCGCAGGCCACCCTCATCGCCACCGGCCTGGAGAACGCCAAGATCGACATCGTCGGCGGCGACTCCGTCTTCTTCGACCGGCTCATCGGTGCCATCTCCGCCGGCCGCAGCGTGGACGCCTTCGTCGACAACTCCGAGCACACCCGGGCGCTGGCCGGCAAGTGGCTCGACCCCGAGAACTCGACGTTCACCGACGACGTCACCGGCATGCTCGCGGGGCTCGGCGCCGGCGGCATGCGCGACCTCACCCTCGCGGGGCTGCTCTCCGGCCTGATCTCCGGCGGCGGCGGCCACAGCGCCCAGCTGCGCGGCCTCCTCGACGCGGTCCGCGAACAGGGCCTCGCCGACACCCCGCTCGCCCAGCTCGCCACGAAGAAGCAGCTCAGCGACAGCTGACCCGCCCGAAGCCGTGCCGCCCGGACACCCCCGGCGCACCGCAGCCGACCCGGCCGTGCGCCCAGCCCCAGGAGACCCATGACCCAGGAGATGGACGCGGGCACCTACGAGGTGCTCCGGGACCGCATGAAGTCCGCGGCGGCCGACCTCGCCGGCCGCGCCCGCAGCCTCAACGACGACCGGGTCGAGACGTTCGGCGGCAGCGAACTCGCCCTCCGCACCACCGACCGCATCCGCACCGAGCACCACTGCGTCCCCCGCGACATCGTCCAGGTCCGCGGGCACCTGCTCGCCGGCTACACCGTCCGGTTCGGCCTCAAGCAGGACACCGCCGTCAGCGACGTCTTCGGGCTGCACCGCTACCAGCCCGACGCGGACGGCGCGCACTTCACCGCCGCACCCGAGACCGCGGTACCCGGACTCCTCGACGACCCCGCGTTCGTCCGCGACTTCGAGAGCCTGTTCCGCTACTACCGCCAGGCGCAGCTGCTCCAGCTGCGGACCGTCGGACAGCTGGTGCTCGCCGTCTTCCAGACCGGTGACCGTGTCAGCGACATCCGCGTGCTGCGCTGGGAGCTCGCCGCCGACGGTACCCCCACCTACCTCGACGCCAAGGGAGAACGCGACCACGTCTTCCCGCCGTCCCACGACTTCGAGTGGACAGTCACCGGGCGCGAGCACCACACCTCCGGGCAGCACCCCACCGTCGCCGTCGACGGCGAACTCTTCGTCGACGCGGTCGGCGGCCACCTCACGGTCCGGGTCGAAGACTCCACCGACACCGGCGAGGCGATCCACAGCGAACCCGTCGAGGCCCCGTTGCAGTCCCTCGCCGACGCCGAGATCGCCTACGCCCGCCGCGGGCCGCTGATCCTGCTGAAGGTCCTGCCGTACGGCGAGAGCGACCACCGGTACCTCGTCCACAACACCCGCACCAAGGAGGTCGTGCGCCTCGACGGCATCGGGCAGGCCTGCCACACCCTGCCCGAGGACCAGGGACTGATCTTCCCCGGCGGTTACTACATCAGCGGCGCGCCCACCGGCGCCGCCGCCCGGACCTTCGACACCGACACCAGCGACCTGGAGTACAAGGCGGCAGTCCGCTCGCCGAACGGCGAGGACGTCCTCTACGTCTTCCACGCGCGGGCCGAGGGCCGCACCCTGCTGCTGCCCTACAACCTCATCCGCAAGGAGGTCGCCAACCCGATCGCCTCGCACGGCTACACGCTGTTCGAGGACGGGACCATGGTCGTCTTCCGCGCCGCCGGCGAGGAGGCGACGCGCGTCCACCCGATGCAGGTATGGCACACCCCCTTCGTCTCCGACGCCCACGCCGCCGCCCAGCCGCAGAGCGACGGGCCCCTCGCCCGCATCGGCAACGCCGAGCTGGTCCGAGGCGTCTCCGACGCGCTGACCGTCGCCCGCATGGCCGACGAACTCGCCCCCGGTACAGCCGTCTTCGAAGCCGTCGTCGCCGCCTGCACCCGCCTCTCCGAGCAGTACCACTGGCTCACCGTCGACGGCCTCCACGGCCTGGACCAGCCGCTCGCCACCCTGCGGACCGCCGCCGAGCAGGTCATCGACGAGTACGAGCGCGTACTGGAGCTGCGCAGGCAGGCCCGGGAGGCCACCACCTCCAACGACGCCGAGGTCACCTCACTCATCCGTCGCTCCCGCGGCGAGGCGCCGAAGTCCGCGCCGCAGTGGGTCGCCCTCCTCACCGAACTCCGCCGTGCGCAGGGCCGCACCGAGTCGCTGCGCGAGATGCGCCACGCCGACCTCGACGTGCTCACCGCCACCGCCGAGCAGCTCTCCGACGCCCTCGCGGCCACCGGCCGCCGAGCCGTCGCCTTCCTCTCCCGGGCCGACGCCTTCGACGACGCCCACACGGCCGTCGCGGAACTCACCGACCGTGCCGGTGCCGTCGAGACCGTCGCCGACGCCGAGCCCGTCGCCGAGGAGATCGCCGAACAGGCCGACTCGCTGCGCACCGTCACCGACGTCATCGGCGGACTGGAGATCGCCGACGCCACGGTCCGCACCGGCCTGCTGGAACGCATCGGCGAGGTGATGGGAGCGGTCAACCGCGCCCACGCCGTCCTCGACCGCCGCCGACGGGAACTGCTGGAGACCGAGGGACGCGCCGAGTTCGCCGCGGAATACGCCCTCCTCGGCCAGGCCGTCTCCGGAGCCCTCGCCGCCGCCGCCACCCCCGAGGAATGCGACGAGCAACTCGGCCGCCTGCTGCTCCAACTGGAGAACCTCGAATCGCGCTTCGGCGCCTTCGACGACTACCTCGCCCAACTCACCGAACAGCGGGAGGAGATCTACGAGACCTTCTCCGCCCGCAAGCAGGCCCAGCTCGACGAGCGCGCACGCCACGCCGAACGCCTCAGCGAGTCCGCCAACCGCATCCTCTCCACCGTCGAGCGCCGCACGGCCTCACTCGGCAGCCTCGACGAGATCAACGCCTACTTCGCCACCGACCCGCTGGTCGAGCGGGTGCGCGGCGCCGCCGGTGAGCTGCGCACCACCGGGGAGACCGTCCGCGCCGAGGAGCTGGAGGGCCGCATCAAGGCCCTCCGGCAGGAGGCGGGCCGGGCGCTCCGCGACCGCGCCGACCTCTACGGCGCCGACGGGAGCGTCCGGCTCGGCCGCCACCGCTTCGGCGTCAACACCCAGCCGATCGACCTCACCCTCGTCCCGCAGGACGGTGCCCTCGCGTTCGCCGTCACCGGCACCGACTACCGGGCCCGCGTCAGCGACCCCGCCTTCGCCGCCACTGCCGAGTTCTGGGACCAGCCGCTCGCGTCGGAGTCACCGGAGGTCTACCGCGCGGAGCACCTCGCCGCCACCGTCCTCGCCGAAGCCGGCGAGGAACGCCTCGCCGAAGCGACCCGGAACGACGGACTGATCGCCCTCGTCAGGGAGTTCGCGGGCGCGGCCTACGACGAGGGATACGACCGCGGCGTCCACGACCACGACGCGGCGACCATCCTGGCGACCGTGCTGCGACTCCGCGACGGCGCGGGGCTGCTTCGGTACACCCCCGAGGCACGGGCCGCTGCCCAGCTCACCTGGGCCTTCGGCACGGACAAGGACCGCGCCACCGCCTACCGCACCCGCGCCCGCTCCCTCGCCCGGGCACGCGCCGCCTTCGGAGCCTCCGCCGCGGTGACCGACCTGTCACGCGAACTCGCGCGACACATCGCGGAGTTCCTCGCCGAAGCCCAGCTGCACGATGCGCTGACACCCGGTACCACCGCCGCGGCCGGTGACTACCTCTTCGAAGAACTCGCCCTGGGGGGCGAAGCGTTCGTCGCCGGGAACGCGGCCCGCGAGTTGCTCGGGGACTTCCGCAGCACCCTCGGGCGCGGTGGCAGCGACGAGTTCACCGCCGACACCGCCGCACTCGGCGACGACCTCACCGCCCGCCACCAGCTGGTGGCCGCCTGGCTCGAAGCCTACGCCCGCTCCGCGGACCGGCCGGTCGAGGACCTCGCCGAGGCCGTCGCGCTCCAACTCTGCGGCGACACCCTCGACCACCGCCCCCACGACGCGCCACTGCGCACCGCCACCACCGGGCTCCTGGGCACCCACCCGCGCGTCCTGGGCGGCGAACTCGACCTGCGCATCGACGAGTTCCTCGCCCGAACGTCCGCCTTCCGCACCGTGCGCGTCCCCGCGCACCGCGCCTACACGCGACAGCGCAACGCCCTGCTGGAAGCGGAGCGCGGCCGACTGCGGCTGGAGGCCTACCGGCCCCAGGTCATGTCCTCCTTCGTCCGCAACCGACTCATCGACGAGGTCTACCTCCCGCTCATCGGCGACAACCTCGCCAAGCAGCTCGGCACCACCGGAGAGGACCGCCGCACCGACAGCCAGGGGCTGCTCCTGCTGCTCTCCCCGCCCGGGTACGGCAAGACGACGCTCATGGAGTACGTCGCCGCCCGGCTGGGGCTGGTCCTGGTCAAGGTCGACGGCCCGGCGCTGGGGTACGGCACCACCTCCCTCGACCCGGCCGCGGCGCCGGACGCGGCGGCCCGTCGCGAGGTCGAGAAGATCAACTTCGGTCTGGAGATGGGCAACAACGTCTTCCTCTACCTGGACGACATCCAGCACTGCTCGCCCGAACTCCTCCAGCGGTTCATCCCGTTGTGCGACGCGCAGCGCCGCATCGACGGTGTCCGCGCCGACGGCACCGCCACCACGTTCGACCTGCGCGGCAAGCGGTTCGCCATCTGCATGGCGGGCAACCCCTTCACCGGTGGCGGCACCCGGTTCCGCGTCCCCGACATGCTCGCCAACCGCGCCGACGTCTGGAACCTCGGCGACGTGCTGTCCGGACGCGAGGAGCAGTTCGCCCTCAGCCACATCGAGAACGCCCTCACCTCCAACCCGGTGCTCGCGCCGCTGGCCGCCCGGGAACGCGGCGACGTGGACCTGCTGGTCCGCCTGGCGCGCGGCGACGACTCCGTGACGGCCGACCGCCTCTCCCACCCCTACAGCGCCGCCGACCTGGAGCAGATCACCTCGGTGCTCGCCAAGCTGCTCCACATCCAGCGCACCACGCTGAAGGTCAACGCCGCCTACATCCGCTCGGCGACCCAGGACGACGCGCACCGCACCGAGCCGCCGTTCCTGCTCCAGGGGTCCTACCGCAACACCAACCGGCTGGCCGAGCGGATCGTCCCGGTGATGACCGAGGACGAGGTGGAGTCCGCCATCGACGATCACTACCTGGCGGAGGCCCAGACGCTCACCGGCGGCGCCGAGGCCAACCTGCTGAAACTCGCGGAGCTCCGCGGCCGGATGGACGAGGAGCAGCGGCAGCGCTGGGCCGAGATCCGGCAGGCGTTCCGGCCGGCCTGAGGGGGACCCACCTGTCCCGGACGGGCATCGGCTGACCCCGACGGGCCCGGCGCCGGACGGGCCGTGGCACGGTCGAGCCCCGGTGGCCGGTGGACCCGCGGGTCCACCGGCCACCGGGGCTCCGTCCCCGAATGCGCCCGCCGGGCTCAGCCGGCGGGGCGCAGACTGTTGGTGATCTTGTCGAGGGTCTCCTCGTCCAGCTCGCCCTCCACGCCGGTGTCCAGGATCGCCAACCACACCTGCACGTCGTGCGAGCTGTCGAGGTAGGCGATCGAGACGACCTTGGCGTCGGTCGCGTGGCACTCCGGGTCGTCTTCCTCGTCGAGGGCGTAGCCCTCCAGGGTCCCCACGGACATGTGGCCCTCGAAGCCCTGGTCGTTGGTGAAGACCTCCGGTTCGCTGATCTCCAACTCGCCGGTGAACGTGGGGTCGTAGACCGCGCGGGCGTACTCCAGCGCGTTGTCCTCGGCGGCCTCCTCGGTCCCGCTGGCACCCCGGGCTCCGGTGATCGCCAGAACGCCCCGGCTGGAGCCGCGTCCGCAGACGCCGTCCTGGAAGACGGTGGCGCCGCGGGCCACGTACAGCAGCTCCTCCTCCTCGCCGTCGTCGTTGATGATCACGGGCCGCCACTGGACGTAGCTCTCGGGGTCGGCCACCAGCCACTCCTCGCCGCCCGGGACGTCGTAGGCCAGGTCGCGGTCGAGCAGGGTCTGCACCTGCCACTCGTCGTCGACGACGGGTTCGGCCACCGGGCCGGGACCCCCACGGGGGTCGGGGGCGGTCTCCTCCTCGCCGCCCTCGTCCTCGGGCTCCTCCTCCGGCTCCTCGGCCTCGCCCTTCCCGTCGGTCCCGGTGTCGTCCTCGCCCTCGGCGGGCGCGGCGACGGTGGTCCCGTCGGCGCCGGAGTCACCGGTCAGGAGGACACCGGCGACGGTCGTGCCCGCCACCATCGCCACCGAGGCGACGATCGCCAGCGCCATCCTGGTCCCGTGCGACAGCCCGCGACCGCTCGACGGGGTCCCGGCTCCGGGCACCAGCGTCACGTCCGACCCCGGGCCGGGGTACTCCGGTCGGCCGTACGGGCCGGAAGGCGGCGGTGTGTGGTGCGGGCCGTCGGTCATGTCGTGCTCCCCCTGGGGATGTCGCCGGCCCGGTGCCGTACCGGGCCCGTGAGTCGTCAGTTCGTGTGGAAGTGACGGAGACTGTCGGTGATGGTGGCGAGGGTGTCGTCGTCGAGCGCGTCGTCGACCTCCCGCTCCAGCAGCGCGAACCACACCTGCACGTCGTGCGATCCGTCCAGGTAGGCGACCGCGACCACGGCGGCGCTGGTCGCGGCGCACTCCGGGTCGGCGTCCTCGGACGGTTCGTAGCCGGTGACAAGGCCGGTGGCGATGTGACCCTCGAAGCCCTGCGCGTTGCTGAAGGGCTCCGCGTCGACCAACGTGTACTCGCCGGTGGTGTCGGGGTCGAAGATACCGTTGACGTACACGTGGGCGATGCCCTCGGCCGCATCGGCGGTCCCCGTGGCACCCCGGGCGCCCGTCACCGCGGTCACCGCGCGGCTGTTGTAGCGTCCGCAGGCCGCGTCGTTGAACAGCGCCGTGCCGCGCCCGACGAACTGCGGCGTCGTGAGCCCGCCCTCCTCCTCGGGCTCCTTCTCGCCCCAGCCCAGGATCGTGTCGGGGGAGCGGACGTCCCACTCGTCGGTGTCGGGCACGTCGTAGACCACGTCCCGGTCGGCCAGGTACTGCACCTGCCAGTCGTCACCGGAGACCGGTTCGGGGCGGCCTCCCGGGGAGCCGCGGGGGTCCGAGGGGCGTTCGGCCTCGTCCTCGTCCGCGGGGGCCCCGTCGTCCTCGCCCTCCGGCAAGTCGGCGTCCTCTTCGGCGTCCGCGTCGGCGCCGGTGCCGTCGGACTCCGTGTCCGCCTCGCCGGCGGCGGCCGGCGGTGGCGGGTTCCCGTCGCCGTCACGCGTGAGGAGGAACCCACCGACGGTGGTACCCGCGACCATCAGGGTGGCGGCGGCGATCGCCAGCGACATCCTGGTGCGGTGCGAGCGTGCTCCGCCGGCGCCCGCCGCGCTCAACTGCGCGGTGTGCTCGCCGGGCCCGTCCCAGTGGCCCGCGGGCGTGGCGCCGTACGGGGATGCGGCGAAGGACGGCCCGGGCGTCGCCGCCTCGTCCCCCCGGGGCGGGCCGTCCCCCGTGGGTGGCTGCGGTCCGTGGCTCACGAGCGTTCCTCTCACCGGCTGGCTGTGTGGTCGACGGCCGGCGGTGGATTCACCGTCCTCCGGTGGACGCCCCCCGGCGCGTGGCTGATTTCAGCCTGCCATGGCGACGCCCGATCGCCCCCGGCAGCCCCCAGGCTGTTCCGCAGCCGTTACTGATCCACGACCTCGGCGCAGCGGTACGACCTCGGCGTGCGGCGTCAGGGCCCCTCCCGCTCGCCTCACCACGGCGACTCCGCGGCTCTTCCCTGTGTGTTCCGCCGGTCCGCGTCGCGTCGTGGCCCGGCCGAGCGGGAGCGGGGTCCGGGTGTGTTTGCTGCCATCGGTCGGGCGCCCCGCCCTGGGACGGACGTCGCGGACCGGGTGGACGGAGTCGAAAGGCACTGCCGCTTCCGCAGGGATTCGCAATTCCGCTTGCGGTCTCCGCCACCGTCTCGCAGGATGCCGGAGCGAGGCGCCCGCAATCGGCGAGATCCGGTGCGGGCGGGCGTCGTGACGAAGGCTTCGGTGGCCGTGACGTCCTTGCGTTCGACGGCATCGACGAGCGAGGCGTCGGGTCATCATCCTGTCCCGTACCGCCGTTGAGCTGCGGTGCGCGACTGCGTCGACTCCGTGCCGCGGAGACTCCGGGACACCCGGCCGGAGCCCAGTCCGCGCAGGTCGCCGCAGCGGCAGCCCTGTTGCGCGCGTGTGACAGCCTCGGCGTTGTAGTGCTCTGCGAGCGGCTGATAACGTTCCGGTGAGTTTGAACCATTCATGATGAGCTGTTTTGCACACGCGATGCAAAAGCGCGCAATGTGCCGTAGTCAGACGCCGAATTACGCGGGGGTGGTGGCGTGAAGACCCAGGACCGTTCGTCTGCGATCGCCAAGAAGTCGGTCGCCGCCGGACCGGTGATGGGCGATCGGCTTCCGGTGCCGCCGCGCGAGCGGAAGCCCGCGTTGGCCGCGCTGGCGGTGCTGCTGATCCTCGCCGGCGCCCTCGGCGCCACCACGCTGGTGATCCAGGCCGGTGATCGGGTCGAGGCGGTGAAGATCACCGAGCGGGTCCCCGCGGGGCAGCCGGTTCCCGAGAGCGCCATCACCGCGGTGCTCGTCGCGGAGGACCCGGCCGTCAACTACTTCGAGTGGCGCAACCGTTCGCGGCTCCAGCAGGACCTCATCCCCAGTGTCGACCTGGTGCCGGGGACCGTCATGGTGGGGGAAATGCTCACCGCCGAGGAGACGCTCGACCGCGACCAGGTGCTGGTCGGCCTCAGCCTCTCCCAGGGCCGCTACCCCTCCGGGCTGCGCGCCGGGGAGACGGTGGCCGCCTACCACGTCGGCCGTGACAGTGGCGAGGACGAGACGGCGACCGGTCCGACCGGGACGCTCGTCGACGACGCCAAGGTCCACGAGGTGGAGGGCGGCGGGGCCGGCGGCGACCAGCTCGTGACGCTGCGGGTCTCGGCATCTGACGCCGCGGACCTCGCGCGGGCCGGCGCGACCGGCGACGTCACCCTCGTCGTCGTACCCGGCAGCGCCGACTGAGCCACGGCCGGCCCGAACGCGGCCCGGCAACGGGGCGGCACGCACTCCGTGGTGCCCGTCCGACCGCGCACCACACCACCGACGACAGGGCCGGGGCGAGCACCCGACCGAGGGGCTGAAGCAGAGACATGGCGCTGATCGCAGTGGCGGCCGACAAGGGGTCGCCGGGAGTCACCACCATCGCCGTGGCCCTCGCCGCGTTGTGGCCGCGGCGCGCGCTGCTGGCCGAGGTGGACCCTGCCGGCGGCGACCTCGTCTACCGCTCCGCCCGGGAGGACGGCCGCCCGCTGGACCCCGGCACCGGTCTGCTGTCGCTGGCCGCCACGGCGCGCCGCGGCATCGCCGCCGAGCAGTTGTGGGACCACTCGCAGCGCGTCTCCGGCGGACTCGACGTCATCGTGGGCCTCACCTCCTCCGACCAGGGCACCGGTGTCTCCGGCCAGTTCGGGGCCCTGGGCAAGGCGTTCGCCGAACTGGCCCGCTCCCCGCACGAGGAGGCCGCGGCCGATGTCGTCGCAGACTGCGGGCGCCTCGGACCGGACTCGCCCGCGCTGGCGCTGCTGCCCCACGCGGCCGTGGTACTGCTCGTCACCCGCGCACAGCCCGAGAACCTCGCCCACGCCCGGGAACGCGTCCTCGCTCTCAGCGGCAAACTCCACGGGCAGCATCGGGGCGCGGCGCAGCACGGCCGCCCGCCGATCGGGCTGTTGCTGGTCACCGACCCCTCCCAGGGCAGCCGGATCGCCGGCCAGGTCAACGAGATGCTGACCGCGGCCGGCAGCGGCGCACGCGTCGCCGGACTGGTCGCCGAGGACGCCGCGGGCGCCGACCAGCTGGCGGGCCGGCGCCGCCGCGGTCGGGTCGACAAGTCCCTACTGGTGCGGTCGGCCCGCAAGGTCGTCGCGGACCTCCACCAGACCTACCGCGAACTCGCCCCCGCCGTCACCGGCGCCGTCGGAACCCTGCCCCCGCCGCAGCCCGCCGCCGGTGCCGTGCCGCCACCGTCCCACGGCCACGCGCCGGTGCCGCCGCAGTACGGGGCGCAGGGCCCCTATGCGCCCGCACCCACCCCGCCCGGGGGCCCCTGGCCCCCGCCGACGGCACCCCCCGCCGGCGGTGGCTACGGCTACCCCACGGGTGGCGGATACGGCTACCCGGCCTCCGGCAACGGCCCCCGCGGAGGCCACCGGTGACCGACGTCAACCACCAGCTGGTCAAACGGTTCCGGCAGGACGCCGGCGACCGGATCGCCGAGCAGCGCCGCATCGACCAGGCCGGCGGCATCCGCGCCATGACTCCCGAGGACGAGCGTCACTACGCGCGCGCCGTCATCGCCCAGGTCCTGGAGGAGTACGTCCGAGAGGAGATCGCGCAGGGCCGGGCGCCGCTGGACGCCCAGTCAGAGGAGGACTACGCCGCGGCCGTGCACGCGGCGCTCTTCGGCGTCGGGAGACTGCAGCCCCTGCTCGACAACCCCGAGGTCGAGAACATCGACATCAACGGCTGCGACCAGGTCTTCGTGGGCTACGCCGACGGCCGGGAGGAACGCGGCGAGCCCGTCGCGGAGACCGACGAGGAACTCGTCGAACTCATCCAGGTCCTCGGCGCCTACTCCGGCCTCTCCTCGCGGCCGTTCGACGCGGCCAACCCCCAACTCGACCTGCGACTCCCCGACGGTTCCCGGCTCTCCGCCGTCATGGACGTCACCCGCAGGCCCGCGCTGTCCATCCGGCGCGCCCGCCTCGGGAAAGTCTTCCTCGCCGACCTCGTCGGCAACGGGACCGTCACCCCCGAGATGGGCCGATTCCTGGTCGCGGCGGTCCGCGCCCGCAAGAACATCATGATCGCCGGGTCCACCAACGCGGGCAAGACCACGCTGTTGCGGGCCCTGGCCAACGAGATCCCGGCCGACGAGCGCCTCATCACCGTCGAACGGGCCCTGGAACTCGGCCTGGACCAGTTTCCCGAACTCCACCCCAACGTAGTGGCGTTCGAGGAGCGGCTCCCCAACTCCGAGGGTCAGGGCTACATCTCGATGGCTGAGCTGGTCCGCCGCTCGCTGCGCATGAACCCTTCCCGCGTCATCGTCGGCGAGGTGCTCGGCGACGAGATCGTCACCATGCTCAACGCCATGTCGCAGGGGAACGACGGCTCGCTCTCCACGATCCACGCCAACAGCTCGGCGGAGGTCTTCAACCGCATCTCCACCTACGCGCTCCAGGCCAACGAGCGGCTGCCCATCGAGGCGAGCCAGATGCTGATCGCCGGCGCCGTCAACTTCGTGGTGTTCATCCACCGTCGCAACGACTACGCCACCGGAGGTCGGCTGCAACGGCTCGTCACCTCCGTCCGGGAGGTCAACGGCGTCGACGGCCGGGTGCTGTCGAGCGAGGTCTTCGCCGAGGGTCGCGACGGCGTGCCGCGCGCCCACGCCGCGATCTCCTGCGTCGACGAACTCGCCGCCTTCGGCTACCAGCCAGGGTGGGGGTGAGCCGGCCGTGCCCACCACCGGGATCCTCGCGCCGCAGACCCTGCTGGCCCTCGCCTGCGGCCTCGCCGCGGGCGGCGGGTTCGCTCTGCTCGCCGTCGCCCTCCGCGGGCTGCCACCGCGCACCGCCGACGAGGTGGCCCGTGCCGAACGCCGCCGGGCCGAGATCGCGCGGTTCCTCGGCCAACGGTCCATGATCGCCGTCCTGCTCGCGGTGGCCGTGCTCGTCCTCACGGGCTGGCCGGTCGCGGCGCTCGCTGCGGCACTGCTCACCTTCGTGTGGGACAAGCTGTTCGGAGGGGCCGCCGAGGAACGCGCCGCCATGGCCCGGGTCGAGGCGCTCGCCTCCTGGACCGAGTCGCTCCGCGACACCATCGCCGGCGCCGTCGGCCTGGAGCAGGCCATCCCCGCCTCGGCGCGGGCCTCCGCGCCCGCGCTCCGCGAACCGCTGAACAACCTCGTCGACCGGCTGCGGTCGCGGACCACCCTCCCCGACGCGCTCCAGGAGTTCGCCGAGGAACTCGACGACTCCTCGGCCGACATCATCATCGCCTCGCTCATCCTCAACGCGCGGCTGCGCGGCCCGGGGCTGCGCGAGGTCCTGGGCGCCCTCGCCAAGTCGGCCCGCGAGGAGGTGGAGATGCGGCAGCGGGTCTCCGCGCAGCGCGCCTCCACCCGGCGCAGCGTCCAGATCGTCGTCGCCGTCAGCCTCGCCTTCCCCGTGGGACTCTCGATCTTCAACTCCGCCTACGTCGAGCCCTACGGCGACGCGCTCGGGCAGCTCGTACTCGGCCTGGTGTGCGTCCTGTTCGGCCTCGGTTTCTGGTGGATGCGCAGCCTTTCCCGCATCGAGGTGCCCGACCGCTTCATGGTCCGGCCCACGCCCGCCGGCCGCGTCCGTGAGGCGCAGGACGCCGGCGCCGCGGCGCCCGCTCGCGGCCAGGGCCCGGTGGTGCGGAGATGAACTCCACGGTCACCTCCGCGGTCGTCGTCGGCGCCGTCCTGGGCCTCGGCCTCTACACGCTGATCCGGGCGCTGATGCCCACCCGCCGCGGCGCCGTCCTCGCCATCCACCGGGTGGACGCGGTCCGGGCGCGCGGCGGCCACGCCTCCTTCACCGTCCCCGCCGCCCGGCCCACCGGCGCTGATCAGCGCCGCTCCCGCCTCGACGCGCTCCGCGACCGGGCCGGCGAGTGGTTGGCCGAGGCGTATCTGCGGCGCGGTTGGGTGCAGCGGTCGCTCCGCGCCGACCTGGCGCTGCTGGGCCGCAGCTGGGAGAACTTCCTCGCGACCAAACTCGGGCTCGCCGCCGTCGGCCTGGTCTTCGGCCCGGCCGTCTTCACCGGGGTCCACCTCCTCGGCATCGGGGAAAGCCCCTTCATCCCGGTCTGGCTCTCGCTCGCCTTCGCCGGCCTGTTCTTCTTCCTCCCCGACCTGGAGGTGCGGCGCGACGCCGCCGCCAAGCGCCGGGACTTCCGGCGGGTGGTCGCCGCCTACCTCGACCTGGTCGCCATGAGCCTGGCCGGCGGCCGGGGGCTGCCGGAGGCGCTGAAGGCCGCCTCCGAGGTCAGCGACGGCTGGGCGCTAGTGCGGATCCGCACCGCCCTCGCCGACGCCCGGATCACGGGCATCACCCAGTGGCAGGCCCTCGGTAAGCTCGGGGACGAGGTGGGGGTCGAGGAACTGCGCGACCTGTCCAACTCCCTCGCCCTTGTCGCCGACGACGGCGCCAAGGTCCGCGACAGCCTCGGGGCACGCGCCGAGACCATGCGCGGCAGGGAGATGGCGGAGATCGAGAGCGGCGCGGGCGAGAAGTCCCAGTCCATGCTCATCGCCCAGCTCCTGCTCTGCGCGGGATTCCTGGTGTTCCTCATCTATCCGGCAGGCATGCGGGTCTTCGGCGGCTTCTGACGCCGGCCCGGAACGGGAAAGGAAACGACATGCGTCACTCCACGGGGTTCTCGCACCCCGCGATCGGATACCTGTACGCCGCACTGCGCACCCGGCTCCAGCGCGCCCGAGCGGAGGGGGACCGTGGTGCGTCGGCCATCGAATGGGTCGTCATCGCAGCCGTGGTCGTCGGTATCGTGCTCGCCGTCGGCTTCGTGATCTCCAGCGCCCTCACCTCCAAGGCCACCGACGTGCAGAACTGCATCGCCGGAGCCAGCAACCAGAGCGGCAACTGCTAGTGACGGCAGTGGTCACCGCCCCACGCCGCGCAAGCGGTCCGGCGCACCGCCCGCCCGGGACCGGCGCGCACCGCGCCCGTCCCCGCGGCCCGGTGCGGCCGGGGGCCGGTGACCGGCGGCGACGGCAGCCGCCGTCCGACCGTCACCGCACGCCGGCGGGGCTCCGCGCCGCGCTGCGCGACGACTCGGGGGCCTCCGCCGTCGAGTTCGTCATGCTGACGCCGATCATGTTCTTCCTGATCTTCGGCGCCGTGCAGTTCGCGCTGTACTCGTTCGCCGCCGACGTCGCCAAGGCGGCGGCCCAGGCCGGCGCCCGCGAGGCCCGCCGCGAGGCGGACGTCTCCGCCGGATGGCAGGACAGTGCACGCAGCAAGGCCCACGACTACGTGCGCCAGTTGGCCGGCCCGGGGCTGCTCGCCAACGTCAGCGTGCCCGTCGGCCGTGAGGGGGACATGGTGAGCGTCACCGTCATCGGCGACGCCCCCGCCATTCTCCCGGGGATGACATTGCAGGTCAGAGCGGTCTCGGAGGGGCCGGTCGAACGATTCGTACCGGACGGGGGATGACACACCGTGCATGACACAGGGCGAGAGGGGCGGTCGCCGCGCGCCCGCTCGCGGCAGGACCGCGACCGGGGCATCAGCGCGGTCGAAGTCGTGCTGCTCGCACCGCTGATGATCCTCTTCATCCTGGTGCTGTTCGTCCTCGGCAACCAGGTTTCGGCGCGTGCCGCTGTGGACGGCGCGGCGCGTGACGCCGCCCGCGCAGGCTCGCTCGCCCGCGACCAGGCCACCGGCCGGGCCCACGCCGCCGAGGTGCTGGCGGACCAGCTGAAGGACGTCTGCTCCTCGTGGAGCGGGCCGTTCCTCGGCGGCACCGACTTCAGCGAAGGCGGCCTGTTCGTCGTCCGGGTGGAGTGCCAGGTGCGGGGCATGGACCTCGTCGGACTCCCGACCACCAACCGCGTCAGCGGCACCTCCGTCGCCCCCATCGACCCCTACCGGCGGGTCGGATGACCGCCCCCGGCCGCCCGGCTCCCCGCCGCGCCGCTCCCGCCGCTCCCGCCGCTCCCGCCGACGAGCCGGTCCCCGCCACCGGGGCCGGTACGGCGGCACCCGGGCAGAACTGCGTACCCGGGGAAGGGGACCGGGGCTCGGCAGCGATCCTCGTGGTGATCTTCGCCCTCACCGTCATCACCCTCGCCGCCTTCGTCGTCGACGGTGGTCTCGCGATCTCCAACCGCGAACGCGCCGCCGACATCGCCGAACAGGCGGCCAGGTACGCCGCACAGGACCTCGACGAGGAGGCGATCCGGGCCGGCGCCACCGGCGCGCCCATCAACACCGCCAACTGCTCAGCCCGCGTGAGGGACTTCGTCCGCCACTACGACCTCACCAGCGCGGAGGTCTCCTCCGCCCACTGCGTGAGGGCGCGCACCGACGAGTCCCAGGTCGTCGTCCAGGTCCTGGTCGACTACCGGCCGCTGTTCTCCTCGGTCTTCACCTCCAGCGTGCGGGTCACCGGGGAGGCCACCGCCGTCGCCCAGGCCCAGTGACCGCCCTGCGGCGACCGCCACCGTCGGCGCCGCCGCCATCCCCACCGCCGACACGACCCCTCGAACAGGAGCAGACGCCATGGCGCGCACCACTCACTCCGGCAGCGGGAACCGCTCGCCCGTACCGGTGAAGGTCGGGCGTTCCTTCGGCGACGTGCTCAAGGCGTTCGCCGCCTTCCTCGCGCTCGTCTGCCTTGTCGTCGGCGTCCCGTCGGCGCTGGCCTGGTTCGTCGGCTGGCCGCTGCCCACCCGGGCGCCCGGTCTGGACATGCTCCGCCAGGAGATCTCCACCACCGTCTTCCTGAAGATCCTCACCCTGCTGGTCTGGGTCGCCTGGGCGCAGTTCACCGCCTGCGTGCTGGTGGAGGTCAAGGCGGCCGTGTCCGGCGTCGGGATGCCCGCCAGGGTCCCCGGAGCCGGCGGCAGCCAGGCGCTCGCCCGTCAACTCGTCGGTGCGCTCCTGCTCCTGGGCACCACGGCGGCGAGCTTCACCCCGGGACTCGACGCCATCGGCAACGGCTTCGACCCCCGGTCCCACCACGCGATCGTCGCCGAGGCCGAGTACGCTCCCGGCCAGACCGGTGCCGGGCCCGGCACCGCGACCCAGGCCGCCCCCGCGATGGCGCTGCCGGAGGAGGCCGCGGGCACCGAACGGCAGGACGAGGCCGACGCCACGAAGTACTACCGCATCCAGCCCCCCGACGGCCGCCACCACGACACCCTCTGGGGCATCTCCGAACGGCACCTCGGCGACGGACTGCGTTACAAGGAGATCTACGAACTCAACAAGGACCGCGTGCAGCCCGACGGTTCACGGCTCACCGAGGCCAGCTTGATCCGCCCGGGATGGATTCTGGAGATGCCGGCCGACGCAGAGGGCGGCGATCTGGTCGAACTGCCCCACGACCAGGCCGAGCTGAGCCAGGACGAGGTCGAGGAGATCACCGAGTACGGCAACGACCCCACCGCGAACCCGGCGCCCGCCCCCGGTCCGGACCACGGTGGAATGGAGGTGACCCCGGGCAACGGCGGCTCGAAGCCGGGCGCCACCCCGGATGGCGAGTCGAAGGCCCTGCCCGGCGAGACGGCCGACACCGCGGACGCCGTCCCCGCCCCGGACCACGGCGGCATGGACGTCACCCCCGCCCCGGACCCCCGGACCGGAACCGAGGCCGCCGCGCCCGCACCCGACCACGGAGGCATGGAGGTCACACCGGTCACCGAGGCGCCCGCCGGGGCGACGGTCGCCGACGGCACGCGCGGCGCTCCCGGCCCCGTTCCGGTCGGTGCGGAACCGGCGGTGCTCTCCGAACCCGACCCCACCGCGCACTCCGGGTCGGGTTCCACCGCCTTCGCGGCACCGGCGCCCGCCGGGCGGGAGGACGGTCCGGGCCTCCCCGACGCGTTGATGGCCGCCCCGCTGCTCGCGGCAGGGCTCCTCGGCGCCCTCGGCCGAACCCGCAGGAACGCCCTCTGGCAGACCGCCGCGGGCGCCCTGCGACGCGACGCGGGCGACGACCTCGAACCTCGCGACAGCACGGGCCGCGACGCCCGCGACGCGCTGCTGGCGGGAGCCGACCCGTCCGCCGTGGGCTTCCTCGACCTGGCGCTGCGGCGGCTCTCCGCCGACCTCGACGCCGCCGGACGTTCCCTCCCCGTCGTCTACGCCGCCTGGCTCAGCGACGGCGAACTGCACCTCCAGCTGGCTGAGCCCGCCGACGTACCCCCCGCTCCCTGGCAGTTGGGCCAGAGCGACTCCTACTGGACGTTGGAGCGGTACCGCTTGGACGCCGTCCGGGACGTACCGGCCGACGCCGAGGCGCCCTACCCCGGGCTGGTCAGCCTCGGCACCCGGGACGACATCCGGCTGCTCCTCAACCTGGAGGCCGTCCCCGGCCTGGTGTCCGTCCTCGGCGCCCCCGCGGACCGCGAAGCGGTGCTCTCCTCCATCGCCGCGGAACTCGCCACCAGCGGCTGGGCCGACCGGATGACGGTCAGCCTCGTCGGCTTCGCAGCCGACCTCACCGCGCTGGCCCCCACCCGCGTGCGGCACCTGGAGGACGTCGCCGGGCTGCTGGAGGTCATGGAGACCGAAACCCGGCTGCGGCACGGCAACCTCCAGCACACCGGCCAGGACTCCGTGCTGCGCGGCCGTACCGGGCCGGCCCGCGGCCACCAGTGGGCGCCCCACCTGGTCGTGATCGGTGTCGACCCGACGGAGGAGGAGGCCGAACGGCTCGGCGCACTGGCCTCGGTGTCGGCCCCCCTGGGCATCGGCTACCTCGTGACCTCCGACCGACCCGATCTTCCCGGGCTGGCCTGGGAGTTCCAGATCTCACGGGACGGCCGCCTCACCGAACCCGACATGGGCCTGCACCTCGCGGCGCAGCTGTTGCCCGCAGCTGAACGCGCCACCGTGGTGCGGATGTTCGCGGCACTCGGCGACCAGGACACCACCGATGCGGCCGTCGCCGCACCACCGTTCCTCGTGGACCTCGGAGCCGGCGGCAAGCCGGAGGTGTACGCCGAGATCATGGGCGGCTACACCCTCACCGGCCTCGCCGACCCCGACCCCGAGCGGGCGGCACAGCTGCGGGAAGCCCTCGCCGTGCTGCTGCTGCGTCGGTCCGGGGTCCACCGCCGGGTGCTGGCGGCGGCGTTGTGGCCGCGGGGCGTCACCGACGACGTGCGCGACGCCTTCGTCACCCGCCTCGCCGAGTGGCTCGGCACCGAGGCCGCGACCGGGCGACCCCGACTGTCGGCGGGCAGTGACGGGCGGCTGGTCCTCTCCGACCGTGTCGTCTCCGACTGGGACGTGCTCCGCACCCTGCACCACGGCGCCGTGGCCGCGCCCGGCCCCGGCCTCCACCCGGCCGACCGGACCCGCCGGCTGACCGACGCCCTCAGCCTGGCCCGGGGCCCGCTCCTCGACGGGCAGCGGGCGGACGGCAGGTTCGAGTGGCTGCGCCACGAGGTCGTCGACGCCCAGTACCCGCTGCTGGTGGCGGAGGTGGCCCTGGCGCTCTCCGGCGCCCACCGCGAGGCGGGCGAGGGCGAGCCCGCCTACCTGGCGGTGCGGACGGCGCTGGGCGCCGCGCCCACCGACGAGCGGCTGTGGAACGAGCTGCTGCGGGCCGCCCACGCCACCGGCCGCTCGGAGTGGCTCACCGGCGCCGCCCAGTGGCTGACCGCCCACCACGGCCAGCTGTTCGGTGTCGACCGGCCGCTGCCGGCCGAGACCGAGGCGCTCCTCGACGAACTGCTCCCGGGCCGACGGTAGACCGCCGCCGGGGGTGAGCCGGGCAGCCGCCGCGCGGCCCGTGCGGCGGCCGACGCCCGTTGTCGCCCGCGCGCTGCGGGGCGGTCACGCGGCGTCGCTCACCCCGGGGCTGCGAGCAACGGGGCAGCCCAGGAGCTGATCAGCTGTGCCGCGCGCTCCGCGTCGGCCCGGTCCGTCAGCAGATGGTCGGCGCCGTGCAGCCACACCAGCGACGCGCCGTCGCCCGCGGCGTCGTGGATCTCACGGGCCTGCGACGGGTCGACGAGTCGGTCGTCGGGGGAGTGCAGCACCAGCAGCGGCACCGGCAGCGACGCGATCAGCTCCCGTTGCGGCTGCTCCACCACGTCCCGCAGCAGCCCCTCGCCGACCCGGAACGGCCTGCCCGCCAGCGTCACCTCCGCGACCCCGTCGCGCCTGATCCGCTCCCGGTCGGCCGGGCTGAAGTGCCGTCGGAGGTGAGCGGGATGAGAAGGTGCCCCGATGGTCGCGACCGCGCGCACCCCGGGGACGCGGTGTGCCGCGGCCAGGACGGCGGCGCCGCCCAGCGAGTGCCCCACGAGCAGCGTAGGCGGCCGAAGCCGTTCGGTGAGCGCCGCCGCCGCGCACACCAGGTCCGCGACGTTGCCCGAGAAGTCGGTGTCCGCGAACTCCCCCTCGGAGCCGCCGACTCCGGTGAAGTCGAAGCGGAGAACCGCTGTCGACCGCTGTGCGAGGAGCCTGGCCGTGCGCGCCGCGGCGAGGCCGTCCTTACCGCAGGTGAAGCAGTGTGCGTACAGGGCGATCGCCGTCGGTTCGCCGTCGACCGGCAGCTCCAACCGGCCCGACAGCCGGTGACCACCGGCGCCGGTGAAGTCCCACGGCAGTGACCGGGTGCGGACCTGCGGGGAAGGAGTGCCGGGGGCCGCCCGCGGCACGTGTGTGGTCATCCCCGCAGCCTAGGGGCACTCCGACAAGGGCCGCGCGGGTGCGGCCCGCGGGTGACGGGTGACACATCGGTGGGCCTCCGCCCGGCACGCGCGGCCCGGGGACGGAACGCGCCGGGGACCGAACGCGCCGGTGACGGGCGGTCGAGGACCGCCCGTCACCGGCGCGAGGTCAGGGCGTCGCCGCCCTCACCGGCCGGGCCGGGTCACAGGCCGAGCAGCCTGCGCAGCCACTCCTGGAGGTCGCGCACCAGCTCCTTCAGCTTCTCCTTCAGCCGGTCCTTGGCGCTGCCGCCGTTGTCACCGCCGCCGTCTCCGTCACCGCCGCCGTCTCCGTCACCGCCGTCGTCACCGTCGCCGGTGGCGATCCGAACCAGCTGCGGGTCGTGGTCGCTCGCCTGGTCGGCGAACTCGGTGTTGATGTGCAGCACCTCGTACTCGAACTCCTCGATGGTGGAGCTCATCAGGATGTTGTCGAGCGACTGCGAGTTGCCGTCGAAGATGTAGGTGTAGCGCTTCTCGGGCGGCAGCGTCAGCAGCAGGTTGTTCATGGCGCCGCCGTCGGCGAGGATCTCCAGGGTCCGGGAGAACTCGAAGTCGTTGAAGTCCCCGAGGTTGACCACCTTGGCCTGCGGGTCGGCAGTGTGCAGCTCCCGCACGAAGGAGGCGACCTCCTCGGCCTGGCGGTGACGCTGCGCCTCCGAGGTGCGCTGCGGCGGCTGGAACCGGCCGTGGAGCGACTGGTCGCCGCCCTTGGAGTTGAAGTGATTGGTGATGAGGAAGTACGTCTCGCCTCCGAAGACGAACTCGCCGACCAGTGGCTTCCTGCTGCTGGCCCAGGCGTCGGAGCCGGGGTTGATCCGGCCGGGGGAGACGGAGAGTTCGGGGCCGTCCGCGCCCGCCACGACCTCGGCCGCGGTGGTGGCGTCGCCGCCCTCGCGGTCGGTGAAGTCCACCCGCTCCGGGTTGTAGAGAAAGACGTTGCGGATGTTGCCGCCGGGCTGGCCGCCGTCGCGGTTGTTCTCCGGGTCGATCGAGCGCCACGCGTACCGGGGGCCGCCGGCCGCGACGATGGCGTCGGTGAACTTCTCCAGCGTCCGCTCGGCGGTGACCGTGCCGTCGTTCACCGGGCCGTTGTCGTCCTGGATCTCCTCCAGCGCGACGACGTCGGGGGAGGCGAGGTTGACGGCGACGCCCTCGGCGAGCGCGGCGAACTTCGCGTCCGGGTCGGTGGCGGCGAGGTTCTCCACGTTGTAGGTGGCCAGGGCGAGTTCGTCGTCCGCCTGGGGGCGGGTCGCCGGGCGGGTGAGCCCGTTGCCGACGTGCGTGCCGAGCTCGGTCGCCTGCAGCGTGTACCCGCCGAACTGGGCGTAGTCCAGCGGACCGACGGTAGAACCGGACAGCACGTCACCGGCGTCCGCGGCCGGCAGCGGCTGCGGCGCGAGCGACATGACCTTCAGCCGACCGGTGTTGGGCTCGTCGTACGACCCGTACACGACGCCGCCGCGGGCGGAGCGGTTCTCCTCCGGCTTGACCGTCACCCAGAGCTCGTCGTAGTCGGTGGTGCGGCTGACGACGCGGGTGTCGTTGATCTCGACGCGCTGGCCCTCCAGCGACTCCAGCAGATCCAGCGCGAACTTGTCTGGCTCCAGGACGAGATCGTTGATGGAGCCGCCCGCTTCGGGGGCCCAGAGGTCCGGAACGGAGGCGGCGTCCAGCACGACCGGCGCGGGAAGCTCGTTGTCCCGGGAGAGCGTTGTGACGCGCGGTCCGGTGACCTGGGTGATCGACTGCGCGCCCGTCGCCGGGTAGTACTCGGAGACCTCTCCCGAGACCAGCACCTCGTCGCCGACCGCGACCGTCGGCACCGCGGAGCCGGTGTAGACGAACAGGCCCTCGCTGGTGCGCGGGTCCCCGTCACCGGTGGCGTCCTGCATCCAGAAGCCGCGCGACCCCGAGGCGCGGACGCCGGTGACGACACCGGGGACGCCGGTGACCCGCCGGCCCGCCAGCGGCGACCAGCGGGTGGTGCCCTGGATGTGGTGGATCCGGACGTCGCCGGCCTCCGGCGGCCCGCCGGGCTCCTCCCCGTCGTCCCCGCCGCCGCCGTCGTCGATGCCCTCGCCGGCCGAGTTGACGGGGGTCGGCGCACCGGCGGTGAAGTCGGCCGCGTTGTCGTCGGTGTCGGTCAGCTCCGCGTCGCGGGCGACGGAGGTGGTGTTGCCGGCTCCGGCGGCCGGGCCCGAACCCTCCCGCACCACCGCCGATCCGTAACCGACCAGGTCCAGGACGCGCTCGTCCGCGGCGCAGTCCGCCGCCGTCCTGCAGGTGAGCGGTGCCGTGCCGTCGACCAGGGCGACGGTTCCGGTGGTCGCGCTCATGGCGATGGAGCCCGTCGTGTCCGGGGCCGGCAGCTGCACGCTGCCCCCGTTGCCCGCGGCCTGGGCGACGAGGTACCCGGCGCCCGGCTCGACCGTGCCGGAGAGCGGCGTCGCCTGCCACCGGCTGTTGCCGCCCGGCGAACCGGGCAGGTACTGCACGCTGTGGCCCGCCAACTCGTAGGAGACGCCGCCGGGGTTGCCCAGCTCCACGAAGTCCCGGACCAGCGCGGCACCGGAGTTGCCGCCGCCGCCGTAGACCTCGCTGATCACGGCGCCGGTCGCGACAGCCGGTCCGTCGGGGTCGGGGGCGGGTTCGGCCAGCGCCCGCGGGAGAGGGGTGAGGACCAGCGAGGTGGCGGCGCCGGCCGCCACCAGGGCGACTCTGCGGCGACGGCGGCTGTCGTGCGGCACGTGGTTTCTCCTCTGGTACCCGGCGCCGCGCCCGGTGGCACAGCGAGAGGCGGGGGTCACCCTAAGCTACGCGCGTAGAGAAGTCCATGACAACGGCCCGTACGTAAATTCAGGGGCGCGTTCCGGTGGCCGCCACGTCACGCGACGGGGTGCGCCAGGTCATCGGCGGCGGAGGTGAACGGCAGGCGAACGAATGCTGGACGAACGGTGACGCCACTGGCGCGTGGGGGCCGGTCGCACGTTAGGTTCTGACCATGCCCGGGCACGGTGTCCGGGGCACCCGTGTGTGCGGTGGTTGCAGTTGTTGAGGAGGCGGCAGTGCGGATGATCGGTAAGATCCTGCGGTTCGACGAGGTTCGCGGTTACGGCTTCATCGTGCCGGAGGAGGGCCACGAGGACGTGTTCATGCACGCCAACGACCTCATGGGCGAGAAGTACCTCTACCAGGCCGGCCGCGAGGTCGAGTTCGAGATGGAGATGGGCGACAAGGGGCCGAAGGCGTCCCGTATCCGGCTGGTGGATTCGACCTCCGGCGAGCCGCCGCTGCCGCCGCGAGCCGCCGCCCCGGCCGCGCGCTCGTCCGCCGACAACGGCGGTGACCAGCTGGTCGACGGCGAGGTCTGCGACATCCTGACCCGCTCCGAGTTCCGCGTCGAGATCACCGAGGCGCTGATCGCCGCCGACGGCGACCTCACCGCGCAGCAGATCCGCCGCATCCGTGACCAGGTCGCCTCCCTGGCCTCGTCTCACGGCTGGGTCGACAACTGATCGATCGGCCCCCCTGGCCCACCGGTCCATCGACCGGCTGACCCTCGGGCCCGTCCCGGGACGCCACGGCGTCCCGGGAC
>NZ_JAAVJB010000003.1:53687-73974 GCF_012034385.1 Streptomyces spiramenti
GTGGGCCAGGGGGGCCGATCGATCAGTTGTCGACCCAGCCGTGAGACGAGGCCAGGGAGGCGACCTCACCGCGCAGCAGATCCGCCGCATCCGTGACCCGCCGGGCCGGTCCGGGCGGAGCGGTCCCGGCGGCACGGTCGGCAGTCGCGCGAAGTGCCGGTGCGGACGCGGACGGTCGCGGAACCCCGGTGGCCGGCCGCACGGTTCAGCCGGCCACCGGCTCGAACACCCGGTGGCGGCCGATGGGCAGCATCAGCGGCCGGCCCGAGGTCGGGTCGGTGATCACGCGGCTCTCCAGCCCGAACACCGCCCGCACGTTCTCCTCGGTGAGGACGTCCGCCGGCTCGCCCTGCGCGTGGATCCGGCCGCCGGCCATCGCGACGAGACGGTCCGCGTACCGGGCCGCGAGGTTGAGGTCGTGCAGCACCATCACGATGGTGGTGCCCCGGGCCTGGTTGAGGTCGGTGAGGAGGTCGAGCACCTCGATCTGGTGACTGGGATCGAGGAAGGTCGTCGGCTCGTCGAGCAGGAGCACGTCCGTCTGCTGCGCCAGCGCCATGGCGATCCACACGCGCTGGCGCTGGCCACCGGAGAGCTCGTCGACGGCGCGGTCGGCCAGCTCGGCGGTCTGCGTGGCTTCCAGCGCCTCGGCGACGGCCTCGTCGTCCCGCTCGTTCCACCGGGAGAAGACGCCCTGGTGCGGGTGGCGGCCACGTCCGACGAGGTCCGCGACGGTGATGCCCTCCGGCGCGATGGGCGACTGCGGCAACAGGCCCAGGGTCCGGGCGAGTTCCTTGGCCGGCATCTTGTGGACCAGCCTGCCGTCGAGGACGACCCGCCCGGTGCGGGGCGCCAGCAGGCGGGACATGGCCCGCAGCAGCGTGGACTTGCCGCAGGCGTTGGCGCCCACGATGACGGTGATCGCGCCCGGGGCGACGGCCAGGTCGAGGTCGGAGACGACGGTGCGGTCGCCGTAACCGAGGCTGAGTTCCTCGGCGGTCAGTGAGGGGGTGGTGGTCACAGTGAGCTTCCCGCCCGGTGGGTACGGATGATCAGGTAGACGAGGTAGGGCGCGCCCAGCACACCGGTGACGACACCGACGGGGAAGCGGGTGCCCAGCGCGTACTGGCCGACGAAGTCGGCGACCAGTACGAGGAGGGCTCCCACCAGGGCCGAGGGCACCAGCAGCGAGCTGCCCGGTCCGACGATCCGGGCGGCGATCGGGCCGGAGAGGAACGCGACGAACGCGATCGGCCCGGCGGCGGCGGTGGCGAAGGCGATGAGTCCGACCGCCGCGACGATGAGGACGATCCGGGTGCGTTCCACGCGGACGCCCAGTGCGGCGGCGGTGTCGTCGCCCAGTTGCAGCGCCGACAGGTTCCGCGACTGCCACAGCAGGACCGGGGCGAGGACCAGCACCGCCAGCACCGTCGGGGTGACCTGGTTCCAACCGGTGCCGTTGAGGCTGCCGGTGAGCCACCGCATCGCTTCCTGGAGGTCCCACTCGGCGGCGCGGGAGAGCGCGTAGGCGGTGACGCTGTCCAGCATCGCGGCGACGCCGATGCCCATGAGGATCAGCCGGGTACCGACGACACCGTCGCGGAAGGCCAGCAGGTAGACGAGGAGCGCCACCCCGAGGGCGGCGACGATCGCCAGCACCGAGACGGCGGTGCCGTTCAGCCCGAAGACGATGATGCCGACCGCCGCTGCCGCGCTCGCGCCGGAGCTGATGCCGATGACGTCCGGGCTGGCGAGCGGGTTGCGCAGCATGGTCTGGAAGGTGACCCCCGCCAGGCCGAACGCGAACCCGGCGAACACCGCCAGCACCGCGCGCGGCAGCCGGAGCCGGCCCACGGTGAACGAGGCGCCGGGCACCTGCTCGCCGAGGACGACCCGCATGACCTCTGACGCGGAGTAGTTGGTGCGGCCGAACATCAGGGACACCGCGAACCCGGCGACCACCAGGACGAGGAGGACCAGCACGACCGTGCGGCGGCGCCGTGCGCGGCGGGACCGGCCCCGCGCCACGTCGGCCGCGGTGGTGACGCGGTCCGTCCCGGCGGGGCGGGTGAGGAGGTCGGCGCTCACAGCTCACGCACCTTCTGCCGGCGGACGATGTACAGGAAGAACGGGGCGCCGACGAGCGCGGTGATGATGCCGACGTCCACCTCGGAGGGGCGCGCCACGATGCGGCCGATCACGTCCGCGGCGGTCAGCAGCGAGGCGCCCGTCAGCGCGGAGAACGGCAGCAGCCAGCGGTGGTCCGGGCCCACCAGGAGGCGGCACATGTGGGGGACGACGAGGCCGACGAAGCCGATCGGCCCGGCGGCGGCCGTGCAGGTGCCGCAGAGGACGACCGCGCCGAGTGCGGCGAGGGCACGCGCCCGCGCGACCCGCTCGCCGAGACCGGCCGCCAACTCGTCCCCGAGGGCAAGCGAGTTGAGTGCGCGCGCGGAGAGCAGGCAGAGCGCGAAACCGACGGCGAGGAACGGCAGCAGGTGCCCCATGCGTTCGAAGGACGCGCCGCCGACGCCACCGATCTGCCACAGGCGGATGCCGCCGGCGATGTCGTTCCGGGGCAGCATGACGGCGGTGACCAGCGATGCCAGTGCGGCGGACGTCGCCGCCCCCGCGAGCGCCAGTTTCAGCGGGGTCGCCCCGCCGCGGCCGAGTGAGCCGACGGTGTAGACGAAGACGGCGGCCAACCCGGCGCCCGCCATGGCGACCCACACGTAGCCGGTCGCGGTGGAGAGCCCGAAGAAGGCGACGCCGACGACGACGGCGAGGGAGGCGCCCATGTTGACGCCGAGGATGCCGGGGTCGGCCAGCGGGTTGCGGGTCACCCCCTGCATCACGGCGCCGGAGATGCCGAGTGCGGCGCCGACGATCACCGCCAGCACGGTGCGGGGGATGCGCTTGGTGACCGCCGCCTCCTCCATGGAGCCGTCGGCGCCGCCCAGCGCCGCCCACACGTCCGACCACGCGACGGAGCGCGAGCCGAGCGCGACGGAGGCCACCATCAGGAAGGCGAGCAGGACGACGACGCCCAGGAGCCAGAGCAGTCGAACGCGGGCCGGACGCCGCGTCACGGCGTCCGGCCCGTCATGTGTCGCGGTGGTCACTCGACCTTGCCCGCGGCCTCGGCGAGCGCCTTGACGTAGTCCTCCAGGACCCAGGACAGCGACAACGGCGTCGGGTTGGCGGCGGTGGCCAGCGGGGTGCTGCCCGGCAGCAGGTAGGCGGAACCGCGCCCGATGGCCGGGATCTTGGAGACCAGCGGGTCGTCGATCAGGGTCTGCAGCAGCTCGCCCTCCTCGTCGCCGTAGCCGGTGATGATGTCGACGTCGTCGAAGACGTCGATGCGCTCGGCGCTCTGACGCAGCGCGAACTGGTCGGTCTCCGCCGACAGTTCGGCGATGGAGCCCGGGACGGTCAGCCCGAGGTCCTCGAAGAACTGGCTGCGGGTGTCGTGGGCCGTGTAGAAACCGATCTCGCTGACGTCACCGGGGTCGACGTGCGTCATGAACATCGCGGACTTGCCCTCCAGCTCCGGGTAGTCCGCGACGGTCTCCTCGATCTGGAGCTCGAGGTCGGCGATCAGCTGCTCGCCCTCCTCGGCCATGCCCATGGCGGTGCTGTTGAGGGTGATGGTGTCGCGCCAGGAGGTGCCCCAGGCGGTCTCGGGGTAGGCGACGACGGGCGCGATCTCGCTCAGCGTCTCGTAGTCGTCGGCGGTCAGCCCCGAGTAGGCGGCGAGGATGACGTCGGGGGAGGTGTCGGCGACGGCCTCGAAGTCGATCCCGTCGGTCTCGTCGAAGAGGACGGGCGCCTCGGCGTCGAGCTCGTCCAGCCGCTCCTTGGTCCAGGGCAGGATGCCGTCGCCGTCGTCGTCGCCGAAGTTGGCCTTGGCCATGCCGACGGGCACGACGCCCAGGGCCAGCGGGACCTCGTCGTTGGCCCAGTTGACCGTGGCGACCCGCTCCGGGGCCGACTCGACGACGGTGGTGCCGAGCGCGTGCTCGATCGTGATGGGGAACTGCCCCGAGTCCTCGCTCGCGGCGTTGTCCGAACCGTTGCCGGTGTCGGAGCCGTTGCCGGAGTCGTCACTGCTGCTGCCGCAGGCGGTGACGGCGGTGAGACCCATCAGGGTCGCCGCGGTGACCAGAACGCGAGGTACTCGCACGGGAACACGCTCCACATGTGTGCCGGTCGGGCGCGCCGCTCCGCGCTGGTTCCGGGCCGGGAGGTGCCGTGGCGAAAGCCGTGCGCGAGCCGCCCAACAAGTTAGGTAAGGCTGTCCTTGGTAATCTATGGCCAGGGTGTTCGATGACGCAACCGAGCCAGATGGACATGCGCTGTCGAGAAACGGACAGCGTGTCGGGTCCCGCGACGGCCGGATCATGACTCCGTCGCGCCGCGCCCATCGGGCGGGGGTGAGCCCGCGCGCGCCACGCGCCGCCGCTCCCGAACGGTTGCCGCGCGAGCTTTCTGCGCAACTCCCCAATCGATCGTGGGGAGTTGGGGCGGCTTCGGCCGGTTCCGGTCCTGCGGTGCTCCCGGCCGACCCGCGACCCGGGCGGCTGGCGCCCTTCCTCGTCGGGCACCCCGCGGCGCCGGAGCGAGGTCAGGCGTGACCGCTCGGCTCTTCCGTCCCCGGTACCGCGGTGTGGCGCAGGACTCAGTCCGCGCGGAACCTCCCCGGCGTGAGACCGGTCGTCCGGCGGAACGCGAACCCGAACGCGCTGGCCGAGCGGTACCCGACCTCCGCCGCCACCTTCTCCACCTCCCACCCCGCGGTCAGCAGTCCGATGGCGTGCTGGGCGCGGACCGCCGCCACCCACCGGGCGAAGCTCGTTCCGGTCTCCGCGCTGAAGGCACGCGCCAACGTGCGGGCGCTCACGCCCAGCTCCTGCGCCCACTCCGTCGGTCCGCGCCGGTCGGCGGGGTGCCTGCGCACCGCCTCGGCTATCGGCCGCAGCAACGGCCCCTTCGGCATGTGCACGAACAGCTCGTGGGCGGCGGGGGTCAGGACGTCCAGCACCATCGCCTCGGTCACCTCACGGGAGCGGCCGGCCAGCTCCGGCTCGTCCAGTCGGTCGAGCAGCAACCGCAGCAGCGGCGTGATCTCCACGGTCACCGGCCGGTCCGAGATCGGGGAGGTGGTGCGGTAGCCGAAGAACGCCGCCCGCATCCGGGTACCGGCCGGGGCCGTCCCCGCGTGCAGCGTGCCCGCGGGCATCCACAGGCCCATCGCGGGGGTGATCGTCCACACCCGCGCGCCCACCACCGCCGAGGAGGCACCGCACTCGTTCCACATCAGTTCACCGCAGGAGTGCGAGTGCTCGCCCCAGACGGTGTCGCGGGTCAACAGCTCCTCGTAGCCGCGGATCACGAAGTTGAGCCCGTTCGAGCCCGGCGCGCACACCGGCAGCGCGCGGTGCTCCCGTCGGGGCGGTTCCTCGCTGCGGGGTGCTGCGGCGCGGGGGTGGTCGTCCGGCATGCCGCCATCCTCCCAGTCGGGGCGTTCCGCCCTCTCCCGCCCCACGCAAACAGAACAAGTCATCGAGTACCCGCTCGGAAGGCCGAAATCAGGGGGAGTCGTCGACGAGTCCCGGCCCCGTGCCGGTAAGTAGCGTCGATAGCACGCCAGTTGGTCGGTAATGGGTACCGCTCCGCGTCCTCACATGTCAGCGCGTTCTCCCCGCAGGGAGTGTTCGGGTGATCACGACAGGTCCCGGCATCGCTCGGGTCGCTCCGCGCGAGTGATGCGCAGTTCATCACGGGTGCGTTGGTGCCCTTTGCTGTTCTGTCCGCCCGAAGCATGTCGGATTGGTCGTGGCCTGGATCCGTCGCCCACCCGCCTGTGGCCGGAAGTGCCGCACTGCGGCCACCGGGCACGGGCACCCGGGAGTTGCGGCCGTGAGCGTGAAGAGCACGTGACCCGAGTGGCCGCCCGAGTGGACGGGGCTATGACCGAGAGCGAGAAGAGCGGCGGACGCCTTCCGGTGTCGCAGATCGTGCAGCAGGCCGCGAGTGAGCTCGCGATGCTGCTGGACCGACAGGCCCAGTCCGTCTCCTCGGTCCGGCGGACCGACGACGGATGGACCGCGCAGGTCGAGGTCCTGGAACTGGAGCGTGTACCGCCCACCACCAGCGTCATGGCCAGCTACCGGGTCGATCTCGACCACCAGGGCCTGCTCCTGGAGTACGAGATGGTGCGGCGCTACAGCCGCGGCGAGGTCGAACGGCGCCGCTGAGGCGACTCGGCCGCCCGCGAGGCAGCCCGACGAACGAAGGAGTACGACGTGACCGTGGCACAGCAGCAGAGCCCCACCGGCGGTGGCGGCTCCGGAAACCTCTACGACGTCCTCGAACTGATCCTCGACCGCGGCCTGGTGATCGACGCGTTCGTCCGCGTCTCCCTCGTCGGCATCGAGATCCTCAAGGTCGACGTCCGGATCGTCGTCGCCAGCGTGGACACCTACCTGCGCTTCGCCGAGGCGTGCAACCGCCTCGACCTGGAGTCCGGTCGCAAGGCCCCCAGCCAGCTCACCGACATCGTCGGCGAGGCCACCGAGAGCGGCGCCCGCGGCAAGTCCAAGGGCGTCCTGGGCGGCGCCGTCGAAGCCATCAGCGAGTCCCTCGGCGGCGGCGACGACTCCGAGGACGACAAGCAGGAGGAGAAGCGCACCGCCCGCAAGTCCTCCAACCGACGCCCGGCCAGGCAGAAGGAGCAGTGAACACCGTGCCGTGCTACCTGTACGCCATCACCGCCGCCGACCACCCGGCGCGCACCGACTCGCTCGTCGGCGTGGGCGACCCGCCCGCCGAACTGCGCGTCGTGCAGGCGGGGGAGGTCAAGGCCTACATCAGCGACGTCCCGGAGGACCTCAAGGCGCGGCGCCGCCACCTCCTGGCCCACCAGGAGGTCCTCAACTCGCTCCTCGGTGAGGGCTCCGTCCTGCCGATGCAGTTCGGCCACATCGCCCCCGACGAGTCGCAGATCCGCGAGGTGCTCGCCGAGCGCTCGACCGACTTCGTCGAGCAACTGCAACGCATCGGCGACTGCGTGGAGTTCCACGTCAAGGCCAGCCGCGCCGAGGTCGACGTCATCCGCGACGTGACCCAGGAGTCCGACGAGATCCGGCAGTTGCGGCAGCGCGCGCAGCGCCCCGGAGCCTCGCACGAGGACCAGGTCGCCCTCGGCGAGGCGGTCTCCCGGGCGATCGCCACCCGGCGCGCGGCCGACGGCGCCGACCTCCACCAGCGTCTCGCACCGGCAGCCGGGGACTCCCGGGCCGCCGAGGCCGCCGCCGAGGAGAGCCTCGCAGCCTCCTACCTGGTGCCGGTCTCGGGCGCCGAGGAGTTCGGGCGGCTCGTCACCACCGAGCAGAACCGGCTCGGCGAAGGATGGGACGTCCGGCTGTTCGGGCCGCTGCCGCCCTACAGCTTCGTGTAGCGCCAGGGCCGGACCGCCGCCGCACAGCCCGGGGGCGGACAGCCCCCGGGCCGGCGGCCGGCGCCGGTCCCCACGACGGGAGGCGACATGGGACTGCTGTCCGAAGTGCTCCTGCTCCCGCTCGCACCGCTCCGCGGATCGGTCTGGGTCCTGGACCAGGTCGTCCGGGTCGCGGAGGACGAGTACTACGACCCCGCCCCGGTGCGCGCCGAACTCGCCCGGCTCGAGAAGGAGCTGGTCGCCGGACGCATCACCGAGGAGGAGTTCGAGGAACAGGAGGACCAGCTCCTCGACCGACTGGAGGAGTTGGAGGAGATGCAACGTGCACGCAGACGGGGCTGACGGGCGCGACGGGCGCCCCGACCGGACGATGAGGAGAAGGCCGTGAACAACTCCGCCGGTATCGGCGCGGCAGTGGCCTGCGGCTACCTGCTGGGACGCACGAAGAAGGCCAAGGTGGCGCTCGGCGTCGGGATCTACCTCGTCGGCCGCCGGGCGGCCGGCGGCGGGCAGGGCGGCGTCGCCCTGCCCCCGGTCCTGGCGGACCTCGGCGGCCAGGTGCGGGACGAACTGCTCCCGGCCGTCCGTGACGTGGCACGCCAGGCGGTCGCCCAGCGGGTCGAACGCTTCTCGGACTCCCTCGCAGCGCGCCGCAACCCCGCCGAGCCCGAGGAGTGGGACGAGGAGTGGGACGAGGACGCCGAACTCCTCGACGAGGAACCCGAGGACGAGCCCCCCGCCCCACGCAACCGGAAGACCACCACTGATGCCTGAGAACCACCGCACCGCACATGCCCGTTCCGGCGAGGAGGTGACCGACCGTGTCGCTCTTCGGTGACGGCCCCGGGCCGGCCGCCTCCGGGCAGGGATCGTCCGCCAACCTGGCCGACATCCTCGAACGCGTCCTCGACAAGGGCGTCGTGATCGCCGGAGACATCCAGATCAACCTGCTCGACATCGAACTGCTCACCATCAAGCTCCGCCTGCTCGTCGCCTCCGTCGACAAGGCCAAGGAGATGGGCATCGACTGGTGGGAGCACGACCCCTCGCTCTCCTCCCGCGCCCGCCCCGCCGCCGGAGCCGTCGACGGTGGTCCGACCACCGCGCTGGAGGCCGAGAACCAGCGGCTGCGCGAGGAGCTGCGCCTCCTCCGGGACGAGTCCCGACAGGCGCAGTTGGACCGGTCCCCGGCCCCTGCGGAGACCACGAAGGACGACCCGGCCCCATGACCACAGCCCAGCTCCCCGACGACCACCCGGCGCAGGGCCCCGGCGGGCCGGTCTACCTCTACGCCGTCACCGCCGCGCGGCCAGGGGAGGTCGGCGCGCCCGGGGGACACCTCACCGGCGTCGCCGACGCGCCGGTCCGCACCGTCACCGCCGGGGACGTCACCGCACTGGTCAGCTCCGTGGAACCCCGACATATCGAAATGGTCGGACAGCGCCCTCAGGAAGCCGAACTGGCCTGGCTCGAACACGTCGCCCGCGCCCACAACGCGGTCGTCGAGTCCGCATTTCGGGAAACCACCGTGCTGCCCATGAGAATCGCCACCGTCCACCCCTCGGAGGACAGCGTCGGTGAATTCCTCCGGAAATCCGCCGAGGCGATCCACGCGGAACTGCGGAGACTCGACGGACTCGTCGAAGTCGGAGTCAAGGCGTACCGGGCCGCCCCCGCGGCCGCCGGTGGCCCGACGACCTCGGCGCCCGAGTCGGCGGCGACGGAAACGCCCCCCGAGAGCCCCGGCCGCGCCTACCTGGAACAGCGGCGCGCCCGGCGCCGGGCCAGGGCCGACGCCGACCGCGACATCGCCGCGCTGGTCCGCGGGGTCCGCGACGCCGCGGCCGGCCACGCCGTGGACCAGCGAGCCCACCGGCTCCAGACCGGGGAACTCGCCGAGGGACCCGGCGAGAACATCGCCAACGACGCCTGGCTCGTCCCCCGCGGTGCCGTCCACGCGCTCCACGCCGCGGTCACCGCCTGTGCCGACCCGGCGGCCGGCCGCCACGTCGAGGTCACCGGCCCCTGGGCCCCCTACTCCTTCGTGCGCCCGGTGACGTCGCATGGAGGATGAACCCCTGCCGGGCGGCGTGGCGCCACGGCAGGTCGCCCTCATCGATCTGCTGGACCGCCTCCTGGCGAGCGGCGCCGTCCTCACCGGTGACCTGGTGCTCTCCATCGCCGACGTCGACCTGGTCCACATCGACCTGCGCGCGGTGATCCGCTCCATCGAGCCCGATCACCCCGCGCCGTGGTGACCCCCGAACCCGGCCGCGCCCCGGGACTCCCGGACGAACCGCCCGCCCGCGCCCCCGACGGCACCGTACCCACCGGCCGAGCCGATGGCGCGGACCCCGTGGACGACGTGCTGCGCGAGTCCGTCCGCGCCCTCTCCCTGGCGCCGGTCACCGACATCACCGAGCACGGCAGCGCCCCCGGCCCCGCCACGACCAGATGGGAGACGGGACCCGACACCGTCGACCGCGACCTGATCAAGCTCGTCCTCACCGTCGTCGAGCTGCTGCGCCAGCTGATGGAGCGATCCGCCCTGCGACGCGTCGACCACGGCGACCTGAGCGAGGACCAGGAAGAACGCGTGGGAATGACACTCATGCTGCTCGAAGAGCGCATCGAGGAGCTGTCGGAGCGCCACGGACTCACCATGGACGACCTGAATCTCGATCTCGGGCCGCTGGGAACGCTGTTGCCGCGCCGCGACCAATAGCGGAATTGTTTGCCGACAGCCCCACCGGAAAGCAGAACCGGTAGGCAAGTAGCAAGAGGAGCAGGAGGAATGATGGCTCAGGAGAAGAGCGACGACGCCGGTAAGAACGGTGGCCGCAGCAAGGCGCAGAACGCCAAGAAGACTGCGTCGAGCACCACGCGCCGCGCCAACACCAAGGCCTCGTCCACCGCCAAGAAGGCAACGGGCACCGCGGCGTCCAAGACGTCCGGTGTGGCCGACAAGGCATCCGGCCTCGCGGACAAGGCGACCGCCGCCCCCGCGGCGGCCAAGGAGGCCGTGTCGGGTGTCGCGGGGAAGGCCGCCGCCGCGCCCGCAGCTGCGAAGGACGCCGTGTCCGGTGTCGCCGTGAAGGCCGCCGCCGCGCCTGCCGCCGCGAAGGACGCCGTCGGGGACCTCGCGTCCCAGGCCGCGACCGGTTGGACGCTGCTCAAGCACCGCAAGACCGTCGCCGCCGGTGCGGCGGCAGGTCTCGCAGGGCTGGTCGGCGGCGCGTTCGCTGTCGGCCGTGCCACGGTCATCCAGCGCCACGGCCCGCTCACCCGCATCACACGTGGGCGTTTCTGACCCGTCCGTCCGTATGCCGCGGACAGGGCGGCGCCCCTGACAGGAGGAGGCTTCCCGTCACCGGGCGCTGTCGGACGCCACCGTCGACGCGGTGTCCGACGGAACGCGGCGCGGGGCCGCCGACCAGGTCCGCCACTGCTCCAGGGCCGGCCGGAACGCGAGCCTTCCCCCTCGCACACCCCGCACCCACCGGGCCCCCGGCCGTGTGGGGTGCCACCTCGAACCGGAGGCGGCACCCCACACGGCCGGGGCTCTTTGCCGTCTGCTCACCGGAGGGCGGTGACGGACGGGCCGGCGGGAAGCACCGGACCGCCGCAACGGCGCAACGGCGGACAGCCGCAACGGCGCGCCGGACGGGCGAACGGACTGCGCACGGCGGACCGGACCGCGGTCTCGGGCCCGGGGGCCACCGGATGCCCCGTCACGGTCCGGGCGCGGTGCGGGACGGCGCGGCACGGCACGGGACCGTCGGCCACGGCCGGGGCGGAGTCCGGTGCGGGACGGCGGACCCGGGCGGGTGAGCCGGTCGGGTCCACCGGGTGTGTGCCGGTGCGCCGCTGGGGGAGCTCCGGGACGGCGAGCGAGCGGTCGGCGGCGCCCCCGGGGGCGGGCAGCCGACGACGGGGTCGACGGGGCGCGTGGGCCGGGGGCTCGCCGAGGGCAGGGCAGTGGTGGCCCGGGGTGCGGGAGCGATGCTGGGAGGGGCCCCGCCCGCCGAGCAGGTGGCGGGGTCCCACGCGGAGCGTCGACGCCTGACCGGGGGCACGACGGACAGCGGGCGCTCCACGAGGTGTGGAGCGCCCGCTGTCGGGGTGTCATACGTCCCGCCGGCCGCAGTGTGGCGCGGCGAGAGTGGGGCCGCCGGTGCGGCCTCGGGGCTACTTGTCGCCCGAGATCGCGTCCTTGGCGGTGCCCTTGGCCTGGTCGGCCTTGCCGGAGGCCTTCAGCCGGTCGTTGCCGGTGACCTTGCCCACGGCCTCCTTGGCCTTGCCCTTGACGCGGTCGGTGCTGCCTTCGGCGCTCATCTGTGCCTCCAGGATCGGGACGATCTGGTGACGAAGCGGCATGGGGAGAATTCATCATCTTCCCGGCCTAGCTCGCGTATCACCCGTTCGTCGTATCGCATGCCCGGGGTCAGTCGTCGTATGCGGGGATGCGGTCGAGAAACTTTCGACATCTGCTCCGCCGGGCCGGTCCTCGTCCGGGCGGCCCGCTCTCACCTGCGGTGATTCCTGCGGCCGGCAAGCGGCGGCCCACGAGGTCGGACACGGTCCGCCCCGAGGAGCCGCCGGCGGCGGGCGCAGCGCGGGTCCGATGCCGACCGCCCGGGGCCCACGGGGAGTCGGAGCTGCCGCCCCGGGTGGCCCGGCAGGTGCTGTTCGGGCGCCGGGCGAGTCGATCGCGCCTCGCGCCCGTGTGCCGCGAGGTGCCAGTGGCGGGTGGGAGTACCCGGAGCGGTACCCGATCCGCGCGGTGGCCGGGGTCGGGGTCGGTCCCGCGCGGATCGGACCGGTCTCTGCCCCTCCCGCGGCCAGGGCTCGCGGCTGTCGGTGTCGGGTCGGGGTGTTCGGGTGCCGCCGCCACGGCCCCTTGGTGCCCGTCCGCCGTCGTGGCGACCGCACGGCCCGCCACCGCCACGTCCCCCGGCGTCGCGACCGCACTGCGCGCCGGGGGGTCGCGTCCGCCGCCCGGGGCGGCGGAGCCCGCGCCGTCCTGGTGGGTCCGCCGGTGTCGCCACGGCATCGCGGTGGTGGGGGAGGGCCACCGTCGGCGCGTATGGAGTAACAGCCGAACGGGTGACACTGCTGTGCCGTTGTCGCGTGCGCCGGGGGCGTGCGACGGGCCTCCCGTCCGGCTCCGCTGCCGCGACCGGACCGGCTCGGGCGCCGCTGCCGCCGGGTGGCCGTTCGGGTGTTCTCCGGTGTGGACTGCGGGCGCTCGTTCCCACCGGTCGAGGGGCCGGCCCGGCAGGTGCCGCGGGAGAGACGCGGGCACGGTGGCGGGCCCCGCGTTCGAACCGCACTGACCTGCGCAGACGAACGGGGCAGCGGCGAGGATTGGTGGTGCCCCCGGCAGGACTCGAACCTGCGACCAAGTGCTTAGAAGGCACCTGCTCTATCCGCTGAGCTACGGGGGCATGGGACGTCAGCCCCGTTGCCGCGCCGTGCCAGGGCACAGGATAGGGCGTCGGGGAGATCGCGCCGGGCGCTTCGCCGGGGCTCCCAGATGTGGGGATCCGGTGAAGCAGCCCCGATACTCGCAGGCGACTCGGATCGGCGCAGCGATTTGGGCGGCTCACGCGGGTGGTGTTGCGCAGTCGTTATGGCTGTGAGAGCGGGCCGCTGCAAGCGATCGGCGAGTTCGGCGGGAAATGCTTCAGAAAACCGCAGAAATTGGGCATTCTTCGCATGTGGCGATCTTGGAGGCTCAGTCCGAACTGCTGGACACGCTCACCGCACTGCGGGAGCGTGTCGCCGCCGCGCGCTTTCCCCTGGCCCTGCCCGGAGCCGAACGCGCGCGCCGGTCCCGCGCCGAACTGCTCGCGCAACTCGACGGCTACCTCATCCCGCGCGTGCGCGAGCCCGACGCACCACTGCTCGCCGTCATCGGCGGGTCGACCGGCGCGGGGAAGTCCACCCTGATCAACTCACTTGTCGGCAGACGGGTCTCCGAAGCCGGGGTGCTGCGCCCCACCACCCGCACGCCCGTCCTCGTCTGCCACCCCGACGACCACCACTGGTTCGCCGGCCCGCGCGTCCTGCCGCAGCTCGACCGCATGTGGATGCCGAGGCAGGACGACGACGAACTCGCCCCTGCCACACCACCGCACGAGAGCCCGGGCGGCCAACCCACCCTCGTCATCGAGACCTCACGATCCGTCCCCTGCGGGATCGCGCTCCTCGACGCCCCCGACATCGACTCCCTCATCGCGCACAACCGCGACCTCGCCGCCGACCTGATCTGCAGCGCCGACATCTGGGTGCTGGTCACCACCGCGGCCCGCTACGCCGACGCCATGCCCTGGAACCTGCTGCGCAGCGCCCGGGACCGGCAGGTCACGCTCGTCACCGTGCTGGACCGGGTCCCCCACCAGGTCGCCGGGGAGGTGTCGCACCACTACGAGACCCTGCTGGACCGCGCCGGCCTCGGTGACGTCCCCTGCTTCACCGTCCCCGAACTGCCCGAGTCCGTACGCGGTGGCACCGGCGTCCTCCCCTCCACCGCCGTCGCGGGCCTGCGCAAGTGGTTCTCCCAGCACGCGCAGGACCCGGCCGTCAGGGCGGTCGCAGCCTCCCGTACCGCGATCGGCGCGCTCGGGGAACTGCGGGGGCGGGTCACCGCCCTCGCCAACGCCGCCGCCGCCCAGACCGCCGCCGCGTCCCGGCTGGACCAGCAGCTGCGCACCGCCTTCGACGGTGCGGGCCGGCGGGTCCGGGACACGCTGGCCGACGGCGGGCTTCTGACGGGGCAGGCCCGCACCCAGTGGCTGGCCTTCCCGGACGACTCCAGTAGCGACGAGCTGCTGGACGCCTTCACCGACGGCATGACCAGCGTGCTCGCCGAAGCCGTCATGGCGGCCGATGAGGAGACCACCGACAACTGGCTCACGCAGCCCGGGGCGCCGACCCCGGACAGCGACGACCTGGAAGGGGCCCGAGAACGGGCGGGGATCCTGGTCCGGCGGCTGCGCCGCTGCCTGGAGGAGCTCGCCGAGGAGGAGGTACGAATCGCGCTGGACGCCGGTCCGACCCGATCCGGGGACGTCGGCGGGGAAGACCGTCCGTCACCCCCCGGCGACGGCGGCGAGACTTCCGCGCTCCTGCTGGCCGGGCTGCTCGGAGCCCGGGACGCGGCACCGGCCACCGAGGCGCTGAGCGCACTGCTCGGTTCGTCGGCCTCGGGACGACTCCGCAAGAAGGCGGAGGGCATGATCGCCGACTTCGTCCAGCGAGTGATCAACACCGAACGCGACCGCAGAGGAGCGCCCCTGCATCGGCTGGAGGTGAGTGTGGACCACCAGGTCCAGCTGATCGCGGCCCTGTCCGTCCTCAAGCGGCACACACCCGCCTAGGTGCACCGGCGGCTGACGGTACGCACCCGCGGGACCGGCGGGCGGCGACCCCACGGCCCCGCAGGGGCCCGGGAGGCGCCCGCACGAGCGCGCGGCGAGGACCTCGGAGTCGCCATCCGTCGGGCCCGCGCACGGACTCTCGGCCACCGCCCCGCCCTCGTACCGTCCCGGAGGCAGGCGGGGCACGTCCGGCCAAGCCCATGCCGAACGCCGTTCCACCTGCTCGCACCCTGTCCCGCCGCGCCACACCGCAGCGGGCCGGCCACCCGGCCCGAGGCCCCCGCAGACCGCCGGCCGCGGTACCCCGGTGCCGATGCGACCACCCCGCAGCACGCGCCCCTCCCCGCGGCACGCGGTCGGACCGCACCGCGCCAGCGGCCTCCGAGCAGGCCGCCCCGGTACCGCTGGGCCGGGTCGCCCCACCCCCATCGACAAGCAGGCAGCATGAGGAGGACACCGTGCACGAGGACACCCCCGCAGCCCCCGCACCCCGACGGGTCGAGAACTGGGACGACGGAGTGATCGCCAGGAGGGCACGCGTGGTGGAGGCGCCGCCACCCCCGGAGCAACGGACGTCCTCGCGGGTGGACGCCTACGGCGAGGAGTTCGTCCCCGAGCCCGAGCCCGTCATCTCGGTTCCCGCTCCGGCCCGGCCGGGACCCGCGCCGGTGGAGGACACACCCCCCTCCCCGGCCGACCACGAGCTTGCCGCACGTCTCACGGCGCTGCGAGAGCTCGTCGGTCTCTCCCGAACCCGCCTGGAGGCGTCCGCGCTGGAGGAGGCGTCCAGGCTCCTCGCCGAAGCCGAGACCCGTACCCGCCTGCCGCGCGCCTGCACCACCGTCGCCGTCGCCGGGGCGACGGGCAGCGGCAAGTCCGCACTCTTCAACGCCCTCGCAGGCGCGCAGCTGTCCGAGTCGGGGGTCCGCCGGCCCACCACCGCCGCTGCCGTCTCCTGCACTTGGGAAGCGGGGCGCTCCAGCCGTGCCGAGGGACTGCTCGATCGGCTCGGGGTCCCCGTGCGGTCCCGCCGCCGTGCCCACCTGGTCGACCCCGGGCTCCACGGGCTGGTCCTGCTGGACCTGCCCGACTACGACTCCGTCGCCTCGGAAAACCGGGAGCAGGTCGACCGGCTGCTCACTCTCGTCGACGCGGTCATCTGGGTGGTGGACCCGGAGAAGTACGCCGACGCCGTCCTGCACGAGCGCTACCTGCGGGCGTTCGCCGGGCACGCCGAGGTGACCGTCGTGGTGCTCAACCAGATCGACCGACTGCCCTCCGAAGCGGCCGAGGCGATCATGGACGACCTGCGAGGGCTCCTCGACGACCGGGGGATCGCCCTGGGCGAGCACGGCGAACCCGGCGCGGCGGTGCTCGCGCTCTCCGCCCTGACCGGCGACGGGGTTCCCGACCTCCGCCAGACCATCGGGGAGCTCGTCCGGTCCCGGACGGCCGCCGCGCGGCGGCTGGCAGCCGACCTCGACGGCGTCACCCGCAGGCTGCGTCCCGTATGCGTGGCCGACAGCGTCCAGGCACCCACAGGCCTCACGCCGCAGGGGCGGGAGGAGTTCGAGGAGCGGTTGGCCCACGCGGTCGGCGCACCCGCCGCCGGCAGGGCGGCCGAACGCGGCTGGCTGCGGCGATCGGAACGTGCTTGCGGAACCCCGTGGGCCCAGCTGACCAAGCGCATGGCGGACCGCCGGGCGAGCAGGCGGGGCGAGCCTCCCGCGCTCAGCGCACGTGCCGGCCGACTGGGGGAGCCCCCCGTGGTGTCGCGCCCTGTGATCGCCGAGGCCGTGCGGACGGTTGCCGCCACCGCCGCCACCGAACTGCCGGGCCCCTGGGCCAAGGCGGTACGCGACGCGGCCTGGAAGGGGGCGGAGCGGCTGCCCGGGGCGCTGGAGGCCGCGCTCGCCGCCAGGCCCGGCTTCGGGCCGGAGGCCGCGGTCCGGCCCGGTCCGGCCCGCCCGGCGTGGTGGACCGTCGCCATCGTGGGTCAGGCACTTCTGATGACCGCACAACTGCTGGGCATGTGCTGGCTGCTGACGGCTGCCTTCGGCTACCCCGTGGCCGCCGGCTGGCTGCCGGCCGGTCTGCTGATCGGGGGGTCGCTCGGTGCCCCGCTGCTCGCTTGGGCCTGCCGTGTGGCGTCGCGTGGTCCCGCCCGGGCTTGGGGGCAGCGGGAGGAGGAGCGGTTGCGGCGGGTCGCCGCCGGTTGCGGCCGGTCGCTGGTCCTCGAACCTGTCGCAGCCGAGTTGCTGCGTTACCGGGAGGTGAGGGAGCAGTTCGTCGCCGCCGTTGGGGGCGAGCCTCACTAGCTTCCTCGGCGGATGGTTCCCGCCGTGGCGCCTCCGGTGTCCTGCGGCCCGGGTGTGCGTCCTGCCCCGGGCGGCCCCGTCGGGCCCTGCGCTGCCCGCCGTCGCGGGGGAGCGGTCCTGCACCACCCCGATCCTGCCCGGGGTGAGTCTCCGTCTGTCCGTCCGGCCTGTCACCACGGACGTTAGGAGGCCGCCGGCGCGGACGGAAGAGGCAGGGCGACGACTCACCCGCGAGGGTGAGGGAGTTTTCCACAGCCGCCGAGTTGTCCACAGGGCGGAGCGCGCTGCCCCCGCCTCGGGGCACGGTGTCCTTCATGAACGAGACCTGGACGACCCTGACCGGACACGCCTCCTCGAAGGTCGAACGACGGACGACTCCGCGCGGGGCGCGCGTGGTGTGTTTCCGGTTGGACGTCCCGGAGCGTCGCTACGACACGGAACAGGGCGCCTGGCGCGACCGTTGGGTCAGTGGCTACACCGTCTGGGCCCGCCGGGAACTCGCGGTCAACGTCCTGGAGTCCGTGGTGTGCGGCGAACCCCTGGTGGTCCACGGCCGACTTCGGCTTCCGCCGGGAATCTGTGCCACGACGGTGGGTAGGGAGACGGACGGGGCGGCGCCCCGGGCGGCGGGTGTCCCGGGGACCTACGCGCACCTTGAGGCGGTCGCCGTCGGCCACAACCTGGCCCACGGCATCTCGGTCTTCCACCGCGCCTCCCGTGCCCGGCGCCCGCGCCCGGCGCGCGGAGGCGCTCTCGGCGGGGGCCTGCGTACCCAGGAGCCAGATAAATCCACTTATCTGACCAAGCGTAGGTAACGATTGGACCTCGGTGCGCGTGATGGCCCGGCACCAAGGGGACACCACAAGATCGGCTCTCTACGATCCCGGCGTACGCACGGGTGTACTGACCGGCCTGCCCAAAGAGTTGCGGCCGTGACTCCGTGCCCTGTCGTGGAGGGGACATACATGATTTCTGTACGCAGGGGGCTGGTTGCCCGCCTCGCGGCGACAGCGGTCGCCACGGCGCTGTTCGCCGGTGGCGCGCTCGCCACCGCCGGTACCGCCGCGGCGGACGAGGACAACTCCCCGAGGTCCGGCGGCGCCACCGCCACCCTCAAGAAGCTGGAGACGTACGACACCGTCAAGGTCGCTCACCGCGGCGGTAGCTACAACGCCGGCCTGTTCACCATGGATGTCGACGGTGGCGGCACGATCAAGACGTACTGCATCGACTTCGGCACCAGCGCGAAGACGAACCACAAGTACCAGGAGACCGGCTGGGGCAACTCTTCGCTCGCGGAGAAGCCGGAGCAGGCAGGCAAGATCCACTGGATCCTGCAGAACTCGTACCCCCAGGTCGACGACCTGGCCGGGCTCGCCGAGAAGGCCGGCGCGAACAGCCTGACCGCCGAGCAGGCCGCTGCCGGTACCCAGGCCGCGATCTGGCACTTCTCCGACAACGTCGACGCGACCCCCACCAACAAGGACGCCGAGAAGCTCGCCGACTGGCTGCGCGACTCGGCCCAGGTCGTCGGTGAGCCCGAGGCTCCCTCCCTCGCCCTGGAGCCCAACCAGGTCGGTGCTGTCGCGGGCGAGAAGGCCGGCCCGGTCAAGGTCCGCACCAGCGCGTCCGGCGCGACCGTGACGACCGCTCCCGACGCCGCCTCCCAGGGCGTCAGCGTCGTGGACGCCGCCGGCAACATCGTCGACGGCACCTCCGTCGTCGACGGCACCGAGCTGTTCTTCGACGTGCCCGCCGACGCCGCCCCCGGCTCGGCTTCGCTGAGCGCCAGCGTCAGCACCCCGGTCTCCGTCGGTCGCGTCTTCACCGGCATCAACACGGTCACCCAGACCATGATCCTCGCCGGTTCCACCGAGTCCTCGGTGACCGCGGGTGCCACCGCCAACTGGGTCGAGGCCGAGACCGAGGAGCCGCTCCCGAGCGTCACCGCCTCCGAGGACTGCGTCGCCGGCGGCGTCGCCGTGACCGTCACCAACAACGGCACGCAGGACTACAGCTTCGACCTCGACGGCCAGGAGCTGGTCGTCGCCCCGGGCGAGTCCGGCACCATCACCGTTCCCGTCGAGAACAAGCAGGGCTACGAGATCGTGGTCTTCGACGAGGACGGCACCACCGAGATCGAGCGCTTCGAGGGTGTCCTCGACTGCCAGAGCGACTCCGAGGGCGAAGGCCCTGAGGAGTCCACCGGTGACGACGAGCCCGAGTCGAACGAGCCCACCCCCGACGGTGACAGCGAGGAGCCCAACCTCGCCGAGACCGGCAGCAGCAGCAACGTCGGCATGATCGCCGGTATCGCCATCGCCCTCCTGGTGGCCGGCGGCGCAGCGGTCCTCTTCTTCCGCAAGAAGGCCAAGGCCTGACATCCGCGACACGGTGAGGGCGGATCCGCCCTGACCGAGCCGTGAAAGCCGAACCGCACCCGGTTCCGCGCCGCCCCCCGGGGCGACGTGGGCCGGGTGCGGTCCGTTGCGCGGCTGCGACCGCACCCCTCCGCCGCGAGCGTCGGCGGCCGTCGTCAGGCGAGCCCCGCCGTGCCCTCCGGGTCGTCCTCCGCGAACGCCTCGGCGAGGTGCAGTTCGTCCCGCTCGTACTGGGAGAGCGCGATACCCAGTCCGAAGAGCGTCGGCGCCCACTCGCCCACGAAGATCCCCCAGCGGTCCGCACGAGCCCGCCCGGCCTTGCTCTCGGCCTTCCGCGAGAGGAACCAGCTCGCTACCGACAGGCCCACGGACGCCGTGGCGGCGCAGTACACCTGCTCACTCCGTAGTCCTCGCTCGTGGAGCATCCGCACGATCATTCCGCCTCCAAGGGTGGTTCGAGTGCACCCAGCGTCCACCGGGCCCCGACCGGTCGCATCCCGCTTCGGCCGTCTGCCGTCGGCCGCCACCCTCCCGGGCGCCCGGGGCCCGCCGACGCATCGCCGCCTCCGCTCCGGAGCCACCGCATCGCCGCCCTCGCTCCGGAGCCACCGCATCGCCGCCCTCGCTCCGGAGCCGCCGCATCGGGGCGCCGCTCGCCGCCACAGGGGGAGCGGGACCACGAGCCGTCCGCGGCCGTCCGCGGGACCTCCGGCGCGCGGCACCCGGACCGCTCGCCCCCTGCGGCGC
>NZ_JAAVJB010000400.1 GCF_012034385.1 Streptomyces spiramenti
ATCCGGCGGGACCGCGCCGCCGCCCGCCCGCCGGTCGCCCCGGCTCCCCCCCCCCGCACCGGAACGGCCACCGCCGGACGGGTCCCGCGCTGGACCGTCCGGCGGACGGCTTCGGCCCGCTCCGGCGAGCCACCCGCACCGGAGCGGGGTCCGGCGAAGAATCCCGGCCGGGGGAGATCGCGTCCGGGCAGCCCGGTCGCCGGGACGAGGAGACGGACCATGAACGACGCCCACAGCACCGACCCCGCCGCCGGGGCCCACCCCGACGTGCAGGAGCGCGATTTCACGCTCACGCGGACCACCACGGCCTCCCCCGAGGCCGTCTTCCGCGCCTGGACCGAGGCGGGGCCGCTCGCCCGCTGGTTCGGCCCCCGGGGGATGCACACCCCCACGGACACCGTCCGGGTCGACGCCCGGGTCGGCGGCGGCTGGGAGGCGGTGATGGTCTCGGAGGAGAGCGGCGAGCGCTACCCCTCCGCCGGTACCTACCGGGAGCTGGTGCCGTTCGAGCGCGTCGTCTTCGGCTGGGGCGTCGCCGGTGACGGCACGCCCGTCACCGAGTACGCCGTCGTCACCGTCGCCCTGGCCGAGGCGGCGGGCGGCACGGAGCTGACGCTGCACCAGAGCGCCGTGCTGAGCGCGGCGGACGCCGCCGACATGTCCGACGGGTGGTCCACCGCGCTCGACAAGCTGGTCGACGGCCTGGCAGCGGACGGCGGCACGGACGCGAACTGACCGGCCGCCCCGGCCACCGGGTGGAAGCCTCGAAGTAGGTGTGACGCGCGCCCTCGATCAACAGAACGCGTGCGCAGGCACGGCGATGACGTCCTCGGCGAACCCCCTTGTGCTGCAGGGCTGGTCGGGGTGGTCGCTCCCGCCGGTGCCGCCCGGTCCGGGGAGACGCTGTGGCGCCGTGCGGCGGACCCCGCACACCCCCGTCCCCGCAGAGGCGGGTGGTGGACTGACCCGCGAGCAGCACCAGCGGCGGGCCGCTCCCGTCGCTCTGCCATGCCAGGCGGACGCCGTCCGCAGCCGTCGCGTGCCCCGTGCCCCTGCTCTCGCTACCTCTGCTCCTCGCTCCGACGTGACGGCCGACCGGACAGCGCGCCGTCGACGGCTCCGTTCGGGACTGTTGCGGCCGGCCCCGCTCAGGCCCCGGGCGGCGCCGTGGAGTCCCGTGCGACGAGCAGCGCCGGCTCGGGCGGCACGACGCCGTCCTCCGGCACGTCCAGCCCCAGCGCCACCCGCCCGGCGGCCTGTCCCGTCTCGCGCAGCGGCAGCCGCACCGTGGTGAGGCCGGGGGCGACGTCGGCGGCGAACGGCAGATCGTCGAAGCCGGTGACGGAGACGTCCTGCGGCACGCGGAGGCCGCGGTCGCGCAGCGCCGCGCACACCCCGAGCGCCACGGTGTCGTTGGCGGCGGCGATCGCGGTCAGCTCCGGGTCCGAGTCCAGCAGCCGCAGCGCGCCCGCGTAACCGCTGTCCCGGTGGAAGGTGCCGTGCAGCAGCAGGTGTTCGGGGGGCGACGGGAGCCCGGCCGCGGCCATGGCCGCGCGGTGCCCGGCGAGCCGGTGGCGGGTGGTGGAGCGGTGGTCGGGCCCCGCGAGGTAACCGATCCGGCGGTGTCCGAGTGCCAGCAGGTGCTCGGTCAGCGCACGGGCCCCGCCCTCGTTGTCCAGTGGCACGGTGACCAGGCGGGGGCCGGCGGGGTCGGTCCCACCGGCTGCCGGGAGCGCGTCGTCGGCACGCTCCGCGGCGATCGCTTCCTCGGCGGGGAGCGGCCTGCCGCACAGCACCACCCGGACCCCGCCGGAGGCGAGCCGCTGGAGCCGGGCGGCGAGGGCCGCCCGGTGCCCGGGGTCGTCGGTGCCGCTGCCGGTGAGCACCACGGCCGCGGCCCGCTGCCGCTGGAGCAGCGTCAGGTAGGTCAGCTCCCGTTCGGGCGAGCCGCCCGTGTTGCAGATGACGGCCAGCTTCCGGCCCTGTGCCGGGACCGAGGTCACCGGGCCGATCGTGTCCTGCACTGCCCCGGCGATGATGCCGAAGAAGGGGTCGGCGATGTCGTTGACCAGGACGCCCACGAGGTCGGAGCTGGCGGCGGCCAGCGAACTCGCCGGACCGTTGACGACGTACTCCAGCTCCTCCACCGCCCGCAGCACGCGGCTGCGGGTGGCGGTGGCGACCGGGTAGTTGCCGTTGAGGACCCGGGACACCGTCGCCGCCGAGACACCGGCCCGGGCCGCCACATCGGCGAGCGTCACTGTCATCCGGGTCCTCCGGTCGGCTGGGGCGGCGTGCTGGGTGGGTCTGGTGGGAAGCGTAGCGGCGGCTCGACCGGGCGCGGTGCCCGGTGGGCGGGCGAAGTGGGAGCGGGGGTCCACCCGGTGGGCGGGTCGCCGGCCCGCGGCGGCCTCATCGGCGGCGCGGCGCGTGGAGCCGGGGGCGCGCGTCCGGGGGC
>NZ_JAAVJB010000401.1 GCF_012034385.1 Streptomyces spiramenti
CCGCGGGGGTGTCCGGCGCCGCGGCCGAGCCGCGGCGCGTCCGGCGGCTCCGCCGTGGCTCGCGGCGCTACCCGACGGTCACGCGGGACACCGCCCCGCCGGAGGGCGGTCGGCGGTACGCGGACGGTGACTCCCCGGCCCCCATCCGGCAGTGGCCGTTGCTGAGCGTCATCGCGGTGGTCGTTTCCGGACTTCTCGTCATGATCGTGGATTTCCGGATCGGGTTGTTGACAGTCGGCGCGGCGATGCTCGCCGGCGCGGCCCTCCGCGTCACCGTCTCGGCCGTCGGCATGCTCGCTGTCCGGTCCCGCTACACGGACGTGCTGACGTACGGCGGCATGGGCCTGGCGATCGTGCTGCTCACCCTCATGGCCCAGCCGCGGCCGTGGCTGGAGCTCCCGTTCCTGAGTGACATCCTCCGCTTCTCCGCCGGAAGCTGAGGGTCACCGCCCCCTAACCCAAAAACGCCGCCGCGTCCTGTTCGACACGCCAAGGTGACCTAACCGTGACGTATGTTCCCGGCCACTGGGGGCAGGCGAGATCCGTTGGCTCAACGGATACGGACCGCGGAAGCGGTTGCGGCGGAAGGAATTTGCTTATGTCATCAGGACATCCGGGGAAAGAGACGACAGCGGAGACGGACCGTGGTGGTGTGAGGCCACCCGCCCGCACTGCTTCGATCGCGCCATGGGTGTTCTGGCCATCCGTCGCCATCATCGGCGTCTTCGTCCTCTGGGCCATGCTCGGAGGCGAAGGAGCAGCGGACAACCTCCTCTCGTTCCGGGTCGAGGTTGTGGACAACCTGAGCTGGTACTACGTGCCGCTGGTGTCGTTCTTCGTGCTGTACGCCCTCTTCATGGGGTTCAGCAAGTACGGCAACATCAAGCTCGGCAAGGATGACCAGAAACCGGACTTCAGCCTCGGCTCCTGGCTGTCGATGCTCTTCGCCGCGGGCATGGGCATCGGCCTCGTTTTCTGGGGCGTCGCCGAGCCGCTGAGCTTCTACATGGGACCGAAGCCCGGCGTCGGTGAGAGCGAGGCCGAGCGCGCCGAGTTCGCCATGAGCCAGACCTTCCTCCACTGGGGCTTCCACCCGTGGGCGATCTACATCGTCGTCGGACTCGCCGTCGCCTACGCCGTCCACCGCAAGGGCCGCCCCGTCTCCATCCGCTACGCGCTGGAGCCGCTGCTCGGTGACCGCGTGCGTGGCCGCCTCGGTGACGCCATCGACGTCATCGCCGTCGTCGGCACCGTCTTCGGTGTCGCCACCTCCCTGGGCTTCGGCGTCCAGCAGATCGGTGCCGGCCTGGACCACCTGGGCATCATCACCGACCCGAGCGCCGGCGTCCTGAGCGTGATCGTCATCATCATCACGATCATCGCGACGCTGTCGGTGGTCTCCGGCCTGGACAAGGGCGTCAAGTACCTGTCCAACGTCAACGCGGTCCTGGCGGCCGGGATCCTGCTGTTCATCCTGATCGCCGGCGCCACCACCGTCCTGCTCACCGACTTCTTCCAGAACATCGGTGTCTACCTGCAGAACTTCGCGGCGCTCAGCCTGGACACCGGCTCGTGGCACGGCGAGGACGGCACCGGCTGGGTCGGCGGCTGGACCATCTTCTACTGGGGCTGGTGGATGTCGTGGGCGCCGTTCGTCGGCATCTTCATCGCCCGCATCTCGCGTGGCCGCACTGTCCGTGAGTTCGTCGTCGGCGCGCTGGTCGTGCCGACGATGCTGAGCTTCTTCTGGTTCTCCGTGGTCGGCGGCTCGGGTATCCGTGAGGAGCAGGCCACCGGGGGAATGACAGGCGAGGACGGCTCCGTCGACTCGACGGCCGCGCTCTTCGCGCTGCTGGACTCGCTGCCCGGCGCGACCATCGTCATCGGCCTCGCGATCCTGCTGATCGTGTTCTTCTTCGTGACCTCCTCCGACTCCGCCTCCTACGTGGTGGACATGCTGGCCTCCGGCGGCGACCCCAACCCGCCGACCTGGAGCCGCGTGTTCTGGGCCAGCGTCGAGGGCCTCGTGGCCGTCGCGCTGCTGCTGGCGGGAGCCGGGCACGGACTGACGATCCTCCAGAACGTCGCGGTCGTGATCGCGCTGCCGTTCAGCTTCATCATGATCGCCATGTGCATCGCGACACTGAAGTCGTTGCGCGAGGAGCACGTCGCCTTCAAGGAGGCCCAGGCCGAGGAGGCTGAGGAGGCGCTCATCGAGTCCGCGGTCGCCGCCATGACGGAGGCCCAGGAGAACGGGGAGCTCGAATCGGTGACCTCCGGTTCCGGCAGCGGCTCCGGTGCTGCCGGCGCCGGTGACAAGTCGGACAAGGACACCGGCGACGGTGACCTGCTGGACACGTCCCCCAAGGACTGACCCCCGCGGGGCGCCACTCACCCGGCGCCCCGCTCGCGCCGCGGCCTCGGCCGGTCCACGGACCGGCCG
>NZ_JAAVJB010000402.1 GCF_012034385.1 Streptomyces spiramenti
GTGCCGTCCGGTGCGGCCCGCCGCCCGGGCGACCGCACCCTGGTGCTCACCCGGGTGCGCGCGGCGCTGCGCGACGTGCCCCGGACGGAGGGGCCGCAGGACGTCCCCGTGGCGCGCGACTACCTGCGGGCCCACCACGCGGGCGACCCGGGCGAGGCGGTGGAGCTGCTCGCCGCCAACCTCGCCGACTACCGCGCCCTGGTGCACCGCTGCGGGCCCGCGGAGCTTCCGGAGGTCATCGCAGAACTGCTGCGGCGGCGCGGCACCGAGGTGGCCGTCGCCCCGCCGGCGCTGCCCGCCTCCTGGCGGACCGACGGGGTGCGCTGGCTGGCAGAGGACGTCGCGCTGCCGCGGCTCGCGACCGCCGACAGCGTCGTCACCGGCTGTGCCGTCGCCGTCGCCGAGACCGGCACCCTGGTGCTGGACGGCGGGCCCGGCCAGGGTCTGCGGCGGACGACCCTCGTCCCCGACCACCACGTCTGCGTGGTGCACGCCCCTGCCCAGGTGGTCAACTCCGTGCCCGAGGTGCTGGAACGGCTCGACCCCTCGCGTCCGCTCACCTGGATCTCCGGCCCCTCCGCCACCAGCGACATCGAACTGGACCGGGTGGAGGGCGTCCACGGCCCGCGTACGCTGGAGGTCGTCCTGGTGGAGCACGGTCCGGCGCGACCCGGCCGGAGCCGACCCCCGCGCCGGACGGCCGACTGACGGGACGCCAGGACGGCACGACGGACGAGAGCGGGACCATGACACCTCAGGGCGGGGCGCCGGTCGGCATCAAGGACGTGGCGCGCGAGGCGGGCGTCTCGGTCGGCACGGTCTCCAACGTCCTCAACCGCCCCGACACCGTCGCCCCGGGCACCCGCGACAAGGTGCTCGCCACCATCGAGGCGCTCGGGTACGTCCGGAGCGAGAGCGCCCGCCAGCTGCGCAGCGGCAGCAGCCGGATGGTCGCCGTCCTCGTGCTGGACCTGGCGAACCCGTTCTTCGCGGGAGTCGCCAAGGGCGCGGAACGCGCCGCGGCGGAACTCGGCCTGCGCGTGATGGTCTGCAGCAGTTCGCAGAGCCCAGCGGAGGAGGCCGACTACCTCGCGCTCTTCGCCGAACAGCGGGTCCGGGGCGTCCTGGTGACGCCCGCCGACGCCTCGGGCCCCAACCTGGAGCGGTTCCGTCGCCACGGCATCCCCTGTGTCTTCGTCGACCGGGCGCTGCCGGCCGACCAGGGGTGCTCGGTCGCCGTGGACGACGTCACCGGCGGGGCCCTCGCGGTGCGGCACCTGCTCTCCGGCGGGCACCGCCGGGTGACGTACGTCAGCGGACCGCCGCACCTCCCGCAGTGCCAGGACCGGCAGGCGGGGGCGCTCGACGCGCTCGCTGAGGCCGGGCTGCCGGCCTCCGCGCTGACCCGGCTGACGGCCGACCGGCTCGACGTCGCCTCCGGATCCGACGCCGGGGCCCGGCTGCTCGGTCTTCCGGAACTGCCGAGCGCGGTCTTCTGCGCCAACGACCTGCTGGCCCTCGGCGTCCTGCAGGCCCTGGTGACCGCCGGTGTCCGGGTCCCCGAGGACGTCGCCCTGGTGGGGTACGACGACATCGAGTTCGCCGCCGCCGCGGCTGTGCCCCTCACCTCGGTGCGGCAGCCGGCGGACCGGCTGGGTCGCGTCGCGGTGCGGCTCCTCGCGGAAGAGGCCGGAGGCGGTGGGGACGGGCCCCTGACGGGCCACCGCCACCGGGCGGTGGTCCTCCGGCCGGAACTCGTCGTGCGCGGTTCCTCCCGCTCGCGCGGCTCCTCACCGCCGCCGCCGCGATCCGGCTGAGCGAGCCACTCCTCGGGCCGTCTCCCCCACTCCCCGTCTGGGGCGCGAGGGCACTCGCCTTCGTCGGCTGCGGCCGACGGCGACGTCTCGGCCGGTCGCGCGCCGTCGCGGGCGACGGCATGGCGCACGGGGGTACGGGGCGTGCCCTCGGGGGCGCCGGTCGGCCGAGTGAGGGGCGACCGGGCGCATGGGCCGGCGTCAACCGGCCGTATCGCGGCGGGGGTCCGGGGAGCGACCCGCGGGAAGGCGGTCCGGGCGACGGCGGTGTCCGGGCGGGCGGCGAAGGGCCGGCGGCAGCCGGGAGAAGGGGAACGACAGCGGTGCCTCGCGGCGGCGGGGAGGACGCGACGCCGGGGACGGCCACGAAGGGGGGCGGCCTGCGGTCACGGACAACCCTGTGGGCCGTGGACTCCGCCCGCTTCCGCGGGGAACCGGTCGGCGGCGGGACACGCGCCCGCTCGGCACGGCGGGCCGTCGCCGGTCGGCGGGACCCCTGCCCGGGGCGCGCCCGGATGCGACAGCGGTGGGGGGGGGGGGGGGGGGG
>NZ_JAAVJB010000403.1 GCF_012034385.1 Streptomyces spiramenti
CGCGCCGGCCGCAACCGGAGCACGCGGTGGAGGTGAGCGACGGGCACCGCGGCCCGCCGCGCCTCGCCCGCTGCTGCACTCCGGTCCCCGCGGACGAGGTGACGGGGTTCGCCGTACGCGGCGGGACCGTCGCCGTGCACCGCGCGGACTGCCCCGTGGCTGCCGGTATGGCGGGCGCGGGCCGACGGGCCGTCGCCGTGACGTGGCGTTCACCCAGCTCGGGTTGTCGCGTCACACTCCGCGCCGAGGCACTGGGCCGGCCGCGGCTGCTGGCCGATCTCACCGACGCCCTCGCCGACGAGGGCGCGGCCGTGGTGCACGCCGAGGTGGAGCCGCCCCGGCAGCACCGCGTGCGCCACACGTACACGCTCGACCTGCCCGACGCCACCGGGCTGCCGAGGCTCATGCGGGTGATGCGCGGCGTGCCGGGCGTGTACGACGTCTCGCGGGCACTGCCCGTGGCGGCCGGGCGCGGCTGACCCGTTCCGGGCCCGGCCCGCGCGTTCGTGCGCGCCGCCGCGCGCGGTTCGCACGGCACCGTCCGGTGCCCACGTGGGGGGCCCGGCCCCCACGTGCCGGGCCCGGCTGCCCGTCCGGCGGTCGGACCCGGCACGTCCGTGACCCAGGGTGGTGGCCGCCCGGGCCGGGTCACCGGACGCGTCGGCCCCCGGGTCGCGCAGCCGACCGGGGGAGAGGTGCACCGCCCGCCCTTCCGCCATGGGGGAAACCGGGTGACTGCCGGTCGGGGCCGTGCCACCATGGAGATCCAGGGCCGACCAGGGAATCCCTCCGACCGGCCACGCGTTGTCACTGAGACCGCGCCCCTGCCTCGGCCCGACCGGGCCGTCGCGGCGTGGCTCGCTCGGACGAAAGGACCCCGTTGACCTTCTCTTCAGCTTCTCAGGAGAACCAGCCCCGCACCACGGACCGCCGGGCCGACGCCCTGATGGAGGAGGACGTCTCCTGGAGCACGCTGGACGCCGAACGCGACGGCGACCAGTTCGACCGCGAGGAGCGCGCCGCGCTGCGGCGCGTCGCGGGACTGTCCACCGAGCTGGAGGACGTCACCGAGGTCGAGTACCGGCAGCTCCGCCTGGAGCGCGTGGTGCTCGTCGGTGTCTGGACCTCCGGCACCGCGGCCGACGCCGACAACTCCCTCGCGGAGCTCGCCGCGCTCGCCGAGACGGCGGGCGCCATGGTCCTCGCCGGGGTGACCCAGCGCCGCGACAAGCCGGACGCCGCGACCTACATCGGGTCGGGCAAGGCGCAGGAGCTGCGTGACATCGTGTCGGAGAACGGCGCCGACACCGTCGTCTGCGACGGTGAGCTCAGCCCCGGCCAGCTCATCCACCTGGAGGACGTCGTCAAGGTCAAGGTGGTCGACCGCACCGCCCTGATCCTCGACATCTTCGCGCAGCACGCCAAGTCCCGTGAGGGCAAGGCGCAGGTGGCGCTGGCGCAGATGCAGTACATGATGCCGCGACTCCGCGGCTGGGGTCAGTCGCTCTCCCGGCAGATGGGCGGCGGTGGCTCCGGCTCCTCCGGCGGCGGCATGGCGACCCGCGGTCCCGGTGAGACCAAGATCGAGACCGACCGGCGTCGCATCCGCGAGAAGATGGCGAAGCTCCGTCGGGAGATCGCGGAGATGAAGACCGGCCGCGACGTCAAGCGCCAGGAGCGGCGCCGCAACAAGGTCCCCTCGGTGGCGATCGCCGGGTACACCAATGCGGGCAAGTCCTCGCTGCTGAACCGGCTCACCGGCGCCGGCGTGCTCGTCGAGAACGCGCTCTTCGCCACGCTGGACCCGACCGTGCGTCGCGCCGAGACGCCCAGCGGTCGCCAGTACACCCTGGCGGACACCGTCGGGTTCGTGCGGCACCTGCCGCACCACCTCGTCGAGGCGTTCCGCTCCACGATGGAGGAGGTCGGCGACTCCGACCTCATCCTGCACGTCGTGGACGGCTCGCACCCGGCGCCCGAGGAGCAGCTCGCCGCGGTCCGCGAGGTCATCCGGGACGTCGGCGCGCAGTCGGTGCCGGAGATCGTCGTCATCAACAAGGCGGATGCCGCCGACCCGCTGGTCCTCCAGCGACTCGTCCGCGCCGAGCGCCGCTCCATGGTGATCTCCGCCCACAGCGGCGCGGGCATCGAGGAGCTGCTGGCCAGGATCGACGACGAACTGCCCCGCCCCGCCGTCGAGCTGGACCTCGTGGTGCCCTACACCTCCGGTGCGCTCGTCTCGCGCGCCCACACCGAGGGCGAGGTGCTGGCGGAGGAGCACACCACCGAGGGCACGCGCCTCCGGGCCCGGGTCCACGAGGAGTTGGCCGCGGAGCTCCGCTCCGCGG
>NZ_JAAVJB010000404.1 GCF_012034385.1 Streptomyces spiramenti
GGCCCGGACGGGCGCGGGCGGCGCCTCGTCCGGCGGGGGGCGGGTCTCCACGGTCATCGGCGGTCTCCCGTCGGGCGGGGCGGGGCGCACACCCCGCGGGGCGGGCGGCTGGGCGCAGCGGGCGGAGCCGGGCGACGGCGGTCAGTCGCGCAGGATGCGGTCCATCGCCTCGGTGGCCTCGGCCGCCGCCGCCTCGACGTCCCGGTCACCGCTCAGGACCGACAGCAGCATCCGCTGGACCACCTGTTCCGCCTGGACCTCGCCGAACCGCTCACTGACGGGCAGGTGCTTCCCCGCGTCGGCCAGTTGGCGGGCGAACGGCGCGACGTGGGGGTCGTCGGAGGCTGCGTACCCGGCCAGCAGGCTCTGCCGGGCGGGGAAGAAGCCGCTGTCCCGCGTCCACCGGTCGGCGAACTCCCCGGTGGTCATCAGCTCCACCAGGCTCCAGGCCAGTTCGGGGTGGTCGGTGCCCTCGATGACACTGACCAGCGAACCACCCGCGAACGAGGGGCTGATGCCACCCTCCTGGCCGGGCACCGGCACCACGCCGAGGCGGTCGGCCCAGGAGGCGTCCTCCCGCAGCAGGTTCCCCACCGCCCAGGAGCCGTTGAGGACCATGGCCGCCCGTCCGTCGCGGAAGCTCTGGAGCGTGTCCGCCTCCGTCCAGGTGTCCGCCGCCGCCACCGAGAGACCGTGCTCGGTCGCCAGGCCGGTGAACCAGCCGATCCCCTCGATCGCCTCGGGGCTGTTCAGCGCAGACCGCCAGCCCCCGGACTCGACGACCGCCACCTCTCCACCGGCGCCCCAGAGGTAGGGGTAGAACGAGTGCTCGCTCGCGCCGGGCACGGGGTAGGGGATCATCTCCGGTTCCTGTTCCCGGAGTTCCTTCCCGACCGCGACCAGCTCGTCCCAGGTGGCGGGTGGTTCCAGGCCGTGCTCGGCGAAGACGTCGGCCCGGTAGTACAGCGCCCGGACCCCCGCGTACCAGGGCATGCCGTGGAGCCGGCCGTCCAGCGTCCCCGCCTCCCGCACTCCGGCGAGGAGGTCGCCGTCGAGCCCGGTCGCGGCCACCTCCTCGGTGACGTCCGCGACGATGGCCGCCGCCGCGAACTCCGGCACCCACGTGGTCCCGATCTCCGACACGTCGGGCAGCGCGTCACCGGCGGCGGCCGTGGTGAGCTTGTCGTGCGCCTGGTCCCAGGGCACCAGTTGGTACTCCAGCCCGGCGCCGGTGCGCTCGCGGAACACGGCCCGCAACTCCTCGAACCAGGGCCCCGCCTCCGGCGAGGTGCCCTCCATGACCCACAGCCGGAGCGTCGTGTCGGCGGGGTCGCCCCCGGCGCCGCCGCACCCCGCGACCGGCAGCGCCAGCGCGACCGCCGCCGCCCCGAGCCCGAGACGTCGCCCCATGGGTTCCTCCCTGCGTCCGCACGGTCACCGGCGGTTGCCGACCCGACGCATTGTGGCCCCGGAACACCCCCGCCGGGAGGGGCGCGCGACCGTCGGCGGCAGCTGCGCCGGGCCGTACCACCGGTTCGGCGGAACCGATGCGGGGCAGCGTCCGTCACAGACGCAACGTGCCCCGCGATCCGGGCGGGGCGCACGGGACGGAAGGAGCGTCATGCGCAGCAAGGTTCTGGTTCCGGTGCTGGCAGCCACGGCCCTCACCATCGCGGCGTGCGGTGGTGACTCCTCCGGGGACGACGGGCCGCCGCCCGCCGCCGACTCCGGCGCGGACGACGGCGCCGCCACCGGCGGCGCGGGCGACGACGGTGCCGGGGAGGACGGAGCGGCGACGGGCGGTGGCGGGGCCGGCGGCGAGGAGCGGCAGCCCGGCGACCTGCCCGACGAGAACGTCTTCGTCGAGCGCGCGGAGCAGATAGCCGCGGACTGGCCGGAGGCACAGCCCGCCGACAACTTCTCCAGCCCGGTGCTGTGGGCGATCGAGGGCGTCGTCGAGGCGGACCCCGGCGACACCGCGCTGACGGTGGTCGTCGGCCACGGCGACTGCGACGCCGACTGGGGCGCTTGGGTCCACGAGACCGACGACCTGGTGGTCCTCGGCGGCTGGTCGGTCGAGGACCCCGCGGCCGAGGTGTGCAACGAGATGCTCGCCGTGGACGAGGTGGAGGTCGAGCTGGAGCAGGAGCTCGGCGACCGCACCCTGGTCGACGCCATGACCGCCGAGGAACCCACGCCCATGGCTGCCGGCGGGAGCTGACACCCCGCACGACCGGGCCCGCGGCGCAGAGCGCGCGGTCCGGGCACGTCACCGCCCGGTACCGGGATCGCTCCGGTACCGGGCGGGGGTCTGTCCGGCGCCGGCCGGGAGGCGGCGCCGCGGGGGG
>NZ_JAAVJB010000405.1 GCF_012034385.1 Streptomyces spiramenti
GCAGCGCTCCAGCAGCCGGGCGGCGCTCTCGGCCCGCTGCGCCCCGGCAAGGCCGCCCCTGCGTCCCGTCGGACGGACCAGCGGGTGCGGTCGCGCCCCGCGGGACGATCCGCACCGCAGGACGCCCCGGGCCCGGGGCCGGGATCGGGGCGTCGGGTGTCGCGACCGCGCGGCGGACCGGCGACGGGTCGCCCGTCGGATCAGCGGGTGGCTTCCTTGCCGGTGGAGACGGTCAGCACGATCTCGTCCTCCAGCGGGTTGTACGGCTCGTGGGCCTTGGGTGACTGGTCGACGACGATGCCCTGGCCCTTGATGACCTCGTCCCGCGCAATGTCGTTGGCGTAGTTCCACGCGACGCCGTCCTCCTCGTTGGCGTCGGTGCCCGCGCGCAGGCACTCCTTCACCGAGGCGACGTGCTTGTCGTAGAAGTTGGGCATCGACACGGAGCCCGGGTGCTCCTCCTGGTCGAAGTACTCGCGGGGTTCGAGGCAGACGGAGACGTCGACCGTCTTGTTGACGTCGCCCTCCTTGAAGCGGGGCTCCCGCTCGGTCTCCGCGTCGGCGTCCTCGTCCGCTTCGGTCCCGTCCTCGGGGTCGCCGCCGTCCCCCGCGCCCGCCCCGCCGACGTCACCGGTGTCGGTGTCGGAGGAGCCGCCGTCCGCGATGTCGTTGCCGCCGTCTTCGCCACTGCCGTTGACGACGATGAACGCGACACCGACGATCAGCGCCACCGCCACCACGCCGGCGAGCGCCATGAGGAACGTCTTTCCGCCGTTTCCGCCGCCGCCGGAACCGGTACCGGCGGACTGCGCGGAGGGCGGCGCCATCACGTACGGCGGCGGGGTGTGCTGCGGGTAGCCGTAGCCCTGGGGCTGCGGGGTCGGCCCGTAGCCGGCGGGCGGCGGGGTGCCGGGCGGGTTGGTGCCGTACTGCGGGAACACCGAGTTGGCGACCGCGTCGCCGCTGCGGGAGACGGGCCCGGTGGCGGTGATCCTCGGCACCGCGTCGGTCAGCGTGCCGGCGATCCGCAGGCACTCCTCGCGCAGTTCCTCCGCGCTCTGGAAGCGCTCGTCGGGGTTCTTCCGCAGCATCCGCGCGACCAGCGCGTCGAGCTGCGGCGGGACCGAGGCGTTGATCGAAGAGGGCGCCGGCGGCTGCTCCTGGACGTGCGCGTAGGCGACCGCCAGCGGGGAGTCCGCGTCGAAGGGCAGGTGGCCGGTGAGCAGCTCGAAGAGCATGATGCCGACGGAGTACAGGTCGGAGCGGGCGTCCACACCGCGGCCGAGGGCCTGCTCGGGGGAGAGGTACTGCGGGGTGCCGACGACCATGCCGGTCTGGGTCATCGCCGTCACGCCGGACTGCATGGCACGTGCGATGCCGAAGTCCATGACCTTGATGACGTTGCGCTTGGTCACCATCACGTTGCCGGGCTTGATGTCGCGGTGGACCAGGCCCATCTCGTGGGATATGTCCAGCGCCGCGCACACGTCGGCTATGACCTTGAGCGCCTTGTCGCCCGGCATCGCGCCGAACTCGCGGATGTCGTCGTCGAGCACGCCGCGCAGCGGCCGGCCGTCGACGTACTCCATGACGATGAACGGCACCGGCAGATCGTCGATGGTGTCCTCGCCGGTGTCGAAGACCGACACGATGTTGGCGTGGGTGAGCCGGGCCACGGACTGGGCCTCGCGCTTGAACCGCTCCCGGAACGACTCGTCGCGGCCGAGTTCACCATGCATCGTCTTGACTGCGACCTCGCGGGCGAGGACGGTGTCGTACGCGAGGTTGACCGAGGCCATGCCGCCGGTACCGAGTAGGGTGCGAAGCTGGTAGCGGCCTCCGCCGACGGCCCGGCCCGAGTAGTCAGCGGGCTCAACGGCGTGCTCGTTCATCGGTCGGCTCCCCCTTGGCTGTGCGTATCCAGCGCCAAGTCTGCCTCAGCGTATACGGGCGTCAAGGCGCTTGTCCGTACCGTGACCGGTGTGCTCGGGCTCTGTGACGGGACCGTCATACTCGTCTCGGGCCCGTGACCTCGACTTGGCAGCGCGACCCCACAACCGGTTTGATGGCGAAGCGAGACGCGACGACGGTGAGGACCGATGGCACAGGAGCACGGCGCTGCGGGCAACGGCGAGGACGAGCCGAAGGCGGCCCGCGGCGACAGGTCCGCGTCCTCGGGCACCCCAGGCGACGCGCGCCCGGCGGAGAGTGCCGACGCCCGTGACCAGGAGGCCGGTGACCGCGACGACGTGACCCGCGGGGACGGCGACGCGGGCGGCGAGCGGGGCGCGGGAAGCGCTCCGGGCCGCGCGGACGCGGGCC
>NZ_JAAVJB010000406.1 GCF_012034385.1 Streptomyces spiramenti
GGTGTCTCCGACTCTATCAGACTCACTTTCGTGTTTCTGACCCCCGGCCGGCGGGGCCTTTCGAGCTTTGCGCCCTCCGGCGTGTCCACCACGTTAGAGCATTTCCCCGACCGATTCAAAATCGGCCGCCGGTTCATGAATCGTCGATCCGTGTCGGGAAATACGAACACAGGAACGCCAAAACAGACCCGTGAGGGTTCATGCACTTCGGCAGTGGTTGCTGCCGGACCTGGGACGCTTGGCGTCGCTTGGGAAGCCGAAGGCTCCGTGGCAGCTCGGAGAACAATACGCACCCACCACGCCGCCGTCAATCCCCGCGCGTCAGACCGCGACGGGCTGCTGGTCCGACCGGTCCTCACGGGCCAGGTCGCCCGTCTCCCCGGCCAGTGCCGCGCGCTTCCCCGGTACGAACACGTAGACGAGGAACGCGGCCCAGACGAGGACGCCGATCGCGATGCGCGCCCAGGTGGGCAGGCCGGAGGGGGTGACGAACCCTTCGACGACGCCGGAGACCAGCAGCACCACGGCCAGCCCGACCGCCATGCCGATCGCGGCCCGCCCCTCCTCCGCCAACGCGGTGGTCCGGGTGCGGCGGCCGGGGTCGATCACCGTCCACCCCAGGCGCAGACCCACGCCCGCCGCCACGAAGACCGCCGTCAGCTCCAGCAGGCCGTGCGGGATCAGCAGCCCGAGGAAGACGTCGAGTCGGCCCGCGGACGCCATCAGTCCGATGCCCATTCCGACGTTGATGGCGTTCATCGCCAGCACGTAGACCACCGGGATGCCCAGCAGGACCCCGAAGGCCAGGCAGATGGCCGCGATCCAGGCGTTGTTGGTCCACACCTGGGCGGAGAAGGCCGCCGCCGGGCTGCTGGAGTAGTAGCTCTCGTAACTGCCGCCCTCGCGCGTCATCTCCCGCAGCGCCTCGGGTGCGGCGACGGTGGCGACCGCCTCGGGACTGTTCGCCAGCCAGGTCGCGATGACAGCGGTGGCCACCGTGAAGACCAGCCCCGTCCAGATCCACCAGTGCCGGGTCCGGTAGCAGGCCGCCGGGAACCCGGCGGCGAAGAAGTGGACGGCGTCCCGCCAGGTGGCGCGCCTGCTGCCGACGACCACGCTCCGCGCCCTGGCGACGAGTGTCGTCAACCGGTTGGTCACGACCGGGTCGGGCGCGCCGCTCTGCAGCTGTGAGAGGTGGGTGGCCGCGCGCTGGTACAGCGCCACCAGCTCGTCCGCCTCCGCGCCGGTCAGGCGGCGTCCCCGGCCGAGCAGGTGGTCGAGACGGTCCCACTCGGCACGATGGGCGGCGACGAACACATCCAGGTCCATGACACGACCTTCTCAGACGACGGTGCCGGGGTGGAGGGGTACCGTCCCCGCGGACACGGCAGACTGGAAGGACGTGGAGGAGCGGTCCTCGGGCGGGGCCGCGGCTGCGAGCCCGCCCGAGCGGAGCGCGCAGCGAGCGGATGGGGGACGGAGGCCGATGAATGGTCTGGTGACCGGCGACGCCGTGGTGCTGGGATTGCGACCCGCACGGCTGCCGAGCCGAGCGCTGGCGATCGCGATCGACGTGGCGCTCCTGGTGGGCGTCTACGTCCTGGTGTCGCTGCTGCTGGCCTCCTCGGCGCTCGGTATGGGCGACGCGGCGCTCTCCGCCGTGGAGATCGCCACGCTGGTGCTGATGCTCATCGGGGTGCCGGTGGCGGTGGAGACCCTGACCAGGGGCCGCTCCCTCGGAAAGCTGGTGTGCGGTCTGCGGGTGGTCCGGGACGACGGCGGTCCGGTGCGGTTCCGGCACGCCTTCGTCCGCGGCCTGGTCGGTTTCGTCGAACTGTTCGTCACCATGGGATTCGTGGCGATGGCGTCCTCGCTGTTCTCCCCGAGCGGGCGGCGGCTGGGCGACGTGTTCGCCGGGACCATGGTGGTGCGGGAACGCATCCCCGTCTCCCGCGTCTCGCTGCTTCCGCCTCCCCCGCCCGAGCTCGCCGGCCGGTTCGCCGAACTCGACCTCTCGCGGGTGCCGGAGGAGCTGTGGCTCGCGGTGCGGCAGCTCCTCGTGCGGCTGCCGAAGCTGGAGCAGCGGGTCGCGTGGTCCATGTCGGTACGCCTCGCCGGGGACCTCTCGGCGCTGGTGGGCACGCCTCCCCCGGAGGGGATGCACCCCTCCGCCTACTTGGCGGCGGTCGCCGGGGAGCGCCAACGCCGCGACGCCCAGCGGGTGTTCGGGGAGCGGGGGCCGGCGGCCACCGTCGGCGTGCGCTGGTCGCCCCCGGCGGCGGACACGGTGGCGACGCCCGCGGCGCCGGCG
>NZ_JAAVJB010000407.1 GCF_012034385.1 Streptomyces spiramenti
GGCGGGCGAGGTCCGCGGCGCCGACCAGGCCGGCGCGGCCTCCCAGCCGCGCGGCGAGCACCTGGGCGTGCGGCCGGTAGCGGCTGCCGACCAGCCAGCGGCGGAAGGACTTGCGGATCGGCTCCAGGACGAGGTCGCCCTCGTCGGAGACGCCCCCGCCCACGATGAAGGCGGAGGGGTCGAACAGCGAGGCCAGGTCGGCGAGTCCGGCGCCCGCCCAGCGGGCCAGCTCGCGGAAGGAGTCGATGGCGACCGGGTCGCCCTGCCGGGCGGCCTCGGAGACGTGGCGCCCCTCGATGCCCTCGGGGGTGCCGTCGCCCAGGGCCAGCAGCACGGGGGCCTGGTCGGGGCTGGCGGTGGCGCGCTGGCGCGCGTAGCGGACCAGCGCGCGGCCGGAGGCGTACTGCTCCCAGCACCCCTGGCTGCCGCAGCCGCACAGCAGGCCGTCCGGCACTATCCGGATGTGGCCGAACTCGCCGGCGATGCCGAAACGGCCGCGGTGGAGCCGGCCGCCCATGACGATGCCGCCGCCGAGGCCGGTGCCCAGGGTGATGCAGACGACGTCCTCGTGACCGGCGCCCGCGCCGAAGCGGTACTCGCCCCACGCGGCGGCGTTGGCGTCGTTCTCCACGACCACGGGCAGCCCGACGCGCTGCTCGACCTTGTCCTTCAGCGCCTCGTGGCGCCACTTGATGTTGGGGGCGAACAGCACGGTGGCACGCTTGTCGTCCACGTAGCCGGCCGCGCCGATCCCGACGGCCACGGCGCCCGATCCGTCACCCACGGTCCGCACCGCGTCCGCGATGGCGTCCACGACGCCCTGCGGGGTCGGCGGCGTCGGCACCGTGCAGGTGTTGAGGATGGCGCCGGATTCGTCGACCACCCCGGCCGCGATCTTGGTGCCGCCGATGTCGACCCCGATGGTGAGTCCCATGAGTCCCTCAGTGAGTGGTCGTTGCATACCCGCCGCGGAATACCGTACAGGAGGTGAACGGTCACTCTGACGGACCGATCAGGGCTTCGGGCCGTCGCTCGGGGAGGTCGGGCCGCTCTCGCCCGAGCCGGGCCGCGTCCCGTCCTCGGGGGCGGCCGTCCCCTCGGCGTCCCGCTGCTGCTGAGGTGTGAACGCGGCACGGAAGGCGGCGGCGACCTCGTCGCCCGCGCGGGCGAGATGGCCGATGGTGTCGCGATGCCGCTCCAGGACGGGGTCCACGGCGGCGCGGGCCTTGTCGGCGGCGTCCGCCGCCACCCAGCCGGCGGGCCCGCCGCCGAACTGCCCGAGGCGTTGGGCGACTGTGTCGAAGAAGTGACGAAGCTCGTCCACCGGCTCGCTGCCGTTACCGGCCGACCGGCGTCGGGCCCGCTCGGCCCGGAGGTCCTCCTCGCAGGCCGTGGCCCAGGCGTCGTCGTCGAATGGGGGCTGGTGCGCGTCGCTCATGGCGGACTCCTGGGGCGGGACGCGTGACTCGTCGCTCCCGACGGTACCCGAACGCCCGGGGGCGGTCACCGGATCCGCGCGCCCCGTCCCGGCCGGCGAGGTCGGGCCGGGGGGGGAGGCCGGGCGCGAGGCCGGGCGCCGGGCCGGTGCCGCGCGGCGGTGTCAGCCGCCCAGGCTCTCCACCCGCCGCCGCAGCCCGTCGAGGGCGCGGTCGACGATGACCTTCTCGGCCTTCCGCTTGATGTCGCCCAGCATCGGGATCTTCACGTCCACGGTCAGCTGGTAGACGACCTCGGTGCGGGTGCCGCCGGCGGTGGGCATCAGCCGGTACGAGCCGTCCAGGGCCCGCAGCATGCGGGACCGCACCAGCGTCCAGGACACCTCGGTGGCGCCGGTCCACGTGTACGCCAGGGTGTGGTCGTCGCGGATGGCCCCGGCGTCGAGCACCAGGCGGACCTGCCGGGCGCGCCCCTGGTCGTCGGTGTCCAGGACCTCGGCCTCGGTGACCTCGCCCGTCCACTCCGGGTAACGACCGAAGTCGGCGATCACCGCCATCACCGCGGCCGGCGACGCCTCGACGGTGATGCTGGACCTGGTCTGCTCGGCCATCGCGCTGGCTCCTCGTTCTCTCTCGCCCCTGGGGCGGCCCGAGTGATCCGGCGCCGTCCGGGGGAAGGCTATACCGTGCGCGGCACGGCGCCCGCCGGTCGCGCGCGGGCAGTTGGGCGGGCGCCCGGCGCAGGCCGGGGATTCCCCGGTAGGCTCGGGCGTCGGGCGGGACCGGGCCGCGCGTCCGGAGTCGGCAGGCGGGTGTTCGCGCGGGGCGCGCGCATCCCGTGTCGGCACCGCCCGCGGGGTCCTCCGGGACCC
>NZ_JAAVJB010000408.1 GCF_012034385.1 Streptomyces spiramenti
GGCACCGGGTCCGCCGCCCGCGTCGGCCCAGTCCCGGCCCACCGCCGAGGCCGAGGCGACCGCCTCCAGGCAGCCGCGCTGGCCGCAGCCGCAGGCAGGGCCGTCGGGCCGGACCACCAGGTGGCCGATCTCGCCGGCACCGCTGTGCGCGCCGGGCTCCACCCGGCCGTCGATCCCGATGGCGCCGGAGATGCCGGTGCCGAGCGCGACGAAGAAGAACCGGTCGGCGCCGCTGCCGGCCCCCAGCCGTCCCTCGGCGAGACCACCCGTGCGGACGTCGTGCCCCAGCGCTACGGGGACGCCGTCCAGGCGCTCCGCGAGCAGCCGCCGCAGCGGCAGGTCACGCCACCCGAGGTTGGCCGCGTACCGCACGAGGCCCTCCTCGCTGTCCACGATCCCCGGCACCGCGACCCCGGCGGCGACCGGAGCCGAGCCGAACCGGCGCAGCGACTCCTTCCGCAGGTCGCCCGCGAACTCCAGCACCGCGTCGAGCACCGCCCGCCCGCCGCCGTCCCTCGGCGTGGGGCGGCGTTCGCGGACCAGCGGTCGGAAGGCGTCGTCCAGGATCGCCGCCTTCATGCCGGTGCCGCCGACGTCGAGGGCGATGACACGGCCGGGCGCCGGAGCGGCGTGGGGGTGGGGGGACGGCTGCGGTCCGGGCAGGGCGTCGCGGACCGCGGTGCGGTCGGTGTCCGGTGGATTCACGGTGGACAGTGTCGCCCGAACCCGCACAACAGGTCTAGTCCACTGCGCCGCCAGGATGGCTTCGTTTCCCGCGCGTTATCGCTGTCACCGGCCCGCCGTACGATGCGCCCATGCGTGCAGACGGTGAGGAGAACCCGGTCCGACCGGCGGCGACATCCCCGGCGGGCCCGTCACGCGGGGGAGCGGAGGAGCGGCGGGAGCCGGATTCCGGCCCCGGCGAGGTCGAGTTCCCCGAACCCGAGTTCCCGGACCCGGAGGAGTTCCCCGAGCCGGAGGACATCGGCGGCTGGGAGGAGTTCCGCAAGCCCGGCGAACTCCGCCGCGAGGGCGCCCCGGTGGTGCCGGAGCCCCCGCCCCGCACGCCGCTCCCCGGTGGTCCCGCCGAGCCCCGGCCGGGGCCGGAGCCGGAGTCCGCACCGGCCGACGACGCGGTCCCCGGCGGCCCCGAGCTCACCGCGGCGGTGGCGGCCGACGGCCTCAGCGCGCAGGACACCGCCGTCCTGGCGCTGGAGAGCCGAGGCGGCCGGGTACGGGGCGGCGCCAAGGAACGCGTCATCCGCGAGCAGTTGGAGATGTCGCCCACCCGCTACTACCAACTGCTCAACGCCCTGCTGGACGACCCCGCGGCGCTCCGCCACGCGCCGGTGACGGTCAACCGCCTCCGACGCGTACGAGACGAGCGGCGGGCCCAGCGGTAGGGTCGCCGCATGGTCAGCCTCCCGGTACCCCAGACCGACGCGGGCCACGACGGCCTCGCCGCGTTCCGCCGGTCCCCCCGGCGCGCGCTGCTCGCGCTCGACTTCGACGGCACCCTCGCGCCCATCGTCCCCGACCCCGAACAGGCCCGCGCCCACCCCGACGTGCTTCCCGCGCTGGCCCGGCTCGCGCCGCTGATCGGCACCCTCGCGATCATCACCGGCCGCGCCGCTGCGACCGCCGTCCGGCTCGGACGGCTCGACTCCGACGAGGCCCCCGCCGGGCTCACCGTTCTCGGCGCCTACGGCGCGGAACGCTGGGACGCCGACACCGGCGAGACCCGGACCCCCGGTCCGCACGCCGGAGTGGGGGCGGCCCGCGCCGAACTCCCCGAGGTGGTCAGCGGATCGGTCCCCTCGGGCCAGGCGCACATCGAGGACAAGGGCGGCGCGCTCGCCGTCCACACCCGCCGTGCCGCCGACCCCGCCGCCGCGCTGGAGGCGCTGCGACGCCCCCTCACCGAACTCGCCGCCCGTCACGGGCTGCACGTCGAACCGGGCCGGATGGTCCTCGAACTACGGCCCCCGGGCATGGACAAGGGGGCCGCGCTCGCCCGGCTCGTGGCGGAGCGCGACCCGTCGGTGGTGATCTACGGCGGGGACGACCTCGGCGACCTCGCCGCGTTCGCCGCGGTGGAACGACTGCGCGGGGACGGCCTCCCGGGGGTCCGGCTGCTCTCGGCCTCCGCCGAGGTCCCGGAACTCACCGCCGCCGCCGACCTCACCGTCGACGGCCCCGCCGGCGTCGCGGCGCTGCTGACGGCCCTCGCCGCCGCGGCGGACGGACCGGACGGGGCCGCGCGCTCCTGACCGGCCCGCCGG
>NZ_JAAVJB010000409.1 GCF_012034385.1 Streptomyces spiramenti
CTCCAGGTGGGCGTGGAGCGCGAAGACGGTCTGCGGGTGGGCACCGCCCCGCCCGGGTGGGCACCGCCCCGCCCGGGTACCGCCCCGGGCCGCCGTCGACCCGGCCCGAGCGCGTCGGCTCGAACGCCCCTGACCGACACGTCGCATGACGTCTCGTCAGCCTTCGGTCCGTCGTCACCGACGCGCGCTCCCCCCACGCACCGGCCTCACCGAGCGGGCCCCCGTCCCCGGTGCCATCCTGAACAGAACGGGTGCTCGACAATTCTGGAGGGACCCCATGATCAACATTGAGAAGCCGGGCGCACCCTGCTGGCTCGACATCGGATCACCGGACACCGCGGCGTCATCGGCCTTCTACGGAGCGGTGCTGGGTTGGGAGTTCGCGTCCGCCGGGGCCGACGCCGGCGGGTACGGCGTATGGAAGGTCAGCGGCGAGACCGTCGCCGGGGTCGGCCCGCTCACCGACGAGGGCGCGAAGTCGGGGTGGATCGTCTACTACAACGTGCCGGACATAGCCGAGGCGACCGAGACCGTCCGCAGCGCCGGCGGGACGGTGCGCGTCGAACCCATGGACATGATGGGCCAGGGCCACATGGCCCAGTACACCGATCCGACCGGCGGCGAGTTCGCGGTCTGGCAGGCCGCCGCCGGCGCCGGGCCCGACGACGACATCCGGGTCGACGCCCCCGGGGGCCTCACCTGGGTCGAGCTGTACACGGCCGACGGCAGCGCGGCACAGAGCTTCTACCAGCGGCTCTTCGGCTGGCAGGTCACCGACATGCCGCTGCCGGGCGAGGGCTCGGAGCGCTACCGCATTCTCACCGTCACGGGTGGCAACCCCGAGAAGGACAGCCACGGCGGAATGATGGTCATGGACGCGGCGGACCTCCGGGACGGCCGCGGCTACTGGAGCCCCGTCTTCGAGACCACCGACTGCGACCGGGACGCCGCCCAGGTCACCGCTGCCGGCGGCACGCTGCAGATGGGCCCGGTCGACATGGAGGGCGTCGGCAAGGTCGCTACCTGCCTCGACCCGTTCGGCGCGAGCTTCTCGCTCCTCACGAGTTCGAGCTGAGCTCCTCCCGGCCGCTCCCCCGTGCGGAACCCGCTGCTTCCGGCCTCGCCGCCGGGAGCACCGCGGCGGTGCGTACGCCCGAACCGGCGCGCCCCGCCGCCTGGGGGGCGGGACGGCCGGGGCGAGGCGCGCGGCCACGGTCTGTTCGGTGCCGTCCGCGCCCCGGGCCGCGCGCACCGACGTCGCCGGGAGCCGCCGCGCCTCGGCGGCGATCGTCACGGGGCTGGCGGCTCCTCCGTCCCGGGGAGCAGCGCCATCAGCTCCCACACATGTCCGTCCGGGTCCTGGAAACTGCCCCCGTACATCGGACCCTCGCTGAAGGTGGGCTTCCACGGTCGGCCGCCCGCGGCGAGTGCCCGGGTCACCAGCCCGTCCACCTCGTCGGGGCTGTCCGCCGTGATGCAGGTGAGCACTTCGGTCGTCGCGGAATCAGCGATCTCCCCGTTGATGAATCCCCTGAACGGCTCCTCCTCCAGGAGCATCACGTGGATGTTCTCCTCCACCCGGACGCAGAGCACGTCCTCGCTGGAGTACTCCTCGTCGAATTCGAGGTCCAACGCCCCGAAGAACTCGCGCGACCTGGTGACGTCCCGCACCGGTAGGTTGACGAAGATCATTCGCATCGGTGGTCTCCCTGCTGGCGAATCCGGCCGCCCGACAGTCCGCCGCCCCCGGCCGCTCCGCCCGGCCGCTCCCGTCGGATCTGCAGGCAACATAACGCGCGGGACCGGCAACGGCGCGTCGAGCGCTCCCCCGCTCCTCCCCTCCCGTGTTCACTCCTCCGCGCTGCTCACGGCGGGTCTGCTCTCGCCGGTCGGCGTGCCAAACACGGAACAGACGAGAACGGAAGAACTCGGCGGCGGAGGGTTTGGAGCCGATGCGCGTCGGGCGGAGACCCGCCACGGCGGCGAACCCGTCACCGGACAGCCGACCGTGCACAGGGCCCCGCCGCCACGAGAAGACCCCGCACCGGCACCCGGCACCCGGCACCCGGCACCCGGCACCCGGCACCCGGCACCGACCGTGGCCCGGTCATGACGGCCACCTCTCCGCCCCCGGGGACACATCTGCCCCCGCCGCCGCGCCGCTGGCGCCCGCCCCGGCCCGGCCCGGAGCCGACGGGCCGTGCCGCCGCCACCTCCACCACGTCGCGTCCGGACGCGCCCTCCCC
>NZ_JAAVJB010000040.1 GCF_012034385.1 Streptomyces spiramenti
CGCCGCCGCCGCAGAGCGCCTGAGCGGCGGCGAGGGCGGCCCGCACCCCCGCGACGTCCGCCCCGGGGTCGAGCGCCCGCAGCCGGTCGGGGTCGAGATGGACGAGGGCGGCGAGGAAACCGCGCGGCCGGCAGTAGACCAGCACCCCCGCGTTGATGTGCTCACCCCGCTCGACGCGGGGGACGACCCGGAGCAGCGCGTACTCGAAGACGTCGCGGACCGGTGGGGCGGTGGCGGTCATCGGTCCTCCCCCGCCCGGCGGGGCGCCGGGGCGACGAGCCAGCCGGGTGGAGCGGGCCGGCGGACAGGCGTCGGCTCGCCCACGGTGATGTTCCCGGAGACCAGCGCGGCGCGGGCGAGCAGCAGCTCGGCGTGGCGGGCGCGGAGCGTCGCCGGGTCGGCGGTCTCGTCGTCGGCCGTGAGCCAGGCGTCGGGCACGAGCGCGACGACCTCGGCGAGCAGGTCCGCGGTCACCAGCGGGGCGAGCTCGCCGGCCGCCGTCCGCAGGTCGGGGCGGCAGGGCGCGAGCGCGTGGTCGGAGGCGTCGTAGGGTCGGCCGGCGGCGTTCGCGACCGACGGCCAGTTGTGCTGCCAGGTGAGCGTGGCCCCGTGGTCGATGAGCCACAGCTCGCCGTGCCAGACCAGCATGTTGGGGTTGCGCCAGGAGCGGTCCACATTGTTGACCAGGGCGTCGAACCACACCACCCGGCCCGCCTCCTCCGGCGTGACCGCGTAGGCGAGCGGATCGAAACCGAGGGAGCCCGGGAGGTAGTCCATGCCGAGGTTCGGGCCGGGGCTCGCGTGCAGCAGCGCCTGGACCTCCTCGTCGGGCTCGGCCCGCCCGACGGCTGGGTCGAGGTCGAGCACCGCCAACCGGGGGACGCGCAGGCCGAGTCGCCGGCTGAGCTCGCCGCTGATCACCTCGGCGACCAGGGTGCGGCGCCCCTGGCCGGCCCCGGTGAACTTCATGACGTACGTCCCCAGGTCGTCGGCCTCGACCAGCCCGGGCAGCGAACCGCCCTCCCGCAGCGGGGTGATGTAGCGCGTCGCGCTGACTTCGGTGAGCATCGCGCCAGGTTATCCGTCCGGGGCCGCCCCGCCGGCCCACCTCCGGGCACGGGGGCGCCGGCGGCCCGGTGCTGTCAGTGGTCGGGGGCAGACTGACGGCCTGACAGCGGCGGAGCCCGCCGACGACGAACGGAGCAGCATGGAAGACGAGAGCGGACGACTGGCACGACTGCGGCGCATACTCGAACGGCGGGAGGAACGTGCGGAGACCACCGCCTCCGAACCGTGGCGGACACGCGTGGACGGGGAGTCGCCGACGTTGCCGATGACGGAGACCGTCCCGCTGATCCGCACGGACTTCGGGGACGACGCGACCTGGGCGGCGGTCCGCGACGCGGTGCTGGCACCGCACCCCCAGGGCGGTGGCGAGTACTTCCGTGCGGAGGTCGAGCCGGTGGAGGACCGCAGGTTCGCGGGGCTGACCGCGGCGGAGCTGGTGGCGCGCGTCCCGGCGGACCCCGACTGCCCCGAGGAGCCTGCGGCGACGCTGCTGGTGGTGGCCGACGCCACCACCATGACGTCCGCCGAGCACCACCTCCTGCTCGTCTCCGTCGATGTCGCCGACCACGACACCGTGCGCCGACTGCGTGCCACCCCTCGCGCCGTCCAGCAGGTGGAGAACAACCTGACGACGGCGAACATGGGCTGGGAGGAGTTCGCGGAGGCCGCGGACGACGACGGGGTCGTGCGGCTGATGTGAGGTCGGCCGCTCCGAGGTCGGCCGCTCTGCCGGGCCCCGCGACCCCGGACCTCCCGGCGCCGCGAGGTCCCGGGCGGCGCCCCTGTCCCGGGAAGAGCTCCGCCCACCTGCCGTCCACGCCCGGCGAATGTACGATCGTGCGCACCCGGGGTGGCCGTCCCGGGGGAGCCGCAACTGGCCCTCGCCACGGGGACTTCGGGCCGGCGGAGCTCCGTGGTGCGTGCCTCGACCCACGGAGAGACGCAACCATGACCGACCAGCTCCCCCACCTCGACACCTCCCGGTCGGTGGCCGACCGGGTCGCCCACCTGCTGGCGCTGATGACCCCGCAGGAGAAGGCGGGTCAGATGCTGCAGCTCGACGCGCGCGGCGACCTGGAGGACGTGGTCCTGGCCCACCACGCCGGCTCGGTGCTGCACGCTTCTCCGGAACGGCTGGCCGCCGCGCACGACCTGACGGCGCGCACCCGGCTCCGCATCCCGCTCCTGGTGGGCGAGGACTGCATCCACGGGCACTCGTTCTTCGAGGGTGCCACCATCTTTCCGACGCAGCTGGGCATGGCGGCCTCCTGGGACGCGGACCTGCTGGCCCGGGTGGCGCGGGCGACCGCGGTGGAGGCGTCGGCGACCGGCATCCACTGGACGTTCTCCCCCGTGCTGTGCATCGCACGCGACCTGCGCTGGGGGCGGGTGAACGAGACGTTCGGAGAGGACCCGTTCCTCATCGGCGAGCTGGCCTCCGCGATGGTCCGGGGCTACCAGGGCGAGGGGCTGACCGACGCCACCGCCGTGCTGGCGTGCGCCAAGCACTTCGCGGGCTACTCCGAGACGCAGGGCGGTCGGGACGCCAGTGAGGCCGACATCTCCCGCCGCAAGCTCCGTTCGTGGTTCCTGCCGCCCTTCGAGCGGGTCGCCCGTGAAGGCTGCCGCACCTTCATGCTGGGGTACCAGACCACCGACGGCGTACCGATCACCGTCAACAGCTGGCTGCTGGACGAGGTGCTGCGCGGCGAGTGGGGGTACACCGGCGTCCTGGTGACCGACTGGGACAACGTCGGCCGCATGGTGTGGGAGCAGCGGGTGCAGCCCGACCACGCCCACGCCGCCGCTGCCGCGGTGCGCGCCGGGAACGACCTGGTCATGACGACCCCCGGCTTCTTCGCCGGGGCGCTGGAGGCCATCGACCGGGGGATGCTGGCCGAGAAGGACCTGGACCGGGCGGTGGGCCGCATCCTCGCCCTCAAGTTCGAGCTCGGCCTCTTCGAGGACCCTCGGCGGCCGGAGCCGCGACGGCAGCGCGCGGTGGTCGGTTCCGACGACCACGCCCGGTTGAACCTGGAGGCCGCGCGGCGGTCGCTGGTGCTGCTCACCAACGACGGCGTGCTGCCCCTCGCCGGCGGCCTCGTCCGCGTCGGTGACGGGCCGACCGAGGGCCCCGCGGCCGAGGCCGTGCGCACGGTGGCGGTGGTCGGGCCGCTCGCGGACGACCCGCAGACCCAGTTGGGCGACTGGGCCGGTTCGTCCGGCCAGGCCGACTGGCTTCCGGACGGGCAGCCGCGCTCGATGATCACCACCGTGCTGGACGGCTTGCGCGCGGCGGTGCCGGACGGTTGGCGGGTGACGGAGGCCAGAGGGGCGGAGATCCTCTCGCTGGCGCCCGACCCGGAGGGCGCCCTGTTCCCCGACGGCCAGCCCCGCCCGCCCGTGGTGGTGCCCGCCGAGCCGGACGACGCCCTGATCGCGGAGGCCGTCGCCGCGGCCCGCGACGCGGACCACGTGGTCGCCGTGGTCGGCGACCGGATCGAGCTGGTGGGAGAGGGCCGGTCCACCGCGACCCTGGAACTGCTCGGCGGCCAGGTGGCCCTGCTGGAGGCGCTGGAGGCCACCGGCACCCCGCTGGTGGTCGTGCTGCTGGCGTCGAAGCCGCTGGTGCTGCCGCCCGCCGCGCACCGGGCAGGCGCCCTCCTGTGGGTGGCGAACCCCGGCATGGAGGGCGGTCGGGCCGTCGCGGAACTGCTGCTGGGGCTCACGGAGCCGTCCGGCAGGTTGCCCGTCTCGTTCCCGCGCCACGTGGGCCAGCAGCCCACCTACTACAACCAGGTCCGCGGGCAGCACGGCTCCCGCTACGCCGACCTCACCCAGACCCCGGCCTTCGCTTTCGGCGAGGGGCTCTCGTACTCGACCGTCGCCTACTCCCGGGCGGCGGTCGCGGCTTCCCCGCTGCTGACCGTCGCGGACACCGTCCGGGTCGAGGTGACCGTCGCCAACACCGGGGACCGGCCCGTCCGGGAGACAGTGCAGCTCTACATCCGGGACGAGGTCACCTCCGCGAGCTGGACCGACCGGGAGCTGAAGGCCTTCCGGCAGGTCGACCTCGCGCCGGGCGAGGAGCGTCGGGTCGCGATCGAGCTGCCGGTGGCGGAGTGCTCCATCGTGGACGGGGCCGGGGTGCGGCGGGTCGAGCCGGGAGGGTTCGAGGCCCTGGTGGGCCCGTCCTCCCGGACGGAGGACCTGCTCGCGGTGCCCTTCACGGTGCTGCCGCCCGGCTGACGCGCCCGGTCGGTCCGTGTCGCCGTGCGTGATCCCCGCTCGGCGGCACGGGCCGGGCCCGGCGGAGAGCCGGGACCACCGCTCACAGGACCAAGGAGAGCCATGACACGTCCACTCGAGGACGCTCCCGCCCACGCGGCGCCGCAGCCGCGCATCGGTCTGCTGCTGCCGCGGGACCTCCCCGCCGGGGAGGTGCTCGACTACGCGCGGCGCGCGCAGGACGCCGGGTTCACCTCGCTGTGGGCGGTGGAGGACATGAGCTGGCGCGGCGGTGTCGCGCAGGCCGCCGCGGTCCTGGCCACCACGCGGCTGGAGGTGGGCATCGGCATCCTCCCGGCCGGCGCGCGCAATGCGGTGTACGCGGCCATGGAGGTGGCGACCCTCTCGCAGCTGTTCCCGGGACGGCTGACGGTGGGTGTGGGCCACGGCATGCCCGCCTGGATGCGTGCCGCCGGCGCGTGGAGCACCGGCCCGCTGGGGGTGCTGTCGGACCATGTCACGGCGGTGCGGTCGCTGCTGCGCGGCGGGAGCCCGGTGATGGCCGAGGGCGGACCGGCGGTGGCGTTGGATCCCTCCGCGCTGCCCGACCGGGTGCCCGACGTGCTGCTGGGTGTCCGTGGGCCCCGGTCGCTCGCGCTCTCGGGGCGGATCGCCGACGGCACGGTGCTGGCCGAGCCGTCCTCCCCCGAGTACGTGCGGGCGGCGCTGGCCGCTGTCGGAGCGGCCGGGCCCCACCGCCTGGTGGCCTTCAACGTGGCCTCCGTCGACGCGGACCGGGGTCGGGCCCTGGAGCGGGCCCGACCGGCGCTGGCCTGGATCGGGGAACCGGACTGGGCGCCCCATCTGGCACCGATGGACATCGGCGAGGAGGTACGGGCGCTGCGCGAGCGCTGCGCGGACCGGGAGGAGTTCGCCCGGCGACTGCCCGACGGGTGGGTCGCCCGGCTCGCGCTGGCGGGAACCCCGACCGAGGTGCGCTCTGGGCTGTCCGCGTTGGCGGCTGCGGGCGTCACGGACGCGGTTCTGCTGCCGACCGGACCGGACCCCTCGGCGGAGGTCGCGTCGTTGGCAGCCGTGGTGTGAGCCGCGCCCGGCCGGCGCCGGGGCGGGCTGGGCCCGGCGGCGGGCCCGCGCGGTCGTCGCTCAGCCCTGCCGCCGCGCCGGGGGGAGGCGGCAGGCGCGGGCGACCGCCTCCGCCACCTCGGGCATCTCCGCCTCGGTGAGCGCGGAGACGGTGATCCGGACGGCGGGAGGCGAGTCGATGCGGAAGCGCGCCCCGGGGGCCACGGCGTACCCGTCGCGCAGCAGCCGGGAGACCGTGCCCGTCTCGTCGCCCACGGGCACCCACACGTTGAGCCCGCTTCGGCCGCGGGCAGGGACGCCGCGGGCCCCGAGCTCGCCGACCAGCGCAGCGCGTCGGGCGCGGTAGGAGGCCGCGGCCCCGGTGTCGGTGCCGGCGAGCCGGGCGACCGCCCGTTGGAGCAGGTGGCTGACCCACCCGGGCCCCAGCCGCAGCCGTCCGGCGACCCGGGCCACCGTGGTGGGGTCGCCCGTCAGATGGGCCACCCGGAGGTCGGGGCCCAGCGCCTTGGCGCCCGAGCGGACGAACGCCCACGCCGTGGTCGCGCCCGCGAGCGGGTGCAGCGGCAGGTCGACGATGCCGTCGCCGTGGTCGTCCTCGACCAGCAGGACGTCGGGACGGTCGGCGAGCACGGTACGCAGCTCCCGGGCCCGGACCGCGCCGACGGCTGCTCCGGTGGGGTTCTGGGCCCGCGCGGTGACGACGAGCGCTCTGGCGCCAGCGCGGAGTGCCGCGGCGGTGGCGTCCGGCAGCGGTCCCTCGTCGTCGAGGGCCACGGGGAGCGTCCGCAGTCCGAGGGCCGACAGCAGGTCGAGCAGGCTGCCCCACCCCGGGTCCTCGACGGCGACCGCGTCGCCGGGGCGCAACCGCGCGGCGAGCACGCGTTCCACCGCGTCGAGGGCTCCACTGGTGACGGCGAGCGGCCCGTCCGGGACGCCGTCGGCGGCCAGGCTCGCGGTGACGACCTCGCGCAACGACTCCTCCACCCCGGCCGCGCCGTACATCACCGGAGCCGGATCCCCGCCGAGTGCGGCGAGCACGGGCGCGAGGGGCGGCAGCAGCAGGGGGTCCGGGTTGCCTCCGGCGAGGTCGCGGACATCGGGGGTGATCTCCACGCCGAGGCTCTCGCGCGGGGTGGTCACCGGGCGGGGCCGGACCCGGCTGCCCCGTCTGCCGTCGGTGGTGATCACACCGCGGTCGCGGAGCGTCCGGTAGGCGGCGGCGACGGTGTTGGGGTTGACGCCGAGGTCGGCGGCGAGGGCGCGCATGGCCGGCAGCGGGTCGCCGGGGCGGAGGCCGCCCCCCGCGACGGCCTGCTCCACGTCGGCCGCGATCTCGCTGGCCCCGCGACCGGTGATGCGGTACGTTCCCATGCACTTCTCCTAGTGCAGAATCCTATTTGCACTAGTGCAATATACGGTATCGAGGACGAGGACGGAACCGACCATGGAATCCACGACCCCGGCGAACGGGCCCGGCAGCCCCTCCGCCGCCGGTGAGCCCGACGCCCTCGACGGCCGGCCGGCCGCCACGTACGCACGGACCGGACGGACCGTGCCCACCCGTGGCCGGGACCGCGCGCGCTACGACCGGGAGCTCGTCCACGCGGTGCTGGACGCCGAGTTCGTCTGCCACCTCGGGTTCGTGCGCGACGGCGCGCCGGTGGTGCTGCCGACGCTGTACGCCCGGGACGGCGAGCGCCTGTACCTGCACGGCTCGACCGGCTCACGCCCGCTCCACGCCGCGCAGGCCGAGCCCCTGCCCGTGTGCGTCACGGTCACCCTCGTCGACGGGCTGGTACTGGCCCGCTCCGCGTTCCACCACTCCGTCAACTACCGCTCGGTCGTGGTCCACGGCGCGGCGCGCCGCGTCACCGATCCGGGAGAACTGGACCGCGCCTTCGGCCTCCTGGTCGACCACGTGGTCCCGGGACGGTCGGCGGACTGCCGGCCCGCGGACCGGCGCGAGGCCGCGGCGACGGCGGTCCTGGCGCTGGAACTCGCGGAGGTCTCCGCCAAGGTGCGGGCTGGCGGGCCCAACGACGACGAGGCGGACCTGGCGCTGCCGCACTGGAGCGGCGTGGTACCGCTGCGCCGGGCCGCCGGGGCGCCCGAGCCGGCCCCCGACTGCGTCGCCCCGCTCCCCCGCTACCTGACCGCCGCCGCGGGCTGACGACCGCCGCGCACGCGCGACGCCCCACGGACTCACGCACGGGTTTGACATCTCACGTGTTCCCGCCGCACGAGCCGTCCCCGGCTGCCACCATGGTGCCGCCCGCCGGGGACGGGCCGCCGGAGCCGGCACGGCACCGGGAGGGGTCGGGCGTGGGGAGGGGCGGTGCAGGCGGGCACGACGGACCCGGACGGGCCGGGTGTGTGGATGGTGGCGCTGGCCGCCGAGGACGGGAGCAGCTACGTCTACCGGGTGTACGCACCGCTCGATGCGCTCCCGGGCGACCTGTTCTGGGCGGCGTTCCACTGCCACGACGACGCACGGCGTCCACGCGCCTCCGACGCCTTCGACTCCGCCCGGATCTGGTGGCTGGCCACGGGGCCGGACCCCGCTCGCCAGCAGGTGTGACGCCCGGGCGGGGCGCAGCGAGCGCCGACCGGACGAGTGGGCTGCGGGCTGCGGGCTGCGGGCTGCGGGCTGCCTAGACTCCCGGGTATGCGCATCCGCTACGTAGACGCCTTCACCGACCGCCCGTTCGCCGGCAACCCGGCCGCCGTGGTCGTCCTCGCCGCCGACGGTTTCCCGGGCGAAGCGACCGTGGCCGGTGTCGCCGCGGAGGTGAACCTGTCGGAGACGGCTTTCGTGCACCCGCTGCCCCCGGGCGGGCCGGCCGACTGGGCGCTGCGGTGGTTCACCCCGACCACCGAGGTCCGCATGTGCGGTCACGCGACACTCGCCACCGCGCACGTCCTGGCGAGCGCGGAGGGCGTGGCGGGCGTGCAGCGCTTCGCGACCCTCAGCGGCGTGCTCACCGCGACACCGACGGCCGAGGGCTCGTTGACGCTCGACTTCCCCACCGCACCGCTGCGGGAGGTGGAGGTTCCCGAGGCCGTGGCAGCCGCGCTGGGGGCGCCGGTCGTCGGCGGCCACGACACCGGACCCGACGTGGGCGACCTGCTGGTGGAGCTCCCCGACGAGGCGGCCGTCCGCGCACTGCGGCCCGACCTGGGAGCGCTGGCGGAGCTCCCCGGGCGCGGCGTCATCGTCACCGCCGCCGCGGACGGCTCGCACACCGGGTACGACTTCGTCTCGCGGTTCTTCGGGCCGGCGGTCGGCGTACCGGAGGACCCGGTGACCGGCAGTGCCCACACGGCGCTCGCCCCGCTGTGGGCGGAGCGGCTCGGCCGGAGCGAGCTTGTCGGCCACCAGGCGTCGGCGCGCGGCGGCAGGGTCCGGGTCGCCCTGCGAGGCGATCGCACCCTGCTGACGGGCGACGCGGTGACGGTCATGGAGGGCACCTTCCTGCGCACGCCCTGACATCGCTCCACCGCGACGGGGGGAGGTGCCGGTCGGCCGGAGGCGCGCGCCGCTGCCCGGGACGCCCCGGGCAGCGGCGCCCCGCGGGGGTCACGGCGTCGGGAGCCAGTCCACCCGGCCGGCGAGCACCGCGTACCCGACGAACGCCACGATGTCGATGAGCGCGTGCGCCACGACCAGTGGCATCACCCGGCCCCAACGGCGGTAGAGGAGCACGAAGATGACGCCCATCACGAAGTTGCCGATGAACCCGCCGATCCCCTGGTAGAGGTGGTAGGTGGCGCGCAGCAGCGAGCTGAACAGCAGGGCCGCCAGGGGCGCCCAGCCCAACTGGGAGAGCCGTCGCAGCAGGTAGCCGACGACGATGACCTCCTCCACCACCGAGTTCTGGATCGCCGATCCGATGAGCACCGGGAACTTCCACCACTCCCCGGGAAGTGACTCCGGCACGACCGTCAGGTTGAAGCCGGCGGCCTGTGCCCCGAGGTACAGCAGCAGCCCGCTGCCGCCGATGCCGGCGGCGACCACCGCGCCCCGGCCGAGGTCGAACCCGGGGCGCCGCAGGTCGAACCCGATGGCGGGCATGCCGGGCCCCCGGCCGCCGGGCAGCTCACGCAGCAGCAGGTAGCCGACCAGCAGGACGGGGACCAGGGGCACCCCGATGCTGACCAGCTGCCAGGCCAGGTCGAACCACGGCCGGTCCGCGCGCGAGGAGTTCAGGTTGGCCGCGTAGTCGTTGAGCCCGCCGGGCCGGGTCACGACGTCGGTGAAGTTGATGACGGCGCGCAGCGCCGCGGCGCCGAGCGACAGCGCCAGGACGATGACCAGCTCCTGGCGCAGCAGTCGCGGGTCGGGCAGGCCGTCGTCGAGCCATCGGCCGCCGTCGGAGCCGCCGCGACGCCCGTCACCCGACGCGTCACCGCCGCTGCGACCCGGTGTGCCGCTCTCCGCTGTGTGCACCGCTGTCCTTCCGCCGTGTCCGTGGGTGCCGCCGCGCGGCGGCACCCACGCGAACGGGCGCGGTCACAGCGGCCAGAGGTGCACCGGTTCGTCGGACCGGGCCAGTTCGCAGTAGCGCCGCACGAGTTCGCCGAGGGCGGCCTCACGGCTCGTCCCGGCCTCCAGCGCGCGGTGGTAGAAGCGAGTCTGCCAGCCCGATCCCGTGATCCTGCGGCGGCACCTCCCCTCGATCACCCCGAGGTAGTGGTCGCGGTCGGCGGCGGAGACGCCCCAGGAGTCGAGGCCGGAGGCGGCGAGCGGGAGCAGTTCCCGGAGCACGAGCTCGGCGGCGCCGACCTCCTCGCCGCCCGCTCCCCGCCCTCGTCGGGGCCAGCGGAAGGTGGCCCCGATGCCGTGGCGGCACGCGTCTTCGAAGTTGTGGGCGGCGTCCTCGAACGGGAGCCGGTTCCAGACTGGTTCCGGCTGCTCGGCGAGGCCGCGGACCAGCCCGTAGTAGAAGGCGGCGTTGGCGATCATGTCGGTGACGGTCGGCCCGGTGGGCAGGACCCGGTTCTCGACGCGCAGGTGGGGCACTCCGTCGGTGACGTCGTAGACGGGGCGGTTCCACCGGTAGACCGTGCCGTTGTGCAGCACCATCTCCTTCAACCGGGGCACACCGCCCGCAGCGAGGGTGGCGAGGGGGTCCTCCTCCTCGCAGACGGGGAGCAGCGCCGGGAACCAGCGGAGGTTCTCGTCGAAGAGCTCCTCCACCGAACCGATCCAGCGCTCCCCGAACCAGGACCGCGGCCTCACGCCCTGCGCCGCCAGCTCGGGCGGCCTGCTGTCGGTGGCCTGGAGGAACAGCGGGGCACGGGACTCGTGCCACAGCTCCCGGCCGAAGGCGAACGGGGAGTTTGCCCCAACAGCGATCTGGGCGGCCGAGGCGACCTGGGCGGCGTTCCACACCTCGGCGAAGCGCTCCGGTGTGACCTGGAGATGGAACTGGACCGCGGTGCACGCCGACTCGGGGGCGATCGAGTCGAAGGTGCGGCGCAGTGTCTCCGCGCCGGTGATGTCGATCTGCAGGAGCTCACCGCGCGCGGCCATGATCTGGTCGTTCAGATGCGTGTAGCGGTCGCCCTCGGAGAGGTTTCCCCGCCCGAGTTCGTCGCCGGTGATCGTCGGCAGTATCCCGACCAGCACCGGGCGTGCACCGAATTCAGCTCCGACCCGGTCCGCGTAGCCGAAGGCGATCCGCATCTCCTCGGCCAGATCGTCGAAGACCCTGCCGGCGAGCACGCGGGGTGCCATATTGAGTTCCAGAGTGAACTTGCCCAGTTCGCTCTGGAAATCGGAGGTCGCCATTCCGGTGAGCACTTCGTCGTTGACCATCCGCGGCGCACCGTCCGCGTCCGCGAGGCTGACCTCCACCTCCAGCCCGATAAGTCCGCGCGGCCGGTCGAACGCCCCGTCCGCCAGCAACTGTTCGAGCGCCTGTCGGCAGTCGCGCAACCGGTCGCGGAACCGCTGCCTGTCGGCGGGGCCGAATCCACCGGCGTCCACGTCAGCGCCCATGTCGGCACCCTCCTTCTCCCTACGGTGCCGTGATCATGCCCAGGCGGGCCGTCGGGTAACGCGACCCCCGGCACGGGCGGGCGTGTCGCACGCCTCCCGTAGCGCATATCCCGTTGGCACAATGTGGCGGCACCGGCCTCCGGTATTTCTCGTCCCGTTATTTGCCTGAGCCACTTCCCCATCGGTTCCGGAACCCCTTCGAATTCATGCCTCTCGGCCGGTAGTGGGCTGGGCAGGAGGCCCACCCCGTGCTAGGGGAAACACTCGCGGAACACAATTCGTCTAAACTCCGCCGACGCGTGTCTCCCAATTTCTTGAGAGGCGGCCCCCATGCCCCTGCATGCCCTACCGGTTCCCGCTCCGGCGGAACGCTGCCTGTCCGCGGCGCTCCGCTCGTCCACACCCCGGTCACCGCATGACCCGCACGGCGACCGCGCCGCCCTCCTGCCCGTCCGGCCGCTGCCGCTGTACCTCCTGGACCCCGGCTCGCCCGGTGGCGTGCCGCAACTCGCCGGCTGGCGGTTCCTCCTGGCCCGCGGCGGTGTTCCGGTGAGCGCCGCGGAGGCGACGCTCACCCCCGACGGGTGGGCGTTCTCGCACTTCTTCGACGGGCCGTTCGTCGCGTCGACCGAGTTTGCGCTGTCCAGCGCGGACCAGTCGGCGGAACCCTGGCAGCCCCGGCTGCTGTCGGTGCCCCGCCTCTACATGCACACGCTCTGGCTGCACGCCGACACGGCGGCGGGCGCCTCCGACGGCAGGCCGGGTGAGGCGGACCTGCTGGTGCCGCTGGCACCGGCGCCGCCCGGGATCGCGCCCTACCGGCCGCTGTCGATCTCCGTCCTGCTCCCGCTGCTCAGCAGTCGGCTCGCGACACCGCTCGTCGGCTGACCCGGGGACCGGAGAGCGACCCGTGAACGCGCCGGGGCCGGCACCACCGCTGTCGCGGTGGTGCCGGCCCCGGTCCGTGCTCTCGCGGCGTCAGCCGTCGTACTCCTCCATGGGCGGGCAGGAGCACACCAGGTTCCGGTCGCCGTAGGCGCCGTCGATGCGCCGCACCGGCGGCCAGTACTTGTCCGCCGGGGTGACTCCCGACGGAAAGACCGCCTCCTGGCGAGTGTACGGGTGGTCCCAGCCACCGGTGAGGGTCGCCGCGGTGTGCGGCGCGTTACGGAGCGGGTTGTCGTCGACCGGCCATTCCCCGGCGGCGACCTTGTCGATCTCGGCACGGATCGCGATCATCGCGTCGCAGAACCGGTCGATCTCGGTGAGGTCCTCGCTCTCCGTGGGCTCGATCATCAGGGTGCCTGCGACGGGGAAGGACATCGTCGGGGCGTGGAACCCGTAGTCGACCAGTCGCTTGGCCACGTCGTCGATGGAGACGCCGGTGGCTTTGGTGAGTGGGCGGACGTCGATGATGCACTCGTGTGCCACCAGGCCGCCGGGGCCGGCGTAGAGCACCGGGAAGTGCGGCTCCAACCGCCGGGCCACGTAGTTGGCTGCGAGGACGGCGGTCTGCGTGGCGTGGCGGAGCCCGTCCGGGCCCATCAGCCGGGCGTAGGCCCAGGAGATCGGCAGGATCCCCGCGGAGCCCCAGGGCGCCGCCGAGATCGGGCCGACACCTGTCTCGGGGCCGGCCGCCGGCTGGAGCGGGTGGTTGGGCAGGTAGGGCGCGAGGTGCGCGCGCACCGCCACGGGGCCGACCCCGGGGCCGCCGCCTCCGTGGGGGATGCAGAAGGTCTTGTGCAGGTTCAGGTGGGAGACGTCCGCGCCGAAGCGGCCGGGGCGGGCGAGTCCGACCAGGGCGTTGAGGTTGGCACCGTCGACGTAGACCTGTCCGCCCGCGTCGTGCACGGCCGCGCAGATCTCGCCGATGTTGTCCTCGAACACGCCGTGCGTCGAGGGGTAGGTGACCATCAGCACCGACAGCTGCTCGCGGTGCTGCTCGATCTTGGCGTGGAGGTCGTCGGTGTCCACGTCGCCGTTGTCGCCGGTGCGCACCACCACGACGCGCATCCCGGCCATCACGGCACTGGCGGCGTTGGTGCCGTGGGCGGAGGACGGGATCAGGCAGACGTCGCGCTGCGGCTGCCCGGAGGCGCGGTGGTGCGCGCGGACGGCCAGCAGCCCGGCCAGTTCGCCCTGCGAGCCGGCATTGGGCTGCAGCGAGACGGCGTCGTAGCCGGTGATCTCCGCGAGCCGGTCCTCCAGCTCGCGGATCAGCGTGAGGTAGCCCTCCGCCTGGTCGGCCGGGGCGAACGGGTGGATCCCGCCGAACTCGGGCCAGGTCACCGGCTCCATCTCGGTGGTGGCGTTGAGCTTCATCGTGCAGGATCCGAGCGGGATCATCCCCCGGTCCAGCGCGTAGTCGCGGTCGGCGAGCCGCCGGAGGTAGCGCAGGAGCGCCGTCTCGGAGCGGTAGCTGTGGAAGACCGGGTGGGTCAGGTAGGTGTCCTGACGCAGCAGCGGCTCGGGCAGCGCGTCGGCGGTGGCGGCGTCGAGCGCGTCGAGGTCCGTCGGGTCGGTCACGCCGAAGGCGGCCAGCACCGCCGTGATCTGCTCGCGGCCGGTCGTCTCGTCGCAGCTCACCCCGACGTGGTCCTCGTCGGTGAGCCGAAGGTTGACACCGGATCGGCGGGCCGCCTCGACGACGCCGGCGGCGCCGCCGGGGACGCGGACCGTCACCGTGTCGAAGAAGGCCGCGTGGACCACCTCCCGGCCCGCTCCGCGCAGCGCGGCGGCCAGCAACGCCGCGTAACGGTGGGTACGGCGGGCGATCTGCGCCAACCCGTCGGGGCCGTGGTGCACGGCGTACATGCCGGCCATGACGGCCAGCAGCACCTGCGCGGTGCAGATGTTGCTGGTGGCCTTCTCGCGGCGGATGTGCTGCTCGCGTGTCTGGAGCGCGAGCCGGTACGCCTGCGCGCCGTCCGCGTCGTAGGAGACGCCGACCAGGCGGCCGGGGAGGCTGCGGGCGAACTTCTCCCGGACCGCCATGTAGCCGGCGTGCGGCCCGCCGAAGCCCATGGGCACGCCGAACCGCTGGCTGGTGCCCACCGCGATGTCCGCGCCGAGCTCACCCGGCGAGGTGAGCAGGGTGAGGGCGAGCAGGTCGGCGGCGACGGTCACCACCGCGCCGAGTTCGTGCGCCCCCCGGACGACCGGGCGGAGGTCGCGCACCGCCCCGCCTGCGCCCGGGTACTGGAGGAGGACGCCGAAGACACCGCGGCCCGCGACGGCGTCGGGGATGCCCTCGGTCAAGTCGGCCGTCACGACCTCCACCCCGGTCGGCTCGGCGCGGGTGCGCAGCACGGCGACGGTCTGGGGCAGGCAGTCGGAGTCCACCAGGAAGACGCCGCCCTTGACCTTGCCGACCCGCCGCGAGAGAGCCATGGCCTCGGCCGCGGCAGTGCCCTCGTCCAGCAGCGACGCGCCGGAGGTGGGGAGGCCGGTGAGGTCGGCGACGACGGTCTGGAAGTTCAGCAGCGCCTCCAGCCGGCCCTGGGAGATCTCCGGCTGGTAGGGGGTGTACGCCGTGTACCAGGAGGGGCTCTCCATGACGTTCCGCAGGATCACCGGCGGGGTGATCGTCCCGTGGTAGCCGAGGCCGATCATGGGGTGGAGCACCTTGTTGCGGTCGGCCAGCCCACGGAGCTCGGCGAGAACCGCCGCCTCGCTGCGCGCCTCGGGAAGCCGCAGGGACTCCGCGGAGGCGATGGCCGCCGGGACGGCCGCCTCGGTCAGCTCGTCCAGACTCGCGTAGCCCACCTGGGCGAGCATCTTCGCCCGGTCGCCGGCGTCGGGGCCGATGTGTCGGTCCTCGAACGGTACGCCTCGTTCGAGCGCGGAGAGCGGTGCACGGTTGGCGGTCATGTCGGGAGGGCCTCCTGGTCCACACGGCCTGCGGGCACCGGTTCGTCGGTGCCCGAGCGCCTCCCCCTCTGTCATCACGACCTGAGAGCTTCACCGCGCCGCGGGGGCACGGCTTTCACCGTCGGTGAGAGGCGGACGCGTACGAGACCGGACACGTCCGGGCCGCCTCTGCTTTCCAGAGTGGCTTCGCCCGCGCGGTACGGGTGCCTGAGAGATTCCGGGGAGGATTTGCTCCTTCGGCGCCACCGGCAACACGGCCGGCGGACTCTCCCGCGCGGGTTCAACAACCGTGTTCGAGCCTACCAGCGGGCTCCCGGGCCGTCCGGAGGGCAGTTCTCGACTGGCCGGCGTGCCGATTCTGGCCTTTCGTAGTGCGCAAGGGGGTAGCAGCACTGTCGAGAGCCACACAGTCACAGCCGCAGCGACGGCGAAAGAACGAGGCGGAGGCACCCGTGCAGACCGACATCGATCCGCGCACCCTGATCGGGCGAAAGGCATTCGACTGCAACGGCGCCAAGATCGGCACCGTGGACGAGGTCTACCTGGACGACGCGACCGGTGAACCCGAGTGGGCGGCTGTGCGCACCGGGTTGTTCAGCCGGGACGCCTTCGTCCCGCTGGAGCCCAGCGAGCTGGTGGACGACGCCCTCCGGGTCCCCTTCGAGCGCTCTCTCATCCGGGGCGCCCCCGACTTCGGAGTGGGACGGCATCTCTCGCCCGAGCAGGAGCTGGAGCTCTACCGCCACTACGGCATCGAGGTCCCGGGCGCGTCCGAGCCGACGCGCCCGGGAGGAAAGGGGACGCCGCCCGACGTCGACTTCGGTCACCTCGCCGGCCCCACGGCCCCCGAGCGCGGCACCGCTGCCGCCCCGCGGGGCGGCGACGCCGCGGCCGGTGGCGGCACGGAGCTGTGACCTGCGGCGGGGGTCACCCCGGTGGGGCTCTCAGTCCCTCGCCGCCGACGCCGGCCCACCGGTCGGTGCCCCCGGCAGCGGCAGCGGATCGGCCGGGGTGAGCTCCGGGTCCTCCACCGCGAAGGTGCGGACCCTACCGGGAGCGCTCTCCGGTGTCTCAAAACGTACGGTCACCCGGCCGACCCCGCTCCCCTGCACCCAACCCGGCCCGTACTCCGGGTGCGTCACGTCGATGCCGGGCAGCCACCGACGGGCCGCCACCTCCTCCGGTGGCCGCCCGTCCGGCGCACCGCCTGAGCCGGGCCCCGCTCCCCGCTCACCCGCGGTCTCCGTCCCACCGGGCTCAACACCCCTGCCCCAGCCGGACTGGGCGAAGAGGTCCTCCTGAGTGAAGTCGGCCAGCCCGCTCACCCCCACCCCGAGCAGCCGCACGCCGGTGATGGTGTCCACACCTGCCAGCAGCCGGGCCGCGGCCTCCTTGACGACCGCCGGGTCGTCGGTCGGCCCGCGCAGCGTCTCGGAACGGGTGACGGTGGTGAAGTCGTGCGACCGGACCTTGAGCACCACGGTGCGCCCGGAGCGGCCGGCGGCCCGCAGTCGGCTCACGCAGCGCCCCGCGAGACGGTCGACCTCCCAGCGGACGCGCGCCCGGTCGGTGAGGTCCTCGGCGAAGGTGTCCTCCACGGAGACCGATTTCGCGTCCCGCTCGGCGACGACCGGGCGGTCGTCCAGACCCCGCGACAGGTCGTGCAGGCCGCTGCCGTGGGCCTGCCCCAGCAGTCGCACCAGCTCGGCGTGACCGGCCGCCACCGCCTCACCGGCGGTGGCGATGCCCGCGCGCCGCAGCGTGGCCTCCGTGGCGGGGCCGACCCCAGGCAGCACCCGCACCGGCAGCGGTGCGAGGAAGGCGCGTTCGGTTCCGGGCTCCAGCAGCAGCAGGCCGTCGGGCTTGGCCCGTTCCGACGCGATCTTGGCAAGCATCTTCGACCCGGCCAGCCCGACCGAGGCGCCGAGGCCGGTCGCCTCGCGGATCGCCGACCGGATGTCGCGCCCCACCCTGCGACACTCCAGCGCCCGGGGCGGGCGTCCGCCGGAGCCGAGCGGGCCCGCTGCGAGATCGACGAACGCCTCGTCCAGGCTCAGCGGCTCCACCAGCGGCGAGAGTGCTCCCAGCAGCTCCATCACGGTGACGCTGACCTCGCGGTAGAGCGAGAAGCGCGGATGGAGGTAAGCGGCGTTCGGGCAGAGCCGTCGGGCTTGGGCCACCGGCATCGCGGACCGGACGCCGAAGCGTCGGGCCTCGTAGGAGGCGGTGGCGACGACGCCCCGCAGCCCCGTTCCCCCGACGACGACCGGTCGTCCGCGCAGACTCGGCTTGGAGGCCTGCTCGACCGAGGCGTAGAAGGCGTCCATGTCGAGATGGAGCACCGAGGGTTCGGCCCGCATGTGTCCGATACTGCCGCACGGCTGTGACACTCACCCGGCGGGCCGCGCGGTGCCCGGGTCAGGAGCGGTTGCGGCGCCTCGCGAGTTCGTCCTCCGGATGGTCGGGGACCACGCTCTCGCCGGTCGTCAGCGACTCCGACTGCACACGGGCGAGACCGGCCTCGACATCCGTCCACACGGCGCCGACGGCGATCCCGAAGACTCCGCGCCCCTCACGCAGCAGCTCCGCGACCTCGTCGGCGGAGGAGCAGCGGTACACGGCGGCTCCGTCGCTCAGCAGCGTCGCACCGGAGAGCGAGTCGAGGTCCTCGGTGCGCAGCGCGCGGACCGTGCCCCGGATGGACTGCAACGAGACCCCGGCGTCCAGCAACCGCTTGACGATCTTCAGCACCAGGACGTCGCGGAAGCCGTAGAGGCGCTGCGTGCCCGAACCGGGCACCGGCCGCAGGCTGGGCTCGACCAGCCCGGTGCGCGCCCAGTAGTCGAGCTGGCGGTAGGTGATCCCCGCGGCGGCGCACGCGCTGGGGCCGCGGTAGCCGACCTCGCCGTCCTCGACGGCGGCGAGCCCGGTCACCGCGGGCCGGCAGGCCATGGCGGGTCGTGGCACCCGCGCGGGCAGCGCCACCCCGCCGCTCACCGCTCCCCTGTCACCGTCACTCGTCACGCCGGCCTCCGTTCCGCCTGTCCGTCGTGCGCTCGCGCGGGCCGCCGGGATGGCGTCCGGCGGCGCGGCCGGTGCCGCACTCTCCCGGGACATGCCCCACAGACGCTAGGCACGCACTCCGCACACGTCAACGATCGCCACGCCGGGTCACTGGTTGCTGGTGCCGAAGTCCTCCGGGGAGATCTGGTCGAGGAACTCGCGGAACCGCTCGACCTCGTCCTCCTGCTCGTCCGGGATGATGATGCCGGCGTCGTCGAGGACGTCGTCACTGCCGTAGATGGGCGTTCCCGTGCGCAGTGCGAGCGCTATGGCGTCCGAGGGGCGTGCGCTCACCTCGGCGCCGCTCGCGAAGACCAGTTCGGCGTAGAAGACGCCGTCGCGCAGATCGGTGATCCGGACGGCGTCGAGCTCCTCGCCGATGGCCTCCAGCACGTCCTTGAACAGGTCGTGCGTCAACGGCCTCGGCGGGGTCATTCCCTGCTGGGCGAAGGCGATGGCCGTGGCCTCGCCCGGCCCGATCCAGATGGGCAGGTAGCGGTCACCCCCGGCCTCCCGCAGGAGGACGATGGGCTGGTTGTTGGGCATTTCCACCCGGACACCCACGACGTCGAGCTGGTTCACACAGCAACCCTAGGCCGAGCCCGGTCGGTTTGGATAGTCGGGCACGTCCACGGCGGCCGGGCCGCACCGTGGACGCGCCCGCGCACGTCAGCCGCCGGCGTAGAAGACGAGGCGGTACTTCCCGATCTGCACCTCGTCGCCCGTGGCCAGCACCACGGCCGCGCCGTCGATGGGCTCCCGGTTGACGTAGGTCCCGTTGAGGCTGCCCTTGTCCTTCGCGGAGAACCCGCCCTCCACGAGCCGCTGGAACTCCACGTGGCGGCGCGAGACCGTCACGTCGTCCAGGAAGATGTCGCTCTGCGGGTGGCGCCCGGCCGTGGTGACGTCGCTGTCCAGCAGGAAGCGGCTGCCCGAGTTGGGGCCGCGCCGCACGATGAGCAGAGCCGACCCCGGGGGGAGGGCGTCCACGGCCGCCTGCGCCTCGGCCGAGAGGGCGGGAGCCGCCTGCTGGCCGGTCATCTCGGCCGCGTAGGCCTCGATGCTGCTGATGGACATCGTGGAGGTGGTCTCCGAGGACCCCTCCGGCACCGTGCCACCCGCCCGCAGCGGGTTGCCGCACTGGGAGCAGAAACGGCTGCCGGCCGTGTTCTGGTTGCCGCACCTCGGGCAGGCCGCGACTTCGCCGCCGGCACCCGGAGCTATGCCGCCGCCACCGGTCGAGGCCGCACCGGTCACCTCGTCCCGGAAGAGCGGGCGTGCCCCCTCCTCGGACGACGGCGAACCAGGGGTCTCGCCCGGCCGACCGGCGCGATGCCGTGCCGCACTCTCCGTGCCGCCCTGCCGCCTGCCGAACAACTTAGCGAAAAAACTCACCGACGATTCCCCTCGCACCAGTCCGCCCGCCGGTCGGGGCGGGCGTTCCATTGTCTCTCACAGGGCGCCTCCGACATCTGCGGCAACGCCCGCTTTCCCACGATCAGTTTCTCTCACCAGGGGCGTCCCGACCGCCCGGCCCCGCCGCCGGTTCCGGCCAGATCACGAGGACGACCGAGCGTAGTCAGGCGGCTCCGCGGACCGCAAGGCGTCCACGGTCACCTCGTCCGGACGGTTGACCGTGACGGTCGCACCCTCCTTGTCCAGCGACTGCACGACACCTCCCGGGATGTTCAGGGCGGGCTCCAGGTCCTGCGGTCTGCCGATCACATCCACCCGGAAGGGGCGCTCGACGGGCTCGCCGTCCACCAGTACCCGGTCGGCGTCGTCCACGAACGAGGTACTGGCGACAACGCGCACACCGTTGATCTGCAGCGCCTCCGCGCCGGCGGCGCGCAGTTCCTGGACGGCGTCCAGGAGCCGGTCGGCGCCGACGGCCCCCTGCGGGTCGGAGACACGCACCTCGATCCCCGGACCGGTGGCGGCCACCGTACCTGCCAGGACGCCGAGTTGCAGCTCGCGCTCGCGGTTCTGCCGGCGCGCCTCGTCGGCCTGGTCGGAGCTGGACTCCAGCTCGGTCCGCTGCCGCTCCAGGGTGCCGCGCTCCTCGTCGAGCCGCTTGGTCCGCTCGTCGAGGTCGCTGAGGATGCGCACCAGGTCCTCGGGGCGGGCGCCCCGCAACGCGCCGTCCTCGCCGGCGGCGCGGATCTGGACGGCCAGGCCGAGCCCCAGGACGAAGAGGAGGGCGGCGACGATCAGCTGGGCGCGCGTGGCCCGCGGGGGCCACAGCCCCGAGATCAACGCCGCCCGCCCGGTCGGCGGGGCCGGAGCGGCCCCGTCCGCCTCGGGCTCCCGCGCGTCTTCGGTCGACCGCTCCTCGGCGCCGCGGGCCCAGGAGGGCCGCCGGGGTCCGGGAGCGCCGGCCTCTCCGGCGCCGTCACCGGCAGCGGAGCGGGGCGGGGGCGCCGAGGCCGTGCCGGGCACGTCCGAGCCGAGCCGAGAAGGCCGACCGGCCGGGGGTACGCCGGGCGCGCCCGGGGTGGTGCCGGACCTGGCGGGCGGCGGTACGGGGCCCTCGGGGCGGGGCGTCGCCCCCGAAGGGGGCGGCCACCGTCCGGGCGGGCCGCCGGGGCCGGTGTCCTCACCGGGTCGGCGTTCCCCGCCGTCCCCCGGCCTGCGGTGCTGGTCGCTCATGTGCCATCACGCCCGGAAGATGTGGCGGCGGATGGACGCCGCGTTGGAGAAGATCCTGATCCCGAAGACCACGATGACGCCGGTGGACAACTGCGCCCCGACCCCGAGCTGGTCACCGAGGAAGACGATCAGCGCGGCCACGACGACGTTGGAGAGGAAGGAGACCACGAAGACCTTGTCGTCGAACTTCCCGTCCAGCCGGGCACGCAGACCGCCGAAGACGGCGTCGAGCGCGGCCACGACGGCGATGGGCAGATAGGGCTCCATGCCCGTGGGCACGACGGGCCGGGTGATGACCCCGACCACGATGCCGAGCACCAGCCCGAGAACGGCGATCACGGTGTGTGTTCCTCTCCAACGTTGCCGGGCGGGCCCGGTGCCTGCTGCCCCGGTGCCTCCCACCCTGGTTCCTGGGTCTCGGCGTCCTCGTCGACCGCTCCCGGGGTGGCGGTGCCGTCGGGGTCCGGGCCGTCGCCCTCGTCCCCCTCGTCGGAGTCGCCGGGCACCACCGGGGTCGCGCTGCGCAGGACGAGCTGCGAGGCGGCCGGCAGCCGCAGCTCCTCGCTCTCCGACAGGGAACCGCGGATGCCGTAGTGCTCGCGCAGCGATTCCAGGGTCGCGCCGCCCGCGCTGCTCTCGAAGGCGCTGCGCAGCGTCTCGCCGTCGCCGACGGCGTGGACCGTGTACGGCGGGACCAGGGGGCGGTTGTCGACCAGGATGGCGTCGCCCGCGGCGCGGATGGCGGAGACGGCGGTCAGTCGCTGGCCGTTGACCGCGACGGCCTCCGCCCCGGCGGACCACAGGCCGTTGACGACCCGCTGGAGGTCCCGGTCGCGCAGGCGTCCCGTGTCGGCGAACCCGCCGCCGTCGCGGGGCCCGCCGCCGAGGCCGTCGCCGGCTCCCTCCGCGTCGTCGAGGACGAGTTCCACCCCGGGGCCGGTGACCGCGATCGCACCGGCGAGCAGGGCCGTGAGCTCGGCCTCGCCGCCGCTGCCACCGGTGAGAGCCGCGCGGCGGAGTTCGGCGACGTGGTCGCGGAGGTCGTCGACCTCCGTCTGGAGGGACTCCGCCTCGTCGGTGCCTCGTTCGGCGCGCTCGGCCAGCTCGCGGCGCTCCTGCGCCAGGGCGGGCGCGCCCGCGCGGGCCTGGAGCGCACCGAGGGTGATGACCATCGCGGTGAGGAGCAGCCCGGCGATCAGCCACAGCCGTCGGCCACCGGCCCCGGTGCCGTCGACGGCACGGCGGCGCGCGGCCTCCTCGTAGCCGGCGTCCAGCGGGTGGTCCATGACCTCGTTGAGCAGCCACATCGACGCGTCGGGACGCGTGGTGCGGTCCGCACGTTCGGGGCCGGGCTGCTGGGGCATGGCGGACATCGTCGCACGCCGCCGGACGGGTGAGGCGCGGGCCCCTCCCGTCCGGCGGTGTGCGTGCCGGGGCGGTCAGTCCCCGGCGCTGTCGACCACCGCGCTCCAGCGGTCGAGGAGTTCGCGTGCGGCGGCGTCGTCGGGTCCCTCGGCCCACAGATGGGTGACGGCCTCGGCGGGGTCGGGCAGCACCATCACCCACCTGCCGTCCGACTCCACCACGCGCACGCCGTCGGTGGTGTCGACCTGCCGGGCCTCGGCGGACTCGACGACCCTGCGCATCACCATGCCCTTGACGGCCCAGGGGGTGACGATGTCGCGGCGCAGGACGTGGGCGCGCGGTATGCGGGCGTCGATCTGGCTCAGCGAGAGCTGGGTACGGGCGACCAGCCCGGTCAGCAGTACGAAGGCGGCGGTGGCGTCGAAGACGTTGCCGAACTCGGGGACGATGAAGCCGCCCTGTCCGTCACCGCCGAAGACGGTCGCCTCCCGGGCCGCAGCCCGGGTGAGGTCGTCGGGCGACGTCGTGGTCCACGCGACCTGGGTGCCGTGGTAGGCGGCGACCTGCTCGGCGATGCGCGTGGTGGTGACGGGCAGGACGACACGGCCACTGCGCCGCTCGGCGGCCACCAGGTCGAGCATGACCAGGAGGGCGCGGTGGTCGTCCACCACGCGACCGCGTTCGTCGACGATGGAGAGCTGCTCGCCCACCGGGTCGAACCGGACGCCGAACGCGGCCCGCGCGGAGGCCACGATCTCCCCGAGCCGCACGAGGGCGGCGGCCCGTTCCTCGGCGGTCTCGGTGGGTCGTGCCTCGTCCAGACCGCCGTTGATCGTCAGGGCGTCCACCCCCAGCTTGCCGAGGAGGCTCGGCAGGACGAGGGCGGCGCTGCCGTGTGCGGCGTCCACGACGACCTTCATACCGGCCTCGCGGACGCCGCTGGTGTCCACGGCGCGCAGGACGGACCCGGTGTAGGCGTCGAAGACGCTGGCCGGGAACCGGAGGTCGCCGATCTCGCCGGGGAAGGCGCGCCGGAACTCCTGACGGGCGTAGACACGGTCCAGCTTGCGCTGACCGGCCTGGGAGAGGTCGGCACCGTGCTCGTCGAGGAACATCACGTCGACGGAGTCGGGGACGCCCGGAGTGGTGCGGATCATGATGCCGCCGGCGCTGCCGCGTGCCGTCTGCTGGCGGGCCACGGGCAGCGGCACGTTCTCCAGGTCGCGGACGTCGATGGCCGACGCCTGGAGCGCGGAGATGACGGCCCGCTTGAGGGCGCGGGCGCCCCGCGAGTGGTCGCGGGCGGTGGTGACGGTGGCGCCCTTCTTGAGCGTCGTCGCGTAGGCGCTGGCCAGCCGCACGGCCACCTCGGGGGTGATCTCGACGTTGAGGATGCCGGTGACGCCGCGCGCGCCGAAGAGGTTCGCCTGGCCCCGGGACTCCCAGATGACCGAGGTGTTGACGAAGGCGCCGGCCTCGATGGTCTTGAAGGGGTAGACCCGGACGGTGTCCTGGATGATCGACTCCTCGCCGATCAGGCACTCGTCGCCGATGACCGCGCCGTCCTCGATGCGCGCGGCGCGCATGACGTCCGTGTTCTTCCCGACCACGCAGCCGCGCAGGTTGGTCTGCGGGCCGATGTAGACGTTGTCGTGGATGACCGCCCGGTGCAGGAAGGCGTCGGACTTCACCACGACGTTGGAGCCGACGACGGTGTGCTCGCGGATCTCGGCACCGGTCTCGACCTTGGCGTAGTCGCCGATGTACAGCGGACCGCGCAGCGTGGCGTCGGGGTGGACCTCCGCGCCCTCGGCGACCCAGACGCCCGGAGAGATCTCGAAGCCGTCGATCTCGACGTCGACCTTGCCCTCCAGGACGTCGGCCTGCGCCTTGACGTAGCTCTCGTGCGTGCCGACGTCCTCCCAGTAGCCCTCGGCGACGTAGCCGTAGACGGGCCTGCCCTCCTTCATCAGGCGGGGGAAGACGTCGCCGGACCAGTCGACGGGGACGTCGGGGTCGACGTAGTCGAAGACCTCGGGCTCCATGACGTAGATGCCGGTGTTGACGGTGTCGGAGAAGACCTGTCCCCAGGTGGGCTTCTCCAGGAACCGCTCGACGCGCCCCTCGTCGTCGACGATGGTGATGCCGAACTCCAGCGGGTTGGGCACCCGGGTGAGGCAGACCGTGACCAGGGCGCCGCGCTCCCGGTGGAAGCGGATCAGTTCGGTCAGGTCGAAGTCGGTGAGCGCGTCGCCGGAGATGACGAGGAAGGAGTCGTCCTTCAGCGCCTCCTCGGCGTTCTTCACGCTTCCGGCGGTACCGAGGGGCTTCTCCTCGTTGGCGTAGGTGAGCTCCATGCCGAGTTCCTCGCCGTCGCCGAAGTAGTTCTTGACGAGGGAGGCGAGGAACTGGACCGTCACCACGGTCTCGGTGAGCCCGTGGCGCTTCAGGAGCCGCAGTACGTGCTCCATGATCGGTCGGTTCACCACGGGCAGCAGCGGTTTGGGCATGCTCGCGGTCATCGGCCGGAGCCGGGTGCCGGAGCCTCCTGCCATTACGACGGCCTTCATAGTGGAAGTGTCCTCCTCGCAGAGCGGACAGTCATGCCGACTGCGCCCGTCCGGACGAGTACGCCCGCACAGCGGGGCGGGACAGGGGTGGCCGCCGGAACGGCGTGCCGGACCTCAGCGACACTGCCGGAGGCGGGATCAGTCGGCCGCGGAGTCCGCCTTCAGAAGTCGGCGGACCTGGACCACGTAGAGGATCCCTGCCCACCAGTACAGCGCCGTACCCCAGGTGGCGAACGCCCATCCGAAAATCGCGGCCAGCGACGCGACGGTGCCGGAACCATCGCTGAGGAGCAGCAGCGGGAAGGCGTACATGAGGTTGAAGGTCGCGGCCTTGCCGAGGAAGTTGACCTCCGGCGGCGCGTAGCCGCGACGGTCCAGGACCAGGACGGCGACGAGCAGGCACAGCTCGCGCAGCAGGAGCAGCGCGGTGATCCACCAGGGGAGGATGTCGCGCCAGGTGAGGGCGACGAGCGTGGCCAGGATGTAGAGCCGGTCGGCGGCGGGGTCCAGGATCCGGCCGAGGTTGCTGACCTGGTTCCAGCGGCGGGCGAGCTTGCCGTCGAGGTAGTCGCTCACCCCGCTGAGGGCGAGGACGAGCAGCGCCCAGCCGTCCATGCTCGGGCCGCCGAACACCGGGGAGAGCACCAGCCAGAGGAAGAGGGGGACCCCGGCCAGGCGTGCCATGCTCAGCAGGTTCGGGACGGTGAAGACCCGGTCGGTCTGCACGCCTGTCTGTTGGACCTCCACTGGTGGAGCCCTCCCGTGTTCGTAAGGTGCCGGCGTTCCCGACGGCGGCTGTGCAGACCCTATCGGCAGCGGCCGGTGGCACCGGGTGAGGGTGGCACGGTGGACGGTCACGGAGGGTGGAGCTGAGCCGAACGGTTCCGTGACGTACGCTCGTGTAGCGGCACAAACGTCCGAAAAGGGTCGGCGCCCGGTCGGGCGCCTCCGAGGGAGGCTGCCCATGACCACCGTCTCGTCGCCGCTCGCCGGACGGGTCGTCACTCTGGAGGACGTGCCGGACCCGGTGTTCGCCGACTCGCTCGTCGGCCCCGGGGGCGCGGTGGACCCGGCACGGGTTCCGCTGGAGGCGCTGGCCCCGCTCGACGGCATCGTCGTCTCCCTCCAGGCGCACACCTTCGTGGTGGTGGACGCGGCCGGCAGAGCGGTGCTGACCCACCTCGGGATCGACACCGTGCAGCTGGCCGGGGAGGGATTCGAGCCGCTGGTGGGTAAGGGCGACAACGTACGACGGGGCCAACCGCTGGTGCGGTGGGACCCGGCGGCGGTCGCGGCGTCCGGTCGGTCCCCGGTGTGTCCGGTGATCGCCCTGGAGGCGTCGGCCGTCGACCTCACGGGACTGCGTACCGGACGCGACGTCCGGGCAGGTGACGTGCTGTTCAGCTGGAACTGAGACCGGAGACAGGTGAGATGGACGCGAGGTTGAGGGGTGTCGGCGTGAGTCACGGGGTGGCCCGTGGCGAGGTGCGTCACATGGGGACGGCGGTGCTGGAACCGCCGGCGAGACGCCTGGCGGCGGGCGAGGCGCCACGGGAGCGTGAACGCGCCGCACGGGCCGTCGAGGCGGTGGCCGCGGACCTGGAGGCGCGCGGCGCGCTGGCGGGAGGCGAGGCACAGGCCGTGCTGGAGGCGCAGGCGCTGATGGCGCGCGACCCCGAACTGGCCGCCGACGTGGAGCGGCGGATCGGGTCGGGCGACATCGCCGAGCAGGCGGTGCACGACGCGTTCGCCGCCTACCGCGAACTGCTCGCCGCCGCGGGCGAGTACCTGGCCGGACGGGTCGCGGACCTCGACGACGTCCGCAACCGGATCCTGGCGCGGCTGCTCGGGGTGCCGATGCCCGGAGTGCCCGACAGCGACGGCCCGTTCGTCCTGATCGCCCGTGACCTGGCCCCGGCGGACACCGCGCTGCTCGACCCGGCGCTGGTGCTCGGGTTCGTGACCGAGGAGGGCGGACCCACCAGCCACAGCGCTATCCTTGCGCGCGCGCTGGGGGTACCTGCGGTGGTGGCGCTGCCGGGGGCGGGCGAGCTCGCCGAGGGCACGGTCGTGGCCGTGGACGGCGAGAGCGGCGAGGTCGTGGTCGACCCGGGCGCCGAGGAGTGGGCGGCGCTGGAGCGGCGCGACGCGCAGCGCCGGGCCGCGCTGGGCGAGGCCCGAGGGCCGGGGGCGACCTCCGACGGCCACAAGGTACCGCTGCTCGCCAACATCGGCGGACCCGGCGACGTCGCGGCGGCGGTCGAGGCGGGCGCGGAGGGGGTGGGGCTGTTCCGGACCGAGTTCCTCTTCCTCGGCGACGGGGCGGACGGCGCGCAGCCGCCGTCCGTCGCGGAGCAGGCCGAGGCGTACCGCCAGGTGCTGGCGGCGTTCCCCGACGGCCGGGTGGTGGTGCGGGTGCTGGACGCCGGTGCCGACAAGCCGCTCTCCTACCTGAACCCCGCGGACGAACCGAACCCCGCGCTGGGCGTTCGGGGGCTGCGGGCGTTGCTGACTCGGCGTGAGGTGCTGCTGGACCAGCTGCGGGCGCTGGGGGAGGCAGCCGAGGGACAGTCGGCCTACCTGGAGGTGTTGGCACCGATGGTGGCCGGCCCGGGCGACGCGCGGGAGTTCGCCGACGCCTGCCGGGAGGCCGGTCTGCCCGCGCGGGCCGGGGTGATGGTCGAGGTGCCTTCCGCGGCGCTGCGGGCGCGGGCGCTGCTCCAGGAGGTGGAGTTCCTCTCGCTGGGGACCAACGACCTGGCCCAGTACACCTTCGCGGCGGACCGGCAGGTGGGCGCGCTCTCCCGCTGGCAGGACCCGTGGCAGCCGGCGCTGCTGGACCTGGTCGCCATGTCCGCTGAGGCTGCCAAGGCCGAGGGGCGCAGCTGCGGGGTCTGCGGCGAGGCGGCCTCCGACCCGGTGCTGGCGTGCGTGCTGGCCGGCCTCGGGGTGACCAGCCTGTCGATGGGTGCCGCGTCGATCCCCTACGTGCGGGCACGTCTGGCCGGGCACACGCTCGCCGAGTGCGAGCGCGCGGCTGCGGCGGCTCGGGCCGCCGA